>JAEUML010000197.1 GCA_016792785.1 Alphaproteobacteria bacterium
CGCCCTTGACCGCGCCGCCGCGGCGGAGCGAGAGCTTCTGGTTATAGGCGTCCGAACCCGAACGGTCGGCGTGGCCGACGACCGAGATCGATGCGCTGCCGAATTGCTTGGCGGCGTCGGCGGCCTGCTTGATCACGTTCAAGGCTTCCGGCGTCAGGTTCGACTTGTTGTGGCCGAAGAAGACAATGAACTCGCGCGGCGCAGTCGCTTCCACCGGCGGCGGAGGCGGCGGCGGCGCGGCCACCATCGGTTCGGCTTCCCGTGCGCCGAAGTGGTAGCGCAGTCCGATCGTAGCCGTGTGCTTCACAAAGTCGTCGCCTTCCAGATATTGGTTGACCGACGGTCGGAAATCGAACTCGGGATCGGTGACTCGGAGATAGCGATAATTCAAGAACAGCGACGTTTGCGAGCCGACCGCGTAGCTGATGCCCGCGATGCCTTGATAGGCGAACGACCAATGATCGTCGTCTTGGAAGCCCGCAATGTTCGGTGCGTAGTCGAGTTCCGCATAATCGGCACCCGCGCCCGCTCCGAGTGATACCGTCATCTTATCCGTCACTGGGATGTCGTAGAGGACGTTCGCCATCAACGTGACTTCCCGAAGCTCACCGCTGTTCGTGAACTGAAACGGGCCGGGGTCATATGACGTCGCCGCGTCCTGATCGTTGTGGCGATACCCGAACTCAAGTTCGCCGCGCCAGTTGTTCCAACCGTAACCGACCGAAGCCAGAACGGCCCAACCCGTGTCGAAGCTCGACGACGCGGGATCCTGATCGACCAGAGCGCCGGCCACCGTGGTGAATTGCGTATGATCCCAATCTTCGACCCAGTTGGCGCCACCTTCGAGACTGACGTACCAGCCGTTGATCGTGGTCGCGTTCGCGGCCGTGCTGAGCGCAAGGGACGCGCAGGCGCCGAGGAGCAGCGTTCGAATTTTCATACCATCACCATTTTGTTTGTTACTGCGAGGGGCCAGTGGGCGCTCGGCGGTGCTCTGTGCCGCCGTTGGGGGACGCCCGGGGTTAGCGATGCGAAGGTAGCGCAGAGCGCCAGGTGATCCGTGTCACGTTCGGGACACAGCGAAAAGAGGTTCCTACGATTCGGTGATGCGCGGCGTCATTTTCTGCACGGCGAGGGTGGTGGATTTCAACCAACGATTGGCTGTGGAAAATCTGCGTGCAGCCGGCAGGCGATGCACGCGCTTTCGCGGTTCATGTTTGCGCGCGTGATTCTATCGGCCGAGTCTTCAGCAACATGAGCGCAATGGCGGCGAAGGTTGCGTTCTGCAACAGAATTTCGACGGCGTGCGCGATGCGCAATTCGAGCGGCCAATCGGTGTTGGCGAGCAGCGGCGCGATGCCGCCGAGACCCGCGAAGAGCGCCATCGCAATGAGGGTCGGTCTTTGCGCGCGCGGCGTCGTCAGCGCGAAGACGAGTGCTGCCAACGCATAGACAGCGCCGCGCGCGATCTGCACGCTCAGCACCGTCGCGATGTCGGGCACCTGCAATGCGAGCCCCGCCACCTTCTCGTAGTAAGGCATCGTGTAGGTGTAAAAGGCGGCGCCGATCACGACGTAGAGCGCGACGTAGACGAACGCGGCGGCGGCGATGCGCAGGATCCAGTTTGCAACGCCGCGCGCCGTCCATTCGGCGACGGTCGGGGCGTCACCGCCGCGCGGGCTCGCAAGCCGCGCGAGCCCGACCGCGAGCGCGCAGTGCATCGTCGCGATGCCGAGCATCGCCGCGCGTTGGTCCGGCGCGACATCCATGAAGAACGCGAGCTCGATGTGGATGTTTGCGACCATGATTGCATAAGCGACCGCAAACGTTGCCGCGAGCGGCGCCTTCGACGGCCGCCACAGCGCGATCAAGAACACGGTCAAGATCATCGCCGCGATGTGCTGCGCCAGCACGACGGGCGTCGCGAGCGGATCGTGGCGGTCGAGCAGCATGAAGGCAAACGCGGCAACGCCGGCGGCGAGCGCGAGCAGAATTGCGTCCGTCGTTCTCATTTGCGTCTTTCTTTGCCAAGTTGCGCGACGCATGCGCCGGCCCACGATGCGGTCGCGCGATAGCTCGCGATGCCGTGGTCGAGCGCCATACGCGGGTAGACAGCCTGCTTCGGCATCGCGTCGGCGTGGGTTTGCAATTCGCGCGCATAGGCGGAGCAGGCGTCGTCGATCGCCTGCAGCAGGTCGGCCGCCTCCGCGCCCGAGAGCACGCCCGTCGCGAAGGCCAGGCGCAACAACCAGTCGGGCGTCGCGTCGACGATTGCGCGCGGCGCCGGCCGTTCGCGGATCCAGGCGGTGAGTGCGGCTTTGCCGGCGGCGGTTGGGCGATAGAGTTTGCGCGGGCGCAGCGTCTTGGCACCGTCGACGCGGCCCGTGACGTAACCGTCGCGCTCGAGCCGGGCGAGCGCCGGATAGATCGCGCCGGGCGAGTCGCTGTAGTGGCCCATCGGCGTTTCGGCGAACTGGCGGCGGATGTCGTAGCCCGACATCGGCTGGTCGCGCAGGAGGCCCAATAGGGCGTAGCCCAGGCGGGTGATCGGCGATTGCTTTTTCATACTTGTCGTAATAGTACGTGACGTACTATAGAGTCAAACGATCCGGCCGTTAACGGATGGTCGCCGCGTTAACACTCATTACGGTGCGTCGCGTCGTTGCAAATAGCTCACGCTGCTCGCTTACGTTGTTGATGCGGGCATGGCGTGGAAACGAATCAGTTATGATTCTTCCATGTTGAAAGCGTTGGGGCGTTCCATCTTCTCGTTGTTCGTGCGTCCGGCACCGACCTCCGTCGCGTTGATGGTGGGTGAGGCAGCGGCCGCCGCAAACGACGACCAATCACAGCTGTTGCGGCGCGCCATGCGCGCGGCATCGATGCCTGAGGAAGCGCGCGAGCCGGTGGTCGTGAGCGAGACGCGCACGGTCGAGGCCGTGGTCGCGGTTCCGGTCGAGGCGGAGGAGCCGGAGATGGCGCCGGCCGTCGCGGCCAATGACGTTGCCGAGATGTCCGATCCGGGTGAGGCGGCGGAGACCACTGACGACGTCGTCGCGCCTGTGGTCGAGGCGGCGGCAGACGATGTTGAGGCCGACAGCCGCGCGGACGAAGTCGAAACCGGCGATGCGCTTGAGGCGGCTTTGCCGGAAGACGTTTCCGAGAGCGACGCACTGGCAGCTCCCGAAGCCGAACAATTCGAGACGGAGGTTGCTGCTCGCGCGGAAGACTCCGAAGCAGACTCCGAAGCAGGCTCCGACGAGGTTGTCGACGAGGAAGTCGACGCAGAACTGCACGTCGAGACGGAAACCGATGTTGCGATTGAGGAGTTGTCCGGGGAGAGCACGGTTGACGCTGCCCCTGAGGTGGAGCGCGAACGCGAGGAGCCCATCCAAGCGTCTGACGAGATAGTGTCTTCGGAAGAGGCGGTTGTCGAAGAAGTTCCTGCAAGGGCGTCGACCTCGGAAGGGGTGGCGGTGGAAGAACCCGGTGCAGAAGCGGCGGCGGAAGATGCAGCCGATGAGAGGCCGGAGTTGGCGGAGGAGCCCATCGTGACGGCGGCGGAGGAAGGTGCCGCCGACGAAGAACCAACGCCTGCGGCCGAGAAGAAGCCGCGCAAGAAGAAGTCACCGCCCAAGCGTAAGGCGGCGACGAAGACGCCGCGCAAGGCGAAGGCCGAGAGCGGCGCCGAGCCCGTGCTCGAAGACGACGTGTGGGTTTCGGATGCGGTTGCGTGGAGTTTGAGCGGCGAGTGGAGCGGCCATTTGACGGTCGAGAATCCGGATTGTCCGCGCCGGCTAGAAGAATTGCGCGAGGCGGCGGCCGAGGGGCGGCTCACGATTTGGGGCCGCACGGGCGATGCCGGCACGTGGCAACCGATCGAACCCGGCTATTGGAAGTCGGGAACGGTCGAACCCGGATCGCTCGGCCAAGGCGGCGAGAACGTCGTCGCGGAGCCGAAGGGCCGGGCGAAAGCGAAAAAGAAATACTGTGCGCTCAAGGTCAGCCGCGCGCAGGTCGAGGAGCTCTGGCGCGCGGACGCCGTGCACTGAAATTCAAATGTTCCGTGCGCTGACGACGCAGCGCGGGCTAACGCGTTGATGCGGCGGGTTCGCTGTGCGGCGCGTCTCGAATTCATTCAACCGCTGAGAGCTTGCGCGTGCGCCGCGAGGTCTCGCGCGCTTTTCGAATCACGCAACCGCAACTGAGCGGCGGCGCGCCTCTGCACGAGCACGCTGCGCACGCGCTTTGATTCATGGCGCATGCGTCTCACGCGCGGCGCGTAACGCGATTCCCGCGACGCACCCATACTTTTTCCAGAACAACGATTCGCGGGGGCGGGCGGCGCAAAGCCGGACGGTTCGATCCGTCACCTGCGGGCGATCAAACAAACGGTTTCGGGGTGTCAAGGCATGACGACGCGCGTGCTCGCGGGAGCTATACTGTCCCTCTATTTATCGTTGCCGGCCACGGCGGCGGAAGGCTTCTACCTCAGCTTCGAAGGCGGGGCGAGCGAGGTCGACGATTGGGAACACGTGCGCACGAAGTGGACGTATTGCGGACCGATCTTCAAGGACGCGGTCGCGACGTTCGACACGGGCTGGGCCGTGTTCGGCGCGGCCGGGTTCTCGTTCGGCGGCTGGCGCATCGAGGGCGAAGGCGGTTTCCGGCAGAACGACATCGCCTCCTATGTGAAGGAGGGGCGCGAGGCCGTGCTTCGGCGCGAAGGCGGAACGAAGAACCCGGTTTCGGGCGAGCTCAGCGAAATCTCGGCCATGATCAACGTGCTCTACGACGTGCCGTTGTTCGAGCGGGTGTCGCTGGCCGTCGGGCTCGGCGCGGGCGGCGACTACGCGTCCTTCCAACTCGACACGACTTGGGCGCCGGTCGACGAGAGCGACTGGCATTTCGCGTATCAGGGGATTGCAGGCCTCAACTATGCGGTGAGCGAGGTCGCGGTCGTGTTCGTGAACTATCGCTATGCCAGCGTGCGCGACATCAACTTCCAGCCGACGTCGACGGTGACGCTCGACGGCGACGACTTCGACAAGCATGCTGCGAGCGCCGGCGTGCGCATTTACTTCGCGGCGCCCGCGGTCGTGGCGTCCGCGCCGCCGCCCGAGGCGCCTCAGCCCGTGCCGCTCGAGCGCGAGTTCATGGTGTTCTTCGGTTTCAACAAATACACGCTGTCGCCGCAGGCGCTGTCGACGATCCGCGAAGCGGTGGTCGCGGTGCGCGCGTCGGGGTCGGCGGCGATCCGCGTCGTGGGCCACGCCGACCGTGCGGGCTCCATCGCCTACAACAAGGCGCTGTCCGTGCGCCGCGCGAAGTCGGTCGAAAAGGCGCTGATCGCCGAAGGGATCGACGCGGCTGCGATCGCGATCTCCGGCCGCGGCGAGAGCGAGCCGATGGTGCCAACCGCCGACGGCGCACGCGAGGCACAGAACAGGCGCGTGCACATTTCGTTTTGAGGCGGCGCGCCCGCGGTTTCTACACCAATCCCAGAAGCTGCAGGCTGCCGAGCACTAAGGCGACGACCATGCCGCCGACGGCGCCGTTGAGCGCGCCGGTGTAGGCGCCCGTCAACGCGCGCAGTGCGAGGGATTTCTGCTCGTGCTCGAATATCGCGATCGTTGCGCCTTTCGCTGCGCCCTTGAGCGCCGGTACGGCGAGCCCCGTCCAGCCAAGCGTGCCGAACAAAGCGCCAGCTATTGCGCCGAAGGAGGCGCCGCTGAGACAACCGATGCCGATAAGCAGCCCGATCGCGAAGACGAGGGCGAAGAGAAGACCGCCGAACGTGTGATCGCCGCCCATACCGCTGCCGCCGATCGCGTTCAGATGCTGCAAGCCCGCGGCAAAGTCCTCGGGCGCCGCCAGCGCGCCCAGGGCCGACATCAACAGGACGACACCGTAGGCGGCAGCGAGATTGGTGGCGAGGAGGCGCAGGCTGTCGATACCGGACGCGACCCAGAACTCCTTCGAAGCAAGCGTCGCAGCCAGCGACTTCTTCACCGGCGCGGGGCCCGGCAGCGACAGGCGCTGCACGAGCGTGACGGCAAGACCCGCCAATACGCCGAAAACGAGCGCGCCACCGACGGTCGAGGCGGCGACGCCTGCGAGTGCGAGCGAAAGGGCGCTCCACGCGGCGCCAAGGCCGTTGATCACACCCAAGCAGAACGAGAAGACGACCACGAAGGTCACGCCAATGAAGTCGCCGAAGAAGCCGCCGCCGGCGGGGCTGGTGATCGCGGCCGCGCTCAAGATCGCGATGACGGGGAGCGCGACGGCGACGACGGCAATCCGTGTACGGACGGACCAAGGGCGGGAGTAGCCGGTGCTTCTGTTGGGCCCGACAGGACCCCGGATGACGACCATGGCTTGTGGCCCTACGAATCGGTTGCGTTTGGAAGTTTAGTCCACGTGCTTGGTGGAGCGCGTGTTCGGCGGGCGTGGTGCACGTTCGAGCGCTGCCTTGATGCGCGGGTCCTCGGACAGGTCGGCCGGTGTTTTTCCGAGTGCGTTGCGCGCGGTCGGGTCGGCGCCCGCGGCGCGTAGGAGTGCTATGACGCGCTCGCGTTCCGCAGACCATGCTTCCGGGATGACGCCCGGAGTGACCGCGAAATGCAGCGCGGTCCAACCGTATTCATCGCGCGCGTTGACGTCGGGCTTTGCCTTGAGGATCGTCTCGACGAGGTCGGGTGCGCCCGATCCCGCGGCATTCATTAGCACCGTACGTAACGCCTGCCCGGGACCTATGAAGCCTTTGGGATCGCGCTTGCGGCCCGGGCGCTGATAGCGCGGGTCGGCGCCGGCGGCGATGATCGGCGCGACGATGTCGAGACGACCGCTTTCGGCGGCGCGCAACAAGCCTTCTCCAAGATGTGCCCGGGTCCAAGGCGCGCGAGCTTTCGAGCACGACTTTCAAGATTTCGGCGTCGCCGCGCAACGCTGCGGCTTCGAGCACGTTGCCCAAAAGGGCGGCGCCCCAAGTGTATTGGAACTCCACGTCGACAGCGAGCGGAATGCCGAGCGCGATCACGCTGCGCAGCGTGTCGGCGTCGCCGTACACGGCCACGCCTATGGGGATCGAGAGGTTGTCGCTGCTGCGGCTCTTGGTGTTCCACCGTTCGGCAATGAGGCTCGGCGCCGTCTGGGCGTTGCCGATCGTCCAGCGCTCGGTGCCGGCAATGCGGTCGATTTCTTTCTGGATGTCGCGAACGGCGTCAGGCATTCCGACGTGGAGGCCCTGCGCGTCGTGAACCGTCATTTCGTGGTTGTCGAACTTGACGCTGACATTTGTTGCCGGACCGTGCCTGGCGCGCTCCGAAATGTAGGCGTCGTGCAGCCAAAAGAAGTTGACCTGTGAGAACCGAGCGAGCAGCGCGTCGACATCCCGCGTAGTGACTGTGGCGCGATGCGATCCGGACAGCGCGACAAATGCGTGTCCCCGGTATGCAACGGTTCCGTCGCCGCGGATTTCGACGTCGTATTGCGGGCACACGCCATGGCACATGGTGCGCCGTAGAGTGATCCGCAGCGTGTTCCTGTCCGTCATCGTTGGAAACGCCGTGTGCGTGGCTGGCCTTCGCTCAGGCCAACGCACAGGGACCTCACGGGTGAGGCTCGCCATGACGGGTCGGTTGTCCCGGCGGAACGGCTTGAAGCGCCACTTCATAGCCAGAGCTTCGGCGCGCGCATGGTAGATCGTGTGGCCGAAGACTGCTTCGGCGCAGGTTACGTTGCCTTGCGTGTCCACAAGCAGGGCGACGTCGACAGGTACGCTGCGGCCAATTTTCTCGGTTGTGCGAATGGACAGTTCCGGCGTGGGCTCGTTTGCTTCCTGCTCGTCGCGCAATGGTGACACCGCATTTTTGTCGCGGCAGCGTTTCGGCGAGCGCTGTTCGTTCGGCGCGACATAGCGGGCGGGCGTGGGCTCCGGCGGCGGCCGAAAACTCGCCATCGCTCGACTCAGCGTGCGATCCCATGACGGCACGAACGCGGTTGCTGCGATGGCGGCGCTTGCCGCCAGCAGGGCCGCGATCGCAATGCGGAAGGGCCAAAGCATCATCGATCTTGACCTTAGCGGATTTGGCGTTTCCACAGAATGTTCTTATAATGTTCTTGACTATTTCGGCGCTTTCGGCGACATTCGGCGCTCGAAGTCAGTACATGGCGGATTGTGCCCGGATCGCGAAAGCGGCCCGGGTTTTTTTTGTTTGCGCGTCGACGGGGAGGGCGCGCATGGAGGGTGAGATGGGAAAGACGAAGGCGCGCGTCGCGCCACCGAACGCGTCGGCGGAGATAAACTCGTCGAATGCTACGCCTGCCGCGACGACGCCCGCCTTGTCCGCCTATGTCGGGTGTCAGCATCCGCCGCGCGAGCATTGCTTCAAGCCGGCCGAGTCCGGCAATTCGGCGGTACGGCGGCGCGGGTCGCGCAACAGGATCGACGAACGCTTCCTGGATGCGATGTGCGAGGACTTCGACCTGCATGGGCGCGAAGTGATCGCGCGCGTGCGCACGGACAATCCTGCCGTCTATTTGCGCGTCGTGGCGCGGCTGTTGCCGGCCCATCTGCTCGTGCAGGAGGCACGGCTCGATCATCTTTCGGACAGCGAGCTTGCCGACTATCTGGCGGTGATCCGAAAGATCCTGGGTCGCAGCGGTGAGAGCGAGACGAACGCGGTGGTCATCGACGAGCAGGCGCAAACGGCGTTGTCGGTGCCGCGTGAAGACGGCGCGGCGTAGGCGGTTCTGACTTTCCCGGGTGCGCCGTCATCCTGCGATTGAGAGTCGGCAAGAGCGGGCAGGATGCCCGCGCTCCCGGGACAGAATCCTCCGTCGATTTTTGGGAGATACGAGTGACGATCGAACGATCCAATCCTGCGCCGGGTGTGCTTCAGCCGACGAAGCTTTCGGCGGTTGAGAAGCGCTCAGGGCCGAGCAGGCGCGGCGTGTTGCCGGGAACAAGCTTGCGCAGTACCGGCCCTATCCGAAGCAGAAGGCGTTTCACGACTTCGGTTTGACGTGTACGGAGCGTTTGCTGCGCGCGGGCAACCAGCAGGGCAAGACGCATGCGGGCGGCATGGAGATGGCCATGCACCTGACCGGGCGTTACCCCGAGTGGTGGGGCGGGCGGCGCTTCGAGCACGCGATCGAAGCGTGGGCGGCCTGCGATACCGGCGAGACGACACGCGACAATCCGCAGCGCGTGCTGATGGGGCCGGTGGGCAGTTGGGGCACCGGCGCGATCCCCGAGGGCGCAATCGTCGATGCGAAGCGCGGGCGCGGGGTCGCCGATTTGCTCGACACGGTGCTCGTCAATCATGCGTCCGGCGGGATATCGCGCCTCGGCTTCAAGCGCTACGACCAGGGGCGCGAGGCGTGGCAGGGGCCGGCCAAGCACGCGATCTGGTGCGACGAGGAGCCGCCGGCCGGCATCTATGGAGAGGCGCTGGCGCGGCTGACCGCGACGCGCGGCATCATCTACACGACGTTCACGCCGCTCAAAGGCATGAGCGAGATCGTCGAGCGGTTGATGCACGACAGCGACGGTGTCACCACCGCCGACGTCAACATGACGATTGAAGACGCTGAGCACATCCCCGAGGCCGAGCGTGCGCGCATCATCGCGGCGTTTCCCGCGCACGAGCGCGAGGCGCGGGCGCGGGGCGTTCCGATTCTGGGCTCGGGCCGCGTGTTTCCCTTTCCGGAGGAGAGCCTCAGCGTCGCGCCGTTTGCGGTGCCTGCGCATTGGGCGCTGCTGGGCGCGATGGATTTCGGGTGGGACCATCCGTTCGCGGCGGTGAAGCTCGCTTGGGACCGCGACGCGGATTGCGTCTATGTGACCGCGGCCTACCGTGTGCGCGAGCAGACGCCGGTCGTGCATGCGGCGGCGCTGAAGCCGTGGGGGGCGTTGCTCAAATGGGCGTGGCCGCATGACGGGCTCGCGCATGACAAGGGATCAGGTGACACGTTGGCGGCGCAGTACCGGGCGCAGGGCCTGAAGATGCTGCGCGCGCACGCGACGCACGGGGACGGCGGCTTCGGGCTCGAGGCCGGGATCATGGCGATGCTCGACCGGATGAAGAGCGGGCGGCTCAAAGTTTTCGCGCATCTCTCCGATTGGTTCGAAGAGTTCCGCCTCTATCACCGCAAGGATGGACTGATCGTGAAGGAACGCGACGATCTGATCTCGGCGACGCGCATCGGTCTCATGATGCTGCGCCACGCCGCGAGCCCCGACGATGCGCGCCACGCGCCCGCAACCGCCGACGGCGACTACGACCCGCTCGCCGGCGCGCCGATGGGCGGCCGCTTCGGCGGGACACGGGAAGAGGTGGGGTGGGATCCGTTGCGGTGAGCCTGCTGTCCTCGCCTAATGGCGGAGATGATTGTGAATGTAGGCATTTTTTCGAGACGAGAGGTGCATCATGTACAAGACGAACGGTTTCTTGGATTTTGGCTCCCATCGGGGGCGGCGGCGATTGCTCGACCTGCGCGCGCCTGAGGATCGCCTGCCCGAAGAAGGCCCGATTGAGTTGGCTCGGCGCTCGCGTGCCGTCGACCAATGGGTCAGTGCCTTTTTTTCGGCTGATGAAGACGACGGACGAGCGCGCGCCCTACGCGGCGTGATCGAAGCGAACCGTGCAGACATGGCGATGGCCGGCGTGCCCGTGTTCGCACATCCGGCTTTGCCGGAGGACTTTGCAACCGAATTGAAGCGTGGTTCTGCGCGTACTTCCGTTTCGGAGCTTGTGATGCGCATGGAGCCCGCGCTCCGCCAAAGTGTTGCACTGCAGTTGTTGGGTCGCGGCGAGTCTGACGCGCCAAGCGGTTCTGCCGCGGACGGCGGGCGGATCGCTCTGTTGGGCGGTGGCGACGATGGCGGCGCGCCGCCGGCCGCGTCACGCCAGACGAAACAGCCGCCACCACTACCGCGGCAGCATCCCGATCAGGCGGAACGAGATCGCGAAGCAGCGGATCGCGAAGTACGAGCCAAGGTGTGTCAAAATCTGAGGAGTGAATACAAGTCCGCACGAGAATCAGCGGAATATTGGGAAAGGGAGAAGAAAGTTCCCAAGTTCCGCCTGGATGTGGCCAACGCAAACATCGCGAAGTGGAAGAACGCGCTGGCGCAAGCTGAGGCCGATCTCAGAGAAGCACAGTCGCGATCAACGGAACCTGAAGAGGCGTCTTGGATATGTCCAAGCGATGTTGGAGAAAAGTACAGGCGCCTCCGGCCGAGAGAACAACTGAAGAATGTGATTTTAGACGGCCTCTGCGAGGTTGCAGGGCCGTTCATCAGCGAAGACGCTGAGAGAAGATGGCGCCGTAGACTCGAGGACCAAAAGGCGCGCGACATCAACAGCGCGACCGCCAAGATCGAGCGCATCAAGCGAGAGATTGCAAAGATTGAGGGGGGAGTGGGCGTAGATCAAAAGAACTACGACCATGCTGCGGAAGGCGCTCGGGTCATGTACGCAGCCCTGCATAGAATCACTACGGATTTCGTAGCAAACGGCTGCGGTAGCGAACGTGACCTTTGGGGGCACTCGTGGCCGTAGCGGCTGCTAACGGCTGCGTTCCTTGGGCGTGAGCGACTGTTGGAGCTCCCAATCGTACTGTTCGCGGTTATCGATTTTTTTTCGCGCGTTGACGCCGAGTGACGCTTCGATGGTGGTGTAAAGCGCGGTTTGAGTTTGTTCTAGACGCCTGCTGCGAAGGATCCAGAAATAGGCATCCTCCGCTGGTGTCGACACGATGAAGTATGCGTCATCCGGAATACGCCGATCATGCAAGAGCGCGATGATGAATGAAATCGCGCGTGCATGGCCCGCCTCCGCGGCATTTCGTAGCTTGCTCCAAGACATGCGGCGCGCCCACATCAGCTGCTCGGCATCGCCGCGGGCCAGCAAGGCCGGCACAAACTGCTGCTCCAACAACAATGACGCCATGGCGATTGCTGATGTCGGCGTGTCGAGTGTTGGGTCGCTCATGGCGAGGTTGTAGGCGAGTTCCTTTGCGGACCGATCGCTTCTCCCAGCCAGTGCAAGGGTTAGTTGTTCGAGAAGGCCGACGCAGATGCCCCGGCGCTGTCGGTGAAGGGCTAAGATCCAACCCGCGTCGTCCTCTAGAGCCTTCGAGAGCAAGACGTTGTCCACGGCCCCGTCAGATTGGTAAGGCTGTCGGCAAAGAAAATCCACGGTCCCAACATAGTAAGCAAGCCAGGTATCGGTATCGTTATCCTCGGAGAGGAGAGGCGGTTCCCCGATCTGGCGCTGAAAGCGCAGGGCTTGTGCTTGGCGCGCGGCGTTTTCAGGCAATCGCGGATCGTTGAGGCAGTTGCTTGGCCTGGGTGGCTTGATGAGGAAGTCAAAAGCTTCGACCGACCCGGCGTCAGTCGCTGCGACCAGCATTTTCACAGCTCGATCACAGTCGCCTCCGTGAAGCGCCACGTCGAGTGGTGTGCGCCAGTCAACGGCCGGAGCACGCCATGGCCATACGAGCGCCAACACGATGCCGGACGCCAAAATCAAAGCGAGTACGATCTTCGCCGCGCCGTGTGCGAAAGAGAGCATCTTACGGCTTTCTCCGTTGATCGCCAGATCACGCCAACGAAGTATTTTGTCATAAGAAGAGCGGGTCGCAATAGTGCTTGCAGGGGTAGAGCCAGCGACTTGGACGCATCGGCGGTGGCGGCGACGGGTATCGGTGTTCGGCCGCGGCCGCGTGATGGCTTTTCAAGTGCGCCGCGTCAGTGATCCTTTCCTCGGTAAATGGCCGGTTAGCCCGGCGTTAACGGCGGGTGGGCGATAGTCGGCGGTTGAGGGGTTCGGCCGGGGGCACATGCGCTTGAACATGGACGATCGCGGCGTGTTGGCGTTCGTGGCGGTGTTGGCCGTTGCGGCGATCGCGGTTGTTTTCTTTGCGCTCAATCGCAAGGCGCCGGACACGGCGCTCGTCATCGCGACGGAGGGGGATTGTCTGCGCGCGTTCGACAAGACGACGTGCGACGACATCGTGGCGGCGGCGTTGGCGGTGCATGGGCGCACGGCGCCGCGCTTCTTCGACGTCGATCTCTGCGAATTGAGCTTTGGCGCGGGCGGTTGCCGGGCCGTGCAGAACGGAATGGTTCCTTCGCGTAGCTATGCGCCGAAGATCGCGGTCATCCTCGCGCCGCGCGACGGCGATCTGCGCGAACTCGTGCCGCTCTATTTCGCGGCGGGCGATGACGGCGGCGAAGGTCCGCGGCGCGTTTTCTATCGCGGGAGCGCGGTCGGTACGCTG
>JAEUML010000199.1 GCA_016792785.1 Alphaproteobacteria bacterium
CAGCGTACCGACCGCGCTCCCGCGATAGAAAACGCGCCGCGGACCTTCGCCGCCGTCATCGCCCGCCGCGAAATAGAGCGGCACGAGTTCGCGCAGATCGCCGTCGCGCGGCGCGAGGATGACCGCGATCTTCGGCGCATAACTGCGCGAAGGAACCATTCCGTTCTGCACGGCCCGGCAACCGCCCGCGCCAAAGCTCAATTCGCAGAGATCGACGTCGAAGAAGCGCGGCGCCGTGCGCCCATGCACCGCCATTGCAGCGGCCACGATGTCGTCGCACGTCGTCTTGTCGAACGCGCGCAGACAATCGCCTTCCGTCGCAATGACGAGCGCCGTGTCCGGCGCCTTGCGATTGAGCGCAAAGAAAACAACCGCGATCGCCGCAACGGCCAACACCGCCACGAACGCCAACACGCCGCGATCGTCCACTTTCAAGCGCATATGTCCCCGGCCGAACCCCTCAACCGCCGACTATCGCCCACCCGCCGTTAACGCCGCGCTAACCGGCGACGCGCCGGACCCGGTCCATAGAGCCCGTCCGGGTCCTCGTGGATTTCGATGGTGCGGAGATAGTCCGCCACGCCCTAGTGAACGCGATCGAAACGGTTCTTGAGGATTACTAGAGCACGAGCCCCAGCAAGAGCGATCCCCAAACCCATGCGCCGCAGTCATCGTCCGAGCCATCCCCAGGTGGCGCTTGGCGTCGCATCGGGTTCGCAAAGCGGCGCTGCGCCTTCGCAGCATTCGGCCATCGATCGAGTCGACTCGCCCGCTTTGAGCCTGAGGCAGTTGGAGATCTGCGCACGTTTCATGCAGCCCAACATCTACACGCTCCCGCCGACGGTGCTTTGCCTTGGCGCGACACTTCTTTGGTGGTCGAATGCGGCGTCTGTGGCGCTCTGGATTGCCATCACGCTGACGGTCACAATTGTTGCGGTCAGCTTGCCGAAGATATTCCTTGCGGACCCACGGAGGGCGGAACGCCTTGAGTATTGGGAGATCGGCATCGCCGCAGCCATGGCCGCAATGGCGCTTTGTCTCGGCAGCATCGCTTGGCTTTTCTTCATCCCGGGCGATCGATTGAACAACGCCCTCATCTATGTCGTCCTCGCTGCCGGGCTCGCGGGCGCCGGCGCCCAGGCGGCGCCCAGACTCAGCGTCGCCGTTTCCATGGTAACCGGGTATTCCATCGTTTTTCTCAGCACCGTCATAATGCAAGAGGTGTGGCCTCTCAGCATCCTGCTCTGCGGGCTGATCCTCTCCTTCATCGGAATCGTCGCAGCTTACGCGGTGTCGATTTGGCGGATCACGCTCACCATGCTGGAAGCCGAACACGATCGGCGAAACTTGATCGCGGAGCTTCAGGCGGCCAAGACGCAAGCGCTTGCGGATCGAGATCGCGCCGAGCGCGCAAGCGAGGCCAAATCCGACTTCCTTGCGATGATGAGCCACGAAATTCGCACACCGATGAACGGCGTCTTAGGCATGACGAGCGTCCTGCTGGACACCGACCTTCAGCCCGACCAGCGCCGACACGCATCGACAATCCGCGAGTCGGCCGAAAGCTTGCTTGGGATCATCAACGACGTTCTTGACTTCTCAAAGCTCGAAGCGAAAGCGATGGAATTCGAAAACGCGCCCTTCGACCTGCACGCCTTGTTGACCTACACGGTCGAAATCGTTGCTCCGCGCGCCAACGCGAAGGCAATCGACCTGGTCATCGAAACGCATCCCGATCTACCGCAATATGTCTGCACCGACGCCGGTCGCTTGCGCCAAATCGCTCTCAATCTGCTGAGCAACGCGGTCAAATTCACCGAAAAGGGCGCCGTGACGTTGCGCGCACAAGCGCATACAACGATTGACCGCCGAACGCGTCTGCGCATTGAAGTCGTCGACACGGGGATCGGCATCGCGGCCGATCGATTGGACCGCTTGTTCAAGAGCTTCAGCCAAACGGATGCGTCGATCTCACGCCAGTTTGGCGGCACAGGCCTCGGCCTTGCGATCTCCAAGAAACTGGCAGAGGGCCTCGGCGGAACGATCGGCGTCGAGAGCACGCCCGGAACAGGCTCGCGCTTCTGGTTCGAAGTGCCAGTCACGGTCGCCAGTGCCGACCAGGTATCAAGTGTCGCCAAAGGCATCGAGGAAGCGCAGGTCGAGGAAGCTCTTGGCGTGATTTCGTCGCTGGGTCGGCCGCTGCGCGTCCTCGTCGCTGAAGACAATGCAACCAACCAATTGGTCGTACGCTCGGTCTTGGCCAAGTTCAACATCGTGCCCGACATGGCGGGCAACGGCCTCGAAGCGATCGAGGCGGTTAAGCGCGCCGCCTTTGATGTCATCTTGATGGATGTCCACATGCCGGAAATGGACGGACTGCAAGCGACGCGCGCGATCCGCGCAATGCCCGGTGCATGCGCCCGCACCCCCATCATCGCGCTCACCGCCAACGCTTTCGACAATGACATTGTCCGCTGCCGAACCGCGGGCATGAACGCCCACCTTGGCAAACCGTTCCGCCGGGAAGATCTGATGATCGCGCTTGCCAATGCCGTTCGCGGCAAGACGTCATTCCATGGCGCCACAGCGCCATCGGCGGCGCCGACCGAAAACGCCCCGGTCATCGACTGGAACGTCATTGATACCTTCCGCGCAGACTCTGGCGAGGAGATGTTGCGCTTGCTGATCGACACCTATCTCGCCGACACGGCAGAGAAGCTCGACCAGCTGGCGAAGCTCGCTGGCGACAAGACCTCCACCGCCGAGATCGTCCGTCTGGTGCACTCTCTCAAAAGCGCCAGCGCCATGGCCGGTGCAGCAGCGCTGGCGCGACTGGCAGCGCATGTCGAGAAGACGCTTTCCCACGACGCAACGCAGATCGGCGGGAGTTACGCGAACGAAATGAAGTTATACTTCGCGGACTATCGCTCAGCACTTGTGGCCAGACACCTCGCCGCCTAGTTCGGCGATGAACAACCGTGAACAATCGCCGCCCGGGTGATGTCGATTTTGTCCAAGCGCAGGCGTGGAGGGCGCTTTGAGCATACCCTCACCCCTCGACCGCGCGACTATCGCCCACCCGCCCTAATACCCGGCCAACCGTCCTGATTCCGGCATGCAGCCTTCAGCGAGACTTCTATGGGACAGGCCGCCGCTGCCTCTTTCTTCCTTCCTTTGAGGTTGGGGAGTAATCTCGACTTCCCAAAAGACCTCCGATGTCTAAGGACACGAACAAGGCGACTGGCGATCGGCCCAGTGACGATGCTGTGGCGATTCGCGCATTCCGGTTCGAGTTTCGACATGCGCTTGCGTTCTCCGCTGTCTCGATGTTGTTCGTTCTTGGAGCAGGCGCGGTGCTCTCTCTTGCGCGCTTCGGTGGAGAACTTTCCGGACACAGTCACAATGCGGTGTTGAGCGCTATCCCTTCGGCGGTTGAGCGATCGGCATATCGCCCGATACCGGAGCAACGCCCGGATGAAGAAACCGACACAGCGTCGAATTCGTCGCCCCCCACCAAGGGCGGCGAAGAAGAACGCCTTGCGGCAGAACAGGACTTGAGCCGCGAAAAGCAGAGAGCCCACGCCGAGAGAGAGCTCACGCAGGTGTTTGCCTCGGTCGATCGGAGCAACGTGGAGAAAATGCACAAGTTCCTCGAAGCGTATCGAGACGACCCTCTGGCGCAGGAGTTGGGCTACATCGATGCGGTGCAACGCTCCGTGTCGGACCGCCGACGTCTCGGACCCCACGCGGTTGCCGCGTGCGATGACTGCTGGTGCTTGCGAGAGGCGCCGGCCTCGGTGAAAGCAAACACCGTGACCCAGTAGTGCACGCGAAAGGCCGCACAGCCTCTAACGAAATATGCACCTAACGGCGTGCCCAGGCCGTTCAACACTCCGGCGCGCCCAATGCCAAGTCAAAAGAGACAGGGGAGAAGCCATGGCCAACGCAGCCAAAGTCGGCATCTCGAAGGATGGCGAAGCGACGGTTTTCACCGTAACGCCAGGCGGGGCGCGGCGACAGACGTCGTTGCTCATGGGCGGCGCGCTCTCGATGCCGACCACAAGGACATCGTCATCGCCGGAAACTTGACCGCGCAGTCCGCTGACAGACTGTTGCGCAGTCTCTGCGACTCGTCCGGGATGACCTATCGATCCGCCTGACGTCCGCCGGCCCACTCGCCTTCGTCATCAGCTCGCATCATCGCATTTCGCCTCGGCGAAGGCACTGGTCCGGCCGCTCGAAGCGCACGCGAAAGAACGCCGTCTGTCCGAAGATCCACGCATCAAGACGGCGCTCGAACGCGCCCGACGCCGCTGAACACCCATCCCGCCCAGCACGTCGACTAAACTCCCTATCGCAACCGATTCGAGGGGGCCTTCAACCATGGTCGTCATCCGGGGTCCTGTCGGGCCCAACAGAAGCACCGACTACTCCCGCCCTTGGTCCGTCCGTACACGGATTGCCGTCGTCGCCGTCGCGCTCCCCGTCATCGCGATCTTGAGCGCGGCCGCGATCACCAGCCCCGCCGGCGGCGGCTTCTTCGGTGACTTCATTGGCGTGACCTTCGTTGTCGTCTTCTCGTTCTGCTTGGGTGTGATCAACGGCCTTGGCGCCGCGTGGAGCGCCCTTTCGCTCGCACTCGCAGGCGTCGCCGCCTCGACCGTCGGTGGCGCGCTCGTTTTCGGCGTATTGGCGGGTCT
>JAEUML010000038.1 GCA_016792785.1 Alphaproteobacteria bacterium
ATTCTGTGCACGGATCACGGACACTATCTGGGCGAGAAGGACATCTGGGGTAAGCCCGCCGTGCCGATCTACGACACGCTGGGGCGTATTCCGCTGCTGGTCGCGTGGCCGGGGTCGGGCGCTCGCGAGGTCGAGGCGCTGACGACGAGCGTCGACTTGTTCGCGACGCTTGCCGACATGTTCGGCGTCACGGTGCGTCAGAGCACGCACGGCACGTCGCTCGTGCCGCTGATCCAGGAGACGGCATCGTCGGTGCGGGACTATGCGCTGATGGGCGTGTGGGGGCGCGAGGTGCATATCACCGATGGGCGCTGGAAATACGCGCGCGCGCCGGTTGCGAAGAACGAGCCGTTGCCCATGTATTCGAACCGCTGGTCGACGATGCCGACGCATGTGCTCGCACGGGAGCAGGAACTGCCCCTGCCCGATCAGCGGGCGCGTCTCTCGCGCATGCCGGGGAGCCAGGTGCCGGTGATCCATCAGACCTGGGACGCGAGCGACGCCCTGCCCTTCTGGGCGTGGGCGAAGTTCACGGGGCACCATCTCTTCGACACGGCGAACGATCCGCAAGAAGACGAGAACCGCGTCGGCGGCGCGGAGGAGGCTCGGATGGCCGAGATGCTGCGCGCAGCGCTGCGCGAGATTGAAGCGCCGGCGGAGCAGTTCGCGCGGTTGGGCTTGGCATAGTTCCCTACGTGTAGCGCTTCGACGTGCGCTGTTCGGCTTCGTCGGGGGCCTGCTTGGGCGTGCCGGCGTAGCCGGTCAGCCGGTCGGCGACGAAGGGGTTTGTCTTGCGCTCTTGGCCGAACGTCGATGTGGGCCCGTGGCCGGGGATGAACGTGGTGTCGTCGCCGATGGGCCAAAGTTTGCCGGTGATCGAGCGGATCAGTTGTTCGTGATTGCCGCGCGGAAAATCGGTGCGGCCGATCGAGCCCGCGAACAGGACGTCGCCGACGAACGCGATCTTGGCGCGCTTGTGATAGATGACGACGTGACCGGGTGTGTGGCCCGGCGTGTGCGCGACGCCGAACGTCGTGCCTTCGAGTTCCAGCGTGTCGCCGTCTTCGAGGTAGCGGTCGGGCGTGACGTTGCGCCCGCCGGTGAGGCCGTAGCGGCGCGAACTTTCTTCGATCTGGTCGAGCCAGAATTGGTCGTCGCGGTGCGGGCCTTCGACGGCGATGCCGGTGCGCTCGCGCAGCTCGGCGGCGGCGCCTGCGTGATCGAGATGGCCGTGGGTGAGCCAAATGCGCTTCAACGTGAGACCGAAGTGCTTGAGCGCGCCGATCAGCGTTTCGATGTCGCCGCCCGGGTCGACAAATGCCGCGTGCTTGGTCGCCGTGTCCCAGATCAGGGAACAGTTCTGCTGCAAAGGCGTCACCGGAATGATCCGGAGCTGCAATTTCGGTTCGGGCCGGGCCTCGCTCATGGAAATCCGATGTCAGGTTTCGACGCCCGCCGCAAGGGCTACGCGGGCGGCTTCATGGCCAGGACTTCGCGGTGGCGGGCTTCGATTTTGGGCCACGTCGGCGAAGAGGACGGTGACCTGCTTGCGCTCTCCCTCAAGCGCCGCTTTCGACCGGCGAATCTTGCCGGCGAGGCGATTTGGAGTTTCGCTGGGTGGTGGTGGTGGTGGCGGCACTGGGTGCGCTGGGCCGTCAGCCTTCGTCCCGCATTCGTCGCAGAATTTTGCGCCGGGGCGGTTGTCGTGGCCGCACGCGGGGCAACGCGTGGTCAAGCGATCTGCAATCGTTGCAGCTTTACGCTTTGCGGTTTGAGACGGGCGAGATCGTATTGCACCTGCTGAACCAGCCAACTCTCGGCGCTGCCTCCGAACACCTGCTCCAGGCGCACCGCCATCTCGGGCGAGATGCCGCGCTTGCCGTTGACCAATTCGGACAGCGTTGTGCGCGTCACGCGTAAGGCGGCGGCCGCGGCCGTGATCGTAAGGCCCAGCGGTTCGATACAGTCGTGCAAAACCACCTGGCCGGGGTGCGGGGGATTTTTCATGCGCATCGAAACAACCTCCTAGTGATAGTCCACATAGTCAACGTCATGTGCCTCACCGTCCACGAAACGGAATATGACACGCCAGTTCGCCTGAACTGTGACGGCATGAAAGCCCTTCAGCTCACCCTTGAGCGGGTGCAAGCGATAGCCCGGCAGATCCATATCCGCGACAACGCCCGACGCATGTAAGCGCGCCAATATGCGCCGCAGCTTCTCCGCATGATCGGCACGCACGCCGCGCGCTTCGCCATCCTCAAACAAGCGGCGCAAGCCTTTGTGCCGAAAGGAGCGGATCATGCCGAACCGTAATGCGTTACGTTACGCAAGTCAATCGCGGTTGAGGGACGATGAGCGGGTACGACTACTTGCCCAATTCCTTTGTCAACCGTTCCGCGTGGCCGGCGGCGCCCATGGTGCGGTAGAGGTCGAGCGCTTCATGGAGCAAGCGGGTCGCGTCCGTTGCATCGCCGCACGCCGCAGCCAGGCGTCCGCGTTGTTCCAGAATTTGTGGCGACAGGGAACGGCCTTCGATGGCGTCGACCAGATGCTCGGCGCGAGCAAGAGCGGCTTCGATCTCTGTGCGCGGCACCTCGCCGTCAGCCGCCATCAATGCTGCGGCCAAGGCGAGCTGCGCCTGTGCTTCGAAGTAATAGCAGCCGCCTGCGTTTCCCAGCTCAATGCCCTCGCGCGCTGCAGTCAAGGCCTCGGTGCGTTCGCCGAGCGCCAGTTGAGCGCGCGAAAGATAGCAAAGAACTTGGGGAAGTTCACCGAGAGCCGCAAGCCCATCCTGGCTGATTGCAGCTCCCTTGCTAAGCAACTCACGCGCCTCGGCGGGTTGACCCGCCAGCATACTTGCGACCCCGAGGCAAAAATGCGCCACAACTCTGCTGTGTCCGGAGCCTAGCTTTTCCCCCATATCAAACCCTCGTCGCCCATGCTCGAGAGTTGACTGAGATAGCCCGCACGCATCTGAGAGTAGGCTCCGCACGACCTTCAGCCACAGTGACACTTCACGCTCACACATTTCCTCGGCAACGCGCTCGCCTTCTTCCAAGACCCTCCATGCTTCCTTGAAATGCCCAAGACGACAAAGTGCAATTGAGCGAACAAAGGCCATTCCGACGCGCGGTCCATATCCCGTCAGGTCTTTTCCTAACGCATTGTCCGATCCGGTTGCCTCCAGCACGCGCGCTGCCCATTCAAGGGCAGGCTGACCTTTTCCGCTGTAGTAGTGTCCGAAGGCGGGAAAAGTTCCGACCGCCGCACGAAGCGCGGCATCGCCATCCTCTGCCAAGAGCGCCGCTTCAACACCATAGCGTACGTAGTCGTGCGCCGATCCGGCAACCATCACCCTTACAAGACCGTACAAGCCGACCAACATCGCAAGCGCGCGACGATCGCCCAGGCGCTCGGCCAACGCGCGGCCTTCCTCGTACACGATTGCGGCCTCCTCCTCGGTGCCGCCCATGCGCCAGCCGAAGGATAGCAATTGGAAACAGGCTTGCAGTGCCAATTCCGACCGCTCCCGTTCATCCAGCATTCCGGGTGCGAGTTCGCGGACGCGGCGCCAATGGCGCAATCCTTCGCGCGGATCGGAGAGGCCGGCCCACTCGGCGGCGCGGCGGTGCCAACGCGCGGCGCGACCTCTGTCCCCGGCTTCGGCCCAGTGCTGCGCGATGTCGGCCGCGCGCTCGTCGAGATTGCCGCCGGCCTCTTCAAGAGCTTGCGCCACCGCCGCATGAACGCGCGCGCGCCGGTCGTGCAGTTGCGAGCGCGCGGCCACCTCCTGCGTCAGCGGGTGTTTGAACGAGTATTGGACCTCCGGGTAGAGCGCCGCTTCGAACAGAAACTCCGAGGCGATCAGCGTCGATAGCGCCTGTCGCAGCGCTTTCTCGCTGACACCGCCCAAAACGCGCGTCAGCAGCGGTTCGCTGAACGTCTTGCCGATAACGGCTGCCGTCTGCAAAACCTGCTTCTCGCGTTCGCCCAAGCGATCGATGCGCGCGGCAAGTACAGCCTGCACGGTCGGCGGCACGTCTAGGGCCTCGACCGGAGTCGTGAGCTTGTAGGCGCCACGCGTGCCGGTCAGG
>JAEUML010000277.1 GCA_016792785.1 Alphaproteobacteria bacterium
ATCCCATCCCGAACTCGGCCGTGAAACGCTCCAGCGCCCATGATACTCAGGCTCAAGCCTCGGGAAAGTAGGCCGCCGCCAGACCCGCTAACGACAGACAAATACTCAAACACAAACCAGTGCGAATAAATCCTCTTTCCAGTGCCCGTTCTCCATATTCCGTTCTCCGCTTGCCGCAGGGTGGAGCAGCCCGGTAGCTCGTCAGGCTCATAACCTGAAGGTCATAGGTTCAAATCCTATCCCTGCACCCAGTCCACGCCCCCGCGCCTTCACGGTTCGGGGGCGTTTTTGTTGCTCTGGGCACACGCGAGGGAGGTTCTCGACGCGCCTGGGTTCGCCTTTGAGGGCCGCTTGACGGCTGCGGCCTTCGCCCGCACGCTCGCACGTCAGTGGGGGAAGCGATGCTCGAGTATGCGTTGGTGGCGGCGGGATTTGCGCTGCTCATTTTGGGCGCCGAGGCGCTGGTTCACGGCGGTGTCGCGGTCGCCCGGCGGCTCAACGTTTCGCCGCTCCTGATCGGCGTTACGATCGTCGCCTACGGCACGTCGACGCCGGAGCTTTTGGTCAGCGTCCAGGCGTCACTCGAGGGCGCCTACGGCATCGCGGTCGGCAACGTCGTCGGTTCCAACATATTCAACATCCTGTTCATCTTGGGCATGACGGCGATCATCGCACCCATCACGGTGTCCCCGAGCGCGATTGCGCGGGACGGCACGTTTGCGTTGATGGCGGCCGGCTTGTTCATTTGGGTCGCGCAGCGCATGCCGGTGATGGGGTTCGCGGAGGGGGCCCTTTACCTCGCTGTCCTCTTGGCGATGATTTTGATCACGTATGCGCAAGAGCGCCAGGCGGAGGAGCCGGCAACCGTCGCCTCCCGCCACTTGCGAGAACGACAATTGACGCACTCGGCGCTCTTGGACGTGGGGCTGATCGCGGTAGGAATCGCTCTGCTGATTTTCGGCGCCGACGTTCTGCTGGACAGTGCTGTCGTTATTGCTCGCGTCAACGGCATCTCGGAGACCGTCATCGGTTTGACCTTGATCGCCGCCGGAACCTCGTTGCCGGAACTCGCGACGTCGGTCGTCGCCGCCGCGCGAGGCAATCCGGACATCGCGATCGGCAACGTGGTCGGGTCGAACATCTACAACATCCTGGCGATCCTGGGCGTCGCCTCTCTGATCGGGCCGGTCGAGATCGACCCCGCGATCGCGCGCTTCGATATGTGGGTGATGCTGGCGGCGACGATCGCGTTGTTGCCGCCGCTCCTGTTAGGGAATCGGATGGGGCGGACGTACGGTCTGCTCTTGTTGGCGGGCTACCTCGCCTACGTCGCTTACCTATTCGAGAACGCGGGCCTGATTCGCATCAGCGGGTAGTTGCGGCGGTGGGCGCGCTGGTGCCACTGTCTGGCGCATGAGCAGCTTCTTCGACTCGGAATGGGCGGAGCATTTGCGCGTCGCGCAGGCGACAAAAGCGCAATTGGGACCGTCGTTTGCGCAGACAGTTTATTTCTGTGTCGGCGCGCTGAAATCGGGCGGCAAACTTCTGTTCTTCGGCAATGGTGGCAGCGCCGCCGATGCGCAACACTTGGCGACCGAACTCACCGTGCGCTACCGCAAGGACAGGCCGGCCATAGCTGCCATCGCGTTGACGACGGACAGCTCGGCTTTGACCGCCGCGGGCAACGATCTTGGCTTCGAGCACATTTTTGCTCGACAGATCGAAGCGCTGGGTCGCGTCGGCGATGTCGCGATTGGGATCTCGACGTCGGGACGAAGCCCGAACGTGCTTCGGGCGTTCGAGGTCGCGCGGGCCATCGGGATTCGCACGATTGCGTTCACAGGCGGCACGGGCGGCGACACGGCGCGGTTGGCCGACCTTGCGCTCGTCGTGCCCTCCGATGTGACGGCGCGCATACAGGAAATGCACATTGCGCTTGGTCAGATGCTGTGTGCCGCCATCGAGATCGAATTGGGTCTCGTGAGCCCGTAGTATTCACGGGATACCAAGGGGTTTTGGTCGATTGACAGCGGTAGGCCGGGCAAATACCTGATGCCTGGCCGGTACGACGGTATCACTTAGGATCAGGTCTTTGACGACTTCTGCACATACCGCAGCCACGGTGCGGGCCGGTCGGTCGCCGCATTTGGCGCGGCTCGAGGCTGAAAGCATCTTCATCATGCGCGAGGTCGCGGCCGAGTTCGCGAACCCCGTGATGCTCTATTCGATCGGCAAAGACTCCTCCGTCATGCTGCATCTGGCGATGAAGGCGTTTTACCCTGCGAAACCGCCGTTCCCGTTCCTGCACGTCGACACGACGTGGAAGTTCCGCGAGATGATTAGCTTTCGCGACAAGGTCGCGCGGGAACTCGGGATCAAGTTGCTGGTCCACACCAATGAGGATGGGTTGAAGCGCGGAATCAATCCGTTCGATTCAGGGTCGGCGCTACACACACAGGTGATGAAGACCGAGGCGCTGCGTCAGGCACTCGACAAATACGGGTTCGACGCCGCGTTCGGCGGCGCCAGGCGCGACGAAGAGAAGAGCCGCGCAAAAGAGCGGATCTTTTCCTTCCGCACGGCGGGGCACGTGTGGGACCCGAAGAACCAGCGGCCGGAGCTTTGGCGCATCTTCAACGCGCGCATCAAGAAAGGCGAGTCGATCCGCGTGTTCCCGATATCGAATTGGACCGAGCTCGATATCTGGGAGTACATCCTGGCGGAGAACATTCCGATTGTGCCGCTGTACTTCGCGGCCAAGCGCCCGATCGTGATCAGGGACGGCTCTATCATCCTGCGCGACGACGATCGCATGACACTGATGCCGGGCGAAAAGGTGGAAGAGCGCGTCGTGCGCTTCCGCACGCTCGGATGCTATCCGCTGACCGGCGGTGTGGAATCGCCGGCGACGACGCTTGAGGAGATCGTGGCGGAGATGCTGGCTGCGCGCACGTCCGAGCGCGAGGGCCGCGTCATCGATCATGACGAAAGCGCGTCGATGGAAAAGAAGAAGCGCGAGGGCTATTTCTGATGCGCCCGGAAGAGCTTCGCGCGTTTCTCGCCAAGCAGAACGATAAGTCGCTGCTCAGGTTTCTGACGTGCGGCTCGGTCGACGATGGCAAGTCGACGCTGATCGGCCGCTTGCTCTTCGATACGAAGCTTGTGTTCGAGGACCAGCTGCGCGCGTTGGAGCGGGACTCGAAGAAGCACGGCACGACGGGCGACGACATGGACTTCGCCTTGCTGCTCGATGGCTTGGAGGCGGAGCGCGAACAGGGCATTACGATCGACGTCGCTTACCGGTTCTTTGCGACCGAGAAGCGCAAGTACATCGTCGCCGACACGCCGGGGCACGAGCAGTACACGCGCAACATGGCGACCGGCGCCTCGAATTCCGATCTTGCGGTGATCCTGGTCGATGCACGCAAGGGCGTTCTCACTCAAACGCGGCGGCATGCCTACATCTGCTCGCTCTTGCGTATTCGCCACGTTGTGCTTGCCGTCAACAAGATCGATCTCGTCGATTTTTCCGAGGATATCTTCGACGCGATCGACGGCGAGTTTCGCGACTTCGCCGACAAGTTGGGCTTTGCGTCGATCGTGTCGATTCCGATGTCGGCACGCTTCGGCGACAACGTGATCGAGCGGAGCAGCCGCATCCGTTGGTACGACGGCCCGGCGTTATTGACGCATCTCGACACGGTGGACGTGGACACCGACCGCCGTGGGCGCGCGTTCCGTATGCCGGTGCAGTGGGTGAACCGTCCCAATCTCGACTTCCGCGGTTTTGCCGGAACCGTGGCGAGCGGCCGCGTGCGCGCGGGCGATCCGATCGTTGTCGCGAATTCGGGCCGGACGAGCACGGTGTCGCGCATCGTGACCATGGACGGCGACCTTGCCGAGGCTGCCGCGGGCGAGGCGGTTACACTGACGCTTGCGGACGAGGTGGACATCTCGCGCGGCGACGTGTTGTCGACGCCGTCGGCGCGGCCGGATGTGGCCGATCAGTTTGCCGCGCATCTTCTTTGGATGGCCGAGGAGGAGTTGCTTCCCGGACGGCAGTACTTGATCAAGATCGGCGCGAAGACCGTGCCGGCGTCGGTGACCGAACTGAAGCACCGGATTGACGTCAACAGTCTCGAGCATATGGCGGCGAAGACGTTGCAGCTGAACGAGGTCGGGTTCTGCAATTTCTCGACGGCGACGCCGATTGCCTTCGACGCCTATGCGGACAATCCGGAGACCGGCGGCTTCGTCGTGATCGATCGGTTCACGAACGGAACCGTGGGCGCGGGCATGATCGAATTCGGGTTGCGCCGCGCGACGAATGTGCACTGGCAGGCGTTGGATGTGAACAAGTCGGCGCGGGCCGGGCTCAAGAACCAGAAGCCGGTCATTCTTTGGTTCACGGGGCTGTCCGGGTCGGGCAAGTCCACGGTCGCGAACATCGTGGAGAGGAAGTTGCTCTTCGGCGGCCAGCACACCTACATGCTCGACGGCGACAACGTGCGCCACGGTCTAAACCGGGACTTGGGCTTCACCGACGCCGACCGCGTTGAGAACATTCGCCGTGTGGCGGAGACGGCGAAGTTGTTCGTGGATGCAGGATTGATCGTGCTCGTCTCGTTCATTTCGCCGTTCCGCTCCGAGCGGCGTTCGGCACGCGAATTGGTGCAGCCGGACGAATTCCTGGAGGTCTTCATCGATACGCCGATCGAGGTCTGCATGGCGCGCGACCCGAAGGGGCTCTACAAGCGCGCGAAGGCTGGCGAGATCAAGAACTTCACCGGCATCGACTCGCCGTACGAGGCGCCGGAGGCGCCCGAGATCCACGTGAAGACGGTGGACATGACGGCGGAGGACGCGGCGGATCAGATTGTGGCTCGACTTCGTGCGGCCAAGATCGTTCCATAGAAGACGGGTGCGGCGTGAAGCGTGTGCTTTTCGTTTGCAGTCAAAATCTGTTGCGTAGCCCGACGGCCGAGCAGGTGTTTGCGAATTATCCCGGCATCGAATGCACGTCCGCGGGTCTCGCGAAGGATACGCACAATCCGGTGACGAACGAGTTGGTGGAATGGGCCGATCTCATCTTCGTGATGGAGAAGGTCCATCGTCGCAAGCTCTCCGCGAAATTCGGGAAGCTGCTCAAGAAGCAGCGCATCGTCTGCTTGGATATTCCGGATGACTACGAGTTCATGGATCCAGCGCTGGTCGAATTGCTGAACGAAAAGGTGCCGCCGTTTCTACCTCGCGCGAAGAGCGCCGAGGCGTAGCACGCGCGTTACGGTTTCACCGCGGTGCGGCCGACGCTGTGGTACTCGAAGCCCGCTTCGGCCATTTCGCGCGGCGTGTAGATGTTACGCAAGTCGACCATCAGCGGGCGCTTCAGAAGCGCGCGGATCCTGGCCATATCAAGCGCGCGGAACTCGTTCCATTCGGTGAGGATCGCAACGCCGTCGGCCCCGGTCATTGCCTCGTAAGCGTTGTCGGTCCAGGCGACGCCCGGCATTAGCTTTTCCGCTTCGGTCATGCCTTCGGGGTCGAAGGCGCGGACTGTGGCGCCCGCGGCCTGAAGCGCGGGGATGATGTCGAGCGAGGGGCTGTCGCGCATGTCGTCGGTGTTCGGCTTGAACGTGACGCCGAGGATCGCAACCGTCTTGCCCTTCACGCCGCCGAACGCGTCCACGATTTTGGCGGCCATGCGCTTCTTGCGGTCGGCGTTGACGTCGATGACGGACTCGACGATGCGCGATGGCGCACCGAATTCCGAGGCTTGGCGTACGAGGGCGAGCGTGTCCTTTGGGAAGCACGAGCCGCCGTAACCTGGGCCTGCGTTCAGGAACTTCGAGCCGATGCGTCCGTCGAGGCCGATGCCGCGCGAGACGTCCTGGATGTCGGCGCCGGATCGTTCGCACAAGTCCGCCATCTCGTTGATGAAGGTGATCTTCATCGCCAGGAATGCGTTCGACGCGTACTTGATCAGCTCGGAGGTTTCGCGTGCGGTGAAGACGAACGGCGTTTTGTCGTTCAGGAACAGCGGGCGGTAGAGCGCGCGCATGACGTTGCGCGCGCGGTCGCTCTCGGAACCGACGACGACGCGGTCGGGGCGTTGGAAGTCTTCGATGGCTGAGCCTTCGCGGAGGAATTCGGGGTTCGAGGCCACATCGAATTCGGCGTTCGGCCGGCGCTTGCGGATGATCTCTTCCACTTTGCGCGTGGTGCCGACGGGGACCGTCGATTTCGTGACGATCACGGCGTAGTTCCTCAGGGCGTCGGCGATTTCGGCGGCGGCCTCATAAACGTAGGTCAGGTCGGCAAAGCCGTCGCCGCGGCGGCTCGGCGTACCGACGGCGATGAACACCGCCTCCGCGTCAGGTACGGCCGCGGAGAGATCGGTCGTGAAGGCCAGGCGTCCTGCCTTCACGTTGTCTGCGACGAGTGCGTCAAGCCCGGGTTCGAATATCGGGATTTCGCCCTTGTTCAGGCGCGCGATTTTGCTCGCGTCCTTGTCGACACAGACGACGTGATGGCCGAAGTTCGAGAAGCAGGCGCCCGATACCAGCCCCACATATCCTGTGCCGATCATGGCAACGCGCATTTGGTGTCCCCAAAATTCTCAGAGTTTCAGTTGCTTCAGAATTTCCTTGAGCGGCCCGGCGGTGTCCGGGCGGCTGAGGCCGATGGCGACGTTTGCCTGCAGGAAGCCGACCTTGTCGCCGCAGTCATATCGTTGACCGCGAAAGCGCAGGCCGTGGAATGGTGCGCGGCCGATCAAGCGGGCAAGCGCGTCTGTCAGCTGAATTTCGTCGCCTGCACCGCGTTCGTGGCGGTCGAGTTCAACGAACACTTCGGGCTGCAGGATGTAGCGACCGATGACGGAGAGGCGCGACGGCGCCGCCGCAGGCGCGGGTTTCTCCACGATGCCGGTGACTTCGATCAGGTCACCGCGTGTGCTGCCCGGCGCGATGATGCCGTAGCGCTTCGTTTCTTCCGAAGGCACTTCGCGCACGGCGACCACGCAGCCGCCGACTTCGCGATAGGCCGTCATCATGCCTTCGAGGCAGCCGGGTTGATCGACGAGCAGTTCGTCCGGAAGCAGAACGGCGAAGGGTTCGTCGCCCACAAAGTGGCGGGCGCACCAGACGGCGTGACCAAGGCCCAGCGGGTTCTGCTGGCGTGTGAAGCTGACCGAGCCCGAGGGCGGGAGAGCTTCGAGGAGGCTGTGAAGTTCCGCTTCCTTCTTCTTCGAGCCTAGCAGCGCCTCAAGTTCATAGGCGTGGTCGAAATGGTCTTCGATGATGTGTTTGCCGCGCCCGGTGACGAAGATGAACTGCTCGATCCCAGCCGCCTTTGCCTCTTCGACCGCGTATTGGATGACCGGCTTGTCGACAACCGGTAGCATTTCCTTCGGCACCGCCTTCGTCGCGGGCAAGAAGCGGGTGCCCATGCCTGCAACCGGAAAGACGGCTTTGCGGACGGGCCGGATTGATTTGCTGCTCATGCGGCGGACCCTAAACATCCCAAGAACAACCGCAAGCTAGATACTAGATTTTGGGTCACAAGGTGCAGTCGTCGTGGAGCCAATACCATCCCCAGTATGGACTGTGTGCGAATCACTATATCCTGATTTTCATGGTTCGGGTTGCCCTAGTCCTTGTAAGCCTTCTGCTGTGCGGGAGTCCTGCCTGGGCGGGGGGCGTTGGCGACGCCGATGCGGGCGTGGCGAGGCTCAACGCAGGCGATGCGGCTGCAGCCATAGAGCTTTTCACCCGGGCCATCCAGAGCGGCGAACTGACGCCGGAGCGCCTTGCGCTCACCTATCATCATCGGGGGATGGCTTTCCACAAGGAGGGTCAGGCGGGCCGCGCAATCCTCGACTACACGACGGCGCTTTGGAACAAGAACCTGCCCCGCAATTTTCGTCCGCGGTCGCTGAACAACCGGGGCTTGTCGTTCGAGTCGATCAACGACTTCAATTCGGCGATGCGCGATTACAATTTGGCGCTGCGGCTGAACGACGATTATGCGGAGGCTTATAGCAACCGCGGCAATCTTCACCGTCGGTTCGGCCGGCATACCGAGGCGATCGCCGATTACGACATGGCTCTGCGCAACGGGCATCCGCAGCCGAAGTATGTGCTCGTTTGGCAGGGTATATCGTTGGAGGGCTTGGGCAAGCGCCGCGAGGCGATGGATGCGTTTCGCCGGGCGCTGGCGTTGGACCCCGATTTCAAGCTTGCCCGGTCCCATCTCGAACGGCTTGAGGCTTCGCAGTCGCTTGACGGTGTGTTGGGCCGGCGCAAGGCTGCTGCGCGGCCGGTGCCCGCGCCAGTGGTGCTGACCGCCAATCCTGGTGAACAGGCAAAGGCGGTGACGAGCGAGCTTACCGCCGCGCCTTGGACGCCACCGGCACCGAAAATGCCCGCGATCGTAAAGACGCCGCCTGCACCGCCCCCGGCGCCAGCGACGGTCGCCCGCGAAGAAGGTCTGGTTCTTAGGCCGGCGATTGACGAACAAGCGAAGGGCCTTCAGGCACTGCCGGCAGTGCTGAAGACGAAGGAAGACACGATCATCTCGACGCCGTCGCCGCCTAAGCTGGTGCCAGCGGCGATACCCGCGGTCGCGCCGAAGACAGTTCCGGCAGAGCCTGCCAACGGCGAGGGCGGGAGCGACACGGCCTACGCATTGCAACTTGGGTCGTTCAAGACCGAGGAGTTGGCCATCAAAGGCTGGACGAAGGTATTGAAATCGGCGGGAGATCTCGTTGGCGGTTTGAGCCGCAAGGTGGAGGCGACGTCACTGCCCGATCGCGGTCCCGTGTACCGTCTTTATGCGGAAGCGTTGCCGGATCGGGATGCTGCGTTGGGCTTGTGCCGGACGCTACGGGACAAAGGGGTTCCCTGTTTCGTCGTTCGCCGTTGAACGTCGCGGGCGTTGAGCCCCTATTTCAAATCTGTTAGGCGACTTTCGCGCGGCGCTTGGCGCCCGCCATTCACGCTCGTCTGAAGGAACACCCGACATGACCCAATCCGCCGTCGGCATCACCGCCTTTGGCGCCTATCTGCCGCGCCTGCGACTGCAACGCAAAGCGATGGCGGTCGCGAATGCTTGGGCCAATCCCGGCATCATGGGGCAGGGCAAGGGCGAGCGCACGATGGCGAACTGGGATGAGGATGCCGTCACCATGGCGGTCGAAGCGGTGCGCGATGCGCTGCCGGGGAAGTCAGATCCTATCGCGGACCGGCGGGGGATCGCGGCGCTCTACTTTGCATCGACGACGATGCCGTTCGCCGATCGGCAGAACGCAGGGATCGTGGCGGCAGCGTTGAGCTTGCCGGAAGAAATCCACACCGTGGACGTGACGGGCTCGCAACGTGCTGGGGTGTCGTCGCTGATCGCTGCGATCGAGAAGGTAAAAGCCGGCGCGAAGAATGCGCTGGTCGCCTCGGGCGATCGGCGCAAAGCGCGTGCGGGGGCGACGCAGGAGTTTCAGTTCGGCGACGGCGCGGCGGCGCTCTTGATCGGCACGGAAAACGTCGCGGCGCGGTTCGTCGGCAGTCATTCGCTCTCGGTCGATTTCATCGATCACTTCCGCGGGGAGAGCGAAGAGTTCGACTACAATTGGGAGGAGCGCTGGATCCGCGATGAAGGTTATTCGCGGATCGTGCCGAAGGTCGTGAAAGGTCTGCTGGAGAAGACGGGCGTCGCTGCGGCGGCAATCGACCACTTCATCCTGCCGTGCACGTTTGCGAAGCTCGATCAGCAGCTGGCGACGAAGTGCGGGATCGATTCGGCGAAGGTGCGGGACAATCTGGCAGCCAGCGTCGGCGAGTGCGGAACTGCTCATGCGCTCGTGATGCTCGCGCATGCGCTTGAGGGAGCGAAACCGGGTCAGAAGATTTTGGTCGCGGCGTTCGGGCAGGGTTGCGATGCGGCGATCTTCGAAGTGACCGATGCGATCGAAAAGGTGCGCCCGCATCGCGGCGTGTCGGGTTGGCTCAAGCGGCGCAAGGAAGAGACGAACTATATGAAGTGGCTTGCCTTCAACGGGCTTGTCGAAATGGAAAAAGGCGCGCGGGCGGAGAAGGACAACAAGACGGCGCTTTCCGTCACCTATCGCAAGCGCGACATGCTGTTCGGTCTTGTCGGCGGCAAGTGCGAGAAATGCGGCACGGCGCAGTTCCCGCGCACGCGCATCTGCGTCAATCCGAATTGCCGCGCGGTCGATGAACAGAAGCCGTTCTCGTTCGCGGAACTGAAGGGCAAGATATTGTCTTGGTCGGCTGACTATCTGACCTACAGCCAGGACCCGCCGTCGCACTACGGCATGGTGACGTTCGAGGAAGGCGGGCGATTCCTGTCCGACATTACGGACGTCGACATCGGCACGATCGATACCGGCACCGAGGTCAGGATGGTGTTCCGCGTCAAGGACTTCGACGACAAGCGCGGTTTCCGCCGCTATTTCTGGAAGGCCGCGCCCGTCTATTGAGCAACTGACCGGAAGCGGCGGACCTTTGCACGGTTGCCGCAGTCGCGCATGCTGCACCACTTGCGTGAGTGGTTTTTGCTTTCGTCGATGAATAGCCAACTGCAAGTGTCGCTTGCGCAGGCGCGCAATCGGACTTCTCCGTCGAGCAGAAGGTCGACGGCCGATTTTACGACCGGCCAGACCGGCGCACGCAGTTCCTCGGTCGTTGACGGCCATGCCAGGCTGAACGCGCCGTCGCGCGCTTTCAGTTGAAGGTTTGCGTAGGCATCTGGAATCGCGGCGTTGATCTTCGCGAGATCGGCGGCCGGCGGCTGACGCTGATCGGCGAGCGCGAGAAAGACCTCATAGATCGCCTCTCTCAGTTCCTTGGCCTCGGCAAGTACGTGGGTGGCGCGGGCGCGGTTTTCCCGCGCGACGTCGCTCAACCGGGCGGGGGTCGCCCTTGAGATGGCGCCGCCCGCCGCGGCCCAGTCCAACAGATCATCGTAGCTGTTTAGGTATTCCTTCGGCTCACCGTCGCGATGGCCGCTGACCGTGTTCGCGAAGTCGAGGCACAACGCTCCACCGACGTATTGGACCGCCTCAATGGCCACGAGCGCTTCCCTTCTTCTGCATGATGTAACCATCTAAATGCCACTTGACAAGTTACTTTTGGTGTAACCATCATAATGCTTAATGAGTGGTTACCACAGGAGACTCCCATGACCGTTACGCCGTTCAGAATCGACGTTCCCGAAGCGGCGGTCGCGGACTTGAAAGCGCGGCTCGCGCATACGCGATGGCCGGACGAGATACCGGGCAGCGGTTGGGACTACGGCGTTGACCTGGGTTACATGAAGGGACTTGTCGCCTATTGGCGCGATGGCTTTGATTGGCGGGCGCAGGAACGAAAGCTCAACGCGTTCCCGCAGTTCGTCGCCGAGGTGGACGGCGCTGACATTCATTTCATCCACGTTCGAGGCAAAGGGCCGGCGCCGAAGCCGCTGCTCCTTACGCATGGTTGGCCGAGCGGTGTCGCCGAGTTTACGAAGATCATTCCAATCTTGACCGATCCCGGGGCCTACGGCGGCGATCCGGCCGACGCGTTCGACGTGGTCGTGCCGTCGATGCCTGGGTACGGATTTTCGGCGCGGCCACAAAGGCCGGGGGGCACGTCACGCTCGGTTGTGCACTTGTGGGCGAAGCTGATGACCGGGCTTGGCTACCCAAGGTTCTTTGCGCACGGCGGAGATATCGGCGCGGGTGTGACGAACGGGTTGGGTCGGCTCTATGACGACCGCGTCATCGCGATTCACGCCATGGCTTCGCCCTTTCCGTACCCAGCAGACGAAGACGACCCGGGTCTAAGCGATGCCGAGCGCGCCTATCTTGCGCTCGTCAAGAAGTGGAAATGGGACGAGGACGCGTACGGCCATCTGCAGCGCACCAAGCCGCAAACGCTGGCCGTCGGGCTCAACGACTCGCCAGCTGGGCTCGCCACCTGGATTGTCGAGAAGTGGCGCTCGTGGAGCGACAGCGGTGGGAATGTCGAGTCGCGCTTTACGAAGGACGAACTGCTGACGAACGTCAGCATCTACTGGTTTACGGAGACCATCGGTTCGTCTGTGCGGATGTACTATGAGTCCGCGCACGCCAACATTCCCAAGCCGGCGACCAAGATCGAGGTGCCAGCGCGTCTGTTCTTGACGCGCGAGGAGGTTGATCTCTGCCCACCGGAGTTTGCGGCGCGCAGCTATGCGAACCTCTCCTACGGGCTTGCGCCGACGGGCGGGCATTTTCTTGCGGCAGAGGAGCCGGAACTCCTAGCCGGGGATATCGCCAACTATTTCCGCAGCTACCGCTGACGTAGCGGAACGGCGGCGTCGCTTTGCGCTGCGACCGGCGCTCGTGTTTTGACAGGCTCGGCGCGCCGTCGTTAGATGGATTCGCGCGGATATTCGGAGGAACATCATGGCCACCGGCATCAAAGACAAAGTCGCCATTCTGGGCATGGGTTGCTCGAAGTTCGGCGAGCGCTGGGACATGGGCGCCGAAGAGCTCATGGTCGAGGCCTATCTCGAAGCGACGAAGGATGCCGGCGTTGAGACCTCGCAGATTCAGGCCGCGTGGCTTTCGACGCATATCGACGAACAGTCGGTCGGCAAAGGCGGGACGCCTCTGTCGGTCGCGCTGCGTCTGCCCAACATTCCGGTGACGCGGGTCGAGAATTTCTGCGCGAGCGGGTCGGAGGCGTTTCGCGGCGCGGTCTATGCGGTCGCAGCTGGGGCTTGCGACATCGCGCTGGCGCTTGGCGTCGAGAAATTGAAGGACACGGGTTACGGCGGCTTGCCGACAGGGCAGCCGGGGACGTTGCTGCCGCAATGGGGCGCGAATGGGTCTGCGCCCGGAAATTTCGCGCAGCTGGCGTCAGCTTATCGCGCGAAGCATAAGGTGTCGAAGGATGACCTGAAGCGTGCGATCGCGCATGTCTCGGTCAAGAGCCATGCCAACGGCGCGAAGAACACGAAGGCGCACTTGCAAAAGCCGATCACAGAAGAGATGGCGCTGAACGCGCCGATGATCGCCGAACCGCTCGGCCTTTTCGATTGCTGCGGCGTGTCGGACGGTGCGGCTTGCGCGATCGTGACGACGCCTGAGATCGCGCGGTCGATGGGCAAGACGAACATCGTGTCCGTCAAGGCGCTGCAGCTCGCGCTCTCGAACGGGCTTGAGAGCATGCACAATTCGTGGGACGGCAGCTACTTCCACACCGCGCGGATCGCGGCCAAGCGGGCTTACGATGAGGCGGGCATTAAGCGTCCACGCGACGAAGTGTCGATGATGGAGGTACATGACTGCTTCTCGATCACCGAGTTGGTCACGATGGAAGACCTCTTCATCAGCGACGAAGGCAAGGCAGTGCGCGACGTGATGGATGGGTTTTACGATGCCGATGGCAAGGTGCCGTGCCAGATCGACGGCGGGCTGAAGTGCTTCGGTCATCCGATCGGGGCGAGCGGGCTTCGCATGCTCTATGAGATGTACTTGCAGCTGCAGGGCCGGGCCGGTGCGCGGCAGCTCAAGAATCCAAAGATCGGGCTTACGCACAATCTGGGCGGTGCGCCGTCGATGAATGTGTGTTCGGTTGCGATCATCGGCGCGCACGGCGCCTGAGCGCGTTCTACTGCGAGCGAATGACGGACGACTCGTCTGTCTGCGGCTTGAACAGGTCTTCTTCGGGTTCCGGTAGGCTTGCCTGAGCGAGGAACGACGACACGCGGCTGGCGACGTTCTCGCGGATGTCGGCGTAGAACGGGTTGGTCTTTGACGGAAACAGTTCGCGGTAGCGGGGACCCGCCCAGAGAAAGATCGGGTCGGGCTCGATGTCGACGTGAAGAAGACCGTTCCAGCAGTCGGCCGCCGTTACTGCGCGCGTGAGGATGGTGCCTGTGGCTGAGAAATCGGCGAGTTCGGCCGAGCCCAGGTTCTTGTCGGGCGGGCCGGCGCGGCCCGAGACTTCCCACGTCAGCGGATTGACGCACGCGAGCTCGCGCCCGCGCGTCGCCTCGAAGCCTCCGACGGGCCGCCAGACGAGCGCGTTCTCGCGGGGCAGGTCGCCGCGGCCACCTTGGGTGGTCGAATGCCAGATCACCAAACAGCCGATCTCATCCGGCGTCACGCATAGGCGCGTTGCGGGCGTCATGCTGCGCACGATTTCGACGGGGATCGCGACCTCGAGCATGTAGGCGGCGACAAGGCGGCGGCGATCGGCGGGCTTCAGCTCCGAGACGAGGCGAAAGCCGTAGAGTGCGCCTTGGCCGTAGCCGGCGATGATAAAGGGCCGGTCGGGGTTGCGCGTGGTCAGGTAGACCTGGAACGCCTCGCGCACGTCGGCGTAAGCGAGGTCGCGGGCGTCGCGGCCGTCCTCACTGCTGGTCATGAAGGCGTAGGGCGCGGCTTGCCGATACATCGGCATGAACAGGTTGGCGCTTTCGGCGAACGGTGCGGCGTACAATGGCTTGATCACGCGGGCGAGCCGCTCGCGCACCGCGGGGTTCGAGATCGGCGCGTTCCAGTATTCTCCCGAGAAATAAACGGTCGGGTAAATGAAGAAGACGTCCACCTGCTTGGCCGCCGGTGATGCGGCAAAGGCCCACGATGCCTTTGCCGCGTAGTCGGGCGCCGTCGCCTGTGCGCCTTCGCCGAAGCTGCGGCCAGGGTTCAGCGTATAGCGAATGAGGTTGTCGCGCGCGGCAAACGCCAGGATCGCGCCGCCGATCATCAGGACCAGCAGGGTCACCAAGCCGAAGAATACCGTGCGACCTCTAGCCGCCATCGCGTCACCGAATCGAAGCGGGAAAGCTTCGTATCACGTGGCTGATGTTAGCGCGGCAGCGCGGCCACATTCATCCCCAGAACGTGCCGGGGCGGCAACAGTCAGCCGCCCGTGCGGTGGGGCGAATGCACGTAACCCGCGTAGGCGGGCTGATCGATCGCGATTTTGGCGAGCGTCGTGGCGGTGAGATGGGTGCCGAGTCTCGGATCGTTCCAGGGCAGACCTCCCGTCCGTATCGCCTTGCAGAGCGCGCGGTTCAGTTCGTCGAGCGTGCCGTCAATGCCTAGGAGAGCCTTCAACCTTTTCCGTTCCATGGCTTCTGCAGGCGTCGCCTGTTCCAGTTGCCGCGCGACGATAGCCAGTGCATTCGCCGCCACGCGGGCGTGGAACGCGGTGCGGCCCTGGAGTTCCGGCATCGCGTGCTTCTCGATGAACTCGCGCACGGCGGTGACGAGTTCGTGGGCGGAGGGTTGATCCATCATGACTCATGCGCCCTTCGGGTAGAGCAGATTGATGAGGTCGATTTCGGTTTCGGAGGAGCGCCGGCCGATCGTCGCGCGCTCGACGCTGCGGTCGGCGCCGGTGGCGAAGGCCTGGTACATCGTCATGCACATGATGCCCCATTTCATCGTGCCGAAGATCTCCCAAAACTTCACGCGCTCGGCGGTCATCCCTTTGCCGCCCGCTTCCGCATAACCGGCGAGCAGATCGGCGACGTCGCCGAAGCCACCGACGACTTTGTGCGTTTCGCCGAAGCGCCAGGAGTTCACGCAGATCCAGCCGAGGTCCTCGGCCGGGTCGCCGATGTGCACGAGTTCCCAGTCGAGAACCGCGCGCACGCCGTCGGGGCCGATCATCAGATTGCCGTTGCGGAAGTCGCCGTGCACGAGGGTGAGCGCCGGCGCATCGGGCATGCGTTCTTCGAGCCACTT
>JAEUML010000309.1 GCA_016792785.1 Alphaproteobacteria bacterium
GCGGTCTACGATTTGCCTTACGCGCGCGCGCCGCATCCGTCTTATGGCGACGCGAAGATCCCCGCGTGGGAGATGATCCGCTTCTCCGTCACGATCATGCGCGGGTGTTTCGGCGGCTGCACGTTCTGTTCGATCACGGAACACGAAGGACGTATCATCCAAAGCCGCTCGGAAGGCTCGGTCCTGAAAGAGATCGAGAACATCCGCGACAAGACGAAGGGTTTCACCGGCGTCATCTCCGACATCGGCGGTCCGACGGCGAACATGTACCGGATGGCGTGCAAGGATCCGGCGATCGAGAGTGCGTGCCGGCGGCCGTCCTGCGTCTATCCGGGAATGTGTCCGAATCTGAACACAAGTCACGAGGCGCTGATCGGGCTCTATCGCAAGGCGCGCGCGGTGCCGGGCGTGAAGAAGGTGATGGTGGCCTCCGGCGTACGCTACGACCTTGCGGTCGAAAGCCCCGAATACGTCGAGGAGTTGGTGACGCACCACGTCGGCGGGCTGCTCAAGATTGCGCCGGAGCACACCGAAGACGAGCCGCTCGCCAAGATGATGAAGCCCGGCATCGGCAGCTACGACCGTTTTAAGACGATGTTCGACGCCGCGGCGAAAAAGGCGGGCAAGAAGTACGACTTGATCCCCTATTTCATCGCGGCGCACCCGGGCACGACGGATGAAGACATGATGCGGCTTGCGCTGTGGCTGAAGAAGAACGGCTTCCGCGCCGATCAGGTGCAGACGTTCTTGCCGTCACCGATGGCGAGCGCGACGGCGATGTACCACACCGGCGTCAATCCGCTGCGCGGCGTCAGGCGCGGCGCGTCGGAACGAGTGGCGAGCGTGCATGGGCTTCGCCAGCGGCGGCTGCACAAGGCGTTCCTGCGCTACCACGATCCGGAGAATTGGCCGGCGCTTCGCGAGGCGTTGAAAGCGATGGGCCGCGCGGACCTGATCGGCCCAGGCAAGCATCATCTGGTGCCGGCGACGCAGTCGGCCGGAACCAGCGTGAAGCGCGATCCTAACGTGCGAAAGTTCACGACGAAGGGCGTGTTTCCCAAGCCTGCTAATCTCAAGAAGGCTTGATCCAGCGCAAGGCCCTGCGGCGCAGAGGGCTGTAGCTATTGCGAATGACTTGCAATAAGCTCTGACCCATGAAATTGAACGAATTGAAGACCGGCCGCGTCGCACGGGTGCGTGGGGTTGATGCTGGTAGCGTCGAGCTTGAGGCGAAGTTGCGCGAGGTCGGGTTCTCCGAGGGCGATGAGGTCGAAATGCTGGGCCGTGGACCGTTCGGCGGACGGACGCTGGCCGTTCGGCTTAATCGCACGATCATCGCTTTGCGTGGACCCGAGGCGGCCTTAGTCGAGGTGGAACCCGCATGAGCGCGTTTCGTCTTGCGCTCGTCGGTGCCCCCAACTCCGGCAAGTCGACGTTGTTCAACGGGCTCACCGGCGGGCGGGCGAAAGTTGCGAACTACGCGGGCGTTACCGTGGAGCGGCGCGTTGGTACTTTCGCGACGCCGGCGGGGCGCAGTGTCGAGCTGATCGACCTGCCGGGTATCTATGGCCTTTCTGCGCGATCGCTCGATGAGCGCATAGCGGTCGACGTCATCAGCGGGCGGGAAGGGCTGGAGCAGCCGCCGGACGCGCTGCTTGTGCTTGTCGACGCAGCCGACTTGCGCACGCATTTGCACTTGGCGTTGCAGTTGAAGGCGCTCGGCCGGCCGATGCTGCTTGTGCTGAACATGATCGACCTCGCAGAGCGCGACGGGGTGAAGATCGACGTCGCGAAGCTTGAGGCGCGGCTCGGTATTCCGGTCGTCACCACGTGTGCTACGCGCAAGGCGGGACGCGCGGTGCTGCTGGCGCGGTTGGATGAGTTGGTCTCAGGCTCGACGACAGGCGCGGTTGCCGGGGAGATGGCCGACCTGCGCACGGTTCAGCGCGAGGCGCGGGCGATTGCGCGAGAGGCGATCCTTGCCGAACCCGCGATGAACCGGCTCACGCGGGCGATCGACAGCGTCGTTCTGCACCCGGTCGCGGGGCTCTTCATTCTGGCTGCGCTTCTTTTCCTGATGTTCCAGGCGGTGTTCACGTGGGCTGAGTTGCCGATGACGTGGATCGAGGACGGTTTCGCCGCGCTCGGGACGTGGATCGGCGCGTCGTTGGCCGATGGTTGGCTCAAGAGCCTGCTCACCGACGGTATCGTTGCTGGCATCGGCAGCGTCGTCGTGTTCCTGCCCCAGATCGTCATCCTATTCGCGTTCATCCTCGCACTGGAAGCGTCCGGCTATATGGCGCGGGCGGCGTTCCTGATGGACGAGCTGATGCTGCGCGTGGGCTTGAACGGGCGGGCGTTCATTCCGCTTCTGTCGAGTTTCGCGTGCGCGATCCCGGGCATGATGTCGGCGCGCACCATCGAGAACGAGAACGACCGGCTGACCACGATCCTAGTCGCGCCGCTCATGACGTGTTCGGCGCGGCTGCCGGTTTACACGCTCATCATCGCGGCGTTCATTCCACCCACGACCGTCGGCGTTTTCAACATGCAAGGTTTGGTGATGTTCGGGCTCTATCTCTCGGGCGTTGTTTCCGCGGTCGCCGTCGCCTTCATCTTGAAGCGCACGCTGACGCGAGGGCGGCCGCAGCCGTTGTTGATGGAAATGCCGACCTACAAGCTGCCCGACCCGCGCGACTTTTTCATCAACCTTTGGATGCGGGCGTGGGCGTTTGTAAAGCGGGCGGGTAAGTACATCTTCGTGATCTCGGTCATTCTTTGGTTCCTGTCGACGAACCCGAGTTCGGCGTCGGGCATTCGCGAGACGTATGCCGGGATGCTCGGCAGTTGGCTTGAGCCGCTGCTCAAGCCCATCGGTTTCAATCTCGAGATCGCGATCGCGCTTGTGCCGGGGTTTGCTGCGCGCGAGGTGGCCGTTGGGGCGCTCGGCACGGTTTACGCGGTGCAGACCGAAGGCGATGCGAACGGTCTTGCCGCGGCACTGCAGAACGCGTGGTCGCTGCCGACGGCGCTTGCGTTCCTGGCCTGGTATGTGTTCGCGCCGCAATGCATGGCGACGCTGGCGGTCGCACGGCGCGAGATGAACTCGTGGCGCTGGACCGCGTTCATGTTCACGTATCTTTTCGTGATGGCTTACGTCGCGGCTGGCGCGACGTATTGGACCGCGCGCTGGGCGGGGCTTTAGGCGGTCGCGACGGCGCCTTCGGATTCGGCGGCGACGTGATCGAACGCGCGGACGAGAACCTCCGCATCCTGGGCACCGTTGATCAGCGTCTTGCCGCCGACCAGATAGGTGGGCACGCCTTGGATGCCGATCTTGCGGGCCATGCTGTCTTCGTGCCGAACGCGTTCGAGGTCGGCGTCGGAGTTCATCAACTCCTCCACCAACTCGGCATCCATGCCTGCGTCAGTTCCGATCTGCACCAACGTCGCGATTTGTCCGATGTCCGCGCCTTCGGTGAAGTAGCGGCGGAACAAAAGCTCGACGACCTGATCCTGGACGCCCATTGAATGCGACCAGCGGATCAGGCGGTGCGAGTTGATCGTGTTCGGCGTGCGCGTGATCTTTTCGAAAGCGAACGGGATGCCTTCGTCCTCCCCCGCCTTCAGCAGCGCGTTGTGGATCGGCTTGATCTTGTCGGACGAGCCGAACTTGCGTTCGATGTAAGCCTTTCGGTCGACGCCTTCGGGCGGCGTGGCCGGGTCAAGCTGAAACGGACGCCACCGGACATCGAATGCGATTTGCGGCCGCAAGCGCATCGCCCGTTCGAGGCGGCGCTTTCCGATGTAGCACCAAGGGCAGACGGTGTCTGAGATGACGTCGATTTGCATGGGGTCAGAAGATAGACATGGAAGCGCGCAACAGAAAAGCGGATTTCGCAATTCGATTTCTTGCAACCGAACGCTTAAGGATAATTGTCCGCAACCTTTTTAGGTAGCCACATGGTATCGCACATCACCTTCGACCTGACCGGTCAGACCGCTTTCATCACCGGCGCCACGAGCGGTTTCGGCGCGCGCTTCGCCGAAGTGTTGAGCGATGCGGGTGCAAAGGTGGTGATCACCGGACGGCGTGTCGAGCGATTGCATCCGTTAAAGACAAAGATCGAGAACAAGGGCGGACAGGCGGTCGCTCTGCGCCTGGACGTAACGGATGTCGCGGGTGTTCGCGCGTGTGTCGATGCGGCGGAACGCGAGGCTGGGCCTATCGGAATCCTCGTTAACAACGCCGGATTGAACGTGCAGGCGAGCGCATCCGCACTCAGTGAGAGCGACTACGACACGATCATGGACACGAACGTGAAGGGCGCGTTCTTCGTTGCGCAGACGGTGGGTCAGCGCATGGTCGACCACAAGATTCAGGGCCGGATCGTTAACATCGCTTCGATCGGGGCGATGAAGCCGCTGCCGGGGCTCGTGGCCTACAGCATGTCGAAGGCTGCGGTCGCGATGATGACAAAAGGTTTAGCCCGCGAGTGGGCGCGGCATCACATCGCGGTCAATGCGATGTGTCCGGGCTTCATCGAGACGGAGTTGAACAGCGGCTGGTTTGCGACCGAGGGCGGCAAGAAGCAAATCGCGAGTTTCCCGAGGCGTCGGCTTGGGCGGGAGGAGGACTTGGACGCGACGTTGTTGCTGCTGTGCTCAAAGCACGCGGGGTTCATCACCGGGTCGCTGTTTACGCTCGACGATGGGCAACTGCTCGGCTGACGCGAAACGGCGCGCCGCCTTTCGGGGCGCGCCGTTCAAATAAGGTCGGGCGATCAACGGAACGTCTGAGCAACTTCGTTCGTCTCGCCGAGCACGCGGATCGTCTTAACGTCCGCGGGCAGCGGGTCGAGTGTCACCGTGACGCTGACCGGCGAGAGCGCTTGCGTCGCCACGCCGTCCGGCGGCGTGCCGACGAGGGTGTAGCTCTTCATGCCGACTTCAGGCGCAAAGGTCTGCAGCGGCGATAGCTCTATGTTCGTCCAACCGCCGGTGCGCGCCGTACCCCTTACAGTGATCGTGGCGGCTGGCGGCTGGCGTTCCAGGATCTGAATTTCGACGCCGCGAAT
>JAEUML010000316.1 GCA_016792785.1 Alphaproteobacteria bacterium
GCTCGCCTCCGGCGCCACGTTGCTCGTCGGCACGTCGGGGCAGGAGTTCGCGGCCGGCGGCGGCGCGGCGGGCGAACCGCTGACCCCCGCCGCGCTCCGCTTCGTGCCGCAATCGGGCGAAGGGTCCGCCGCGGTCGAACCCGCGCGGTTGGGGTCAGAGACGCTGTTCGTCAACCGTGCGGGGCGCAAGGTGATGGCGATGCTCTACAACGTGGACGCCGATGCCTATCTGCCCCTCGACCTTCTGCAATTGGCGGAGCATTTGACGACCGACACGGCGACGGTCACGGGCCTCGCCTGGGCGCGCGCGCCTTTGAACACGCTGTGGGCGGTGCGCAGCGACGGGCTGCTGCTCAGCCTCACCTACAAACGCGAGGAGCAGGTCTATGCCTGGGCGCGCCATCCGCGCGACGGCGCGGTCGAAAGCATCGCCGCGATCCCCGCGCCGGGCGGTGCCGCGGACGAACTCTGGCTCGTCACGCGGCGCGAGGTGAACGGGCAAACGGTGCGCCATGTTGAGTACATGGAACAACCGTTCGAACCGGCCGACGCGAACGACAATACGGCGCAGCCCTATCTCGACGCGGCGCTCACCTATGCCGGCGCACCGGCGACGGTGCTGTCGGGCTTGGGCCACTTGGAGGGGCGCGTGGTGAACATCGTCGCGAACGGCGCGCTGCATCCCGCGCGCACGGTCACGGGCGGCGCGGTGACGTTGGAGGCGCCGGCGACGACGGCGCGCGTGGGGCTTGGCTACACTTCGCGCCTGAAAACATTGCGCCTCGACGGCGGGGCGATGGGCGGGGTGCAGGGCCGCGTGAAGCGCATCGCGAATCTGACCGTGCGCGTGCTGAACGGCATGGGCGGCAAGGCGGGCGCGAACGAGGCGGTGATGGAGGACCTCATCCGCCGCGACGCAAGCGATCCGATGGACGCCTCACCGCCGCTGCGCAGCGGCGATTTCGACGTGACGCTGGCCAGCGACTACGACACGGACGGGCAGGTCGTGATCGTGCAGGACGAGCCGCTGCCGTTGGATGTTTTGGCGGTGATGCCGCGGGTGGCGGTGGGGGAAAGCTGACTGCCCTGGGACCGCCGGCTTCCAGCCGGCTCTTCTTTGTGAATTTGAGATTCAGCGAGGGCCGGCAAGATGCCGGCGGTCCCAGGAAGACGCCGGTCACCGATTAGCTCTTGCGTCCGGACCACGCACTCGAGAATCGCCAGTCTTCACACCGTGCGCACAAGCCGGCCTTCACCGGGTTCATCACCACATACGATACCGCATTCGCAAAATGTCCATCGTCACGGATCGCGCGGTCGAAGTACTCGCGCGCCCAGAACACGCCGCTACGTCCGAGCAGCGCGTTCGCTTGCGTCGCCGTGAACGACTTCCAACTATGCACGATCTTGGCAAGCGTCCATTCGCCGAGCGGCGTCGCAACGACATGCACATGATTGGGCATTATCACCCACGCATGCAGGCGATAACGCTCACCGTCGAAATGCAGCAACGCGTCCTCGACCGTTGCTGCGACGCGCGCGTCCGAAAGCCTGGCTTCACCGAGTCCGCTGTCGAGTGCGTGTTCGATGCGGATGCGCCGTTCGCGTGAGGCCGCACCGTCGTCAAGCGGCGCAAGTTCCGCCCGCCATTGTTCGAGCACGATGGTCGGCAAACTGTCGGCGAGGCGAAACGTGATCGCCTGCGGAACTTCGCCCGCGTCCCAATGCGGAAGATACCCGCGCGTGTGCCAAGTCAGCATCATCAAAGACCAACATACGTCCCTGGGACCACCGGCTTCCAGCCGGCTCTTTTTCGTGCGCTTCAGATTCAGCAAGAGCCGGCAGGATGCCGGCGGTCCTAGGAAGAACTCATGTGCCTTCAAACCGTCCTCACCGTCGCGTCCATCGGCATGAAGATTGCTGAGGGCGTGCAAGCGAACGCAGCGGCGAAGTCCGAGGTTGCCTATGCGCAAGCCCAGGGACGTCTCGCACGGCAGACGGCGGCTGCGAATGCGCAGCGCCCGCTTGAGGAGGGGCGCGAACGCATCGGCCGGTTCCTCGCACGTACAGGTCAGGGCAATGTCGATCTTGCACAAGGCTCACCGGTCGACATCACGGCAAAGATGGCCGAACGGGCACAGCGCGATCACTTGGCCACGCTGCACGGCGGTGAGGTTCAAGCGTGGGAGAGCAACATCGCCGCATCGAATGCGAAGGCTCGCGGGCGTGCGGCGTTGCAGGGGGCGGTGATCGGCGCCGGGATGTCGCTCTTGGGCGAGGCGTCGCGCGAGAACTGGTTCGCGCCGTCGCGCCGGACGTCGCCGCATTTGACCGTCGGCTTTCGCGTTCCCTTCGGCGTGCCTGGGACCGCCGGCTTCTAGCCGGCTCTTTCTTCATGCGGTTGAGAGACAGCAAGGGCCGGCAGGATGCCGGCGGTCCCAGGGGATATCATGCCTGCCAAAACCACGCGCACGCGCGAGGGCGACGACCGTTTCTTCGCCGCGCTCGAAAACGGCCATCCGGTGCGGGCGGCGTGTGCGGCGGCCGACTATGTGCGCAGCTGCGTCTATGTCTGGCGCAAGCACGACGCCGACTTTGCCGCGCGATGGGCCCAGGCGATCGAGATCGCCGGCGACCTGCTGGAGGAAGAAGCGGACCGGCGCGGCCGCGACGGCTACGACGAGCCCGTCTTCTATCAAGGCGAAGAACGTGGGGCGAAACGCAAGTACTCCGATGCGCTTCTGCTCGCCCGGTTGAAGGCGATCCGTCCCGATCAGTACCGCGAGAAAATCACGATGCCCACCGTGGGGCAGCAGAACGTGACCGTCGTGCTCCGCGACTTTTCGCTGGAGGCGCTGGTGCAAAAGGCGGTGCGCGGCGAGGCGATCGACCCCGCGGAGGTGCCGGCGCGTCTTCGGGCGCTGGTGGAGAATACCGAACAACAAAAATAACCGTCATGGCCGGGCTTGACCCGGCCACCCAGGGCCACCGTCACGTCCCTCATTGTCATGGTCGGCGAAGGCCGACCACCCACGACTTTTTTGGGTTGTAGTTGCTGTTAAGTCGTGGGTGGTCCGCCTACGCGGACCATGACAGGTTTTGTGGGGACACGGTGACTGTGTCCCTGGGTGGCCGGGTCACGTCCGGCCATGACGACTTGAATGATGTGAAAGCGCCCATGTCCCAGCCCTTTACACCACCCATCCCCGGGCAGGTGATACTCCCGCACGCCTGGGCGCCGCGACCGTACCAAACGTGCGCCTGGAACGCGCTCGTCCATGACGGCGTGCGTCGCGCCGTGCTCGTTTGGCATCGGCGCGCGGGGAAAGACCTGCTGCTGTTGAACGTCACGGCGTTCCACGCGCTGGTTCGCGCCGG
>JAEUML010000320.1 GCA_016792785.1 Alphaproteobacteria bacterium
CAAACGAAGCACATCCGATGAGTAGCGTGGCTCCTATCTTTCGGCACTTGGTCTCGGGCGGGCGTTCGCGGGCTACTTTGCTCGTTGTGTCGGCCATGGTCACCAGCTGCGCCGCGCTCGGTCTGGCTTCGGTTCTGAAACCCCTCCCGTTGCTCGTCTGGAATGCCAGCGCGAGCGTGCCCGTCGGCCTCTATGCGGTGTCGTCGGGAACGCCGCCGAAGGTCCGCGACTTGGTTCTCGTCCGCCTGCCGGAAGACGCGCGACGACTGGCTTCGGGCCGCCGCTACCTGCCGTTCGACACCCCAGCGATCAAGCGCGTGGTGGCCGCTGACGGCGACCTCGTGTGCACGGTCAACAGAGCGATTTACATCAACGGAAGGCGCCGCGTCGACGCCTTGCGTCGTGACAGTCAAGGACGAGTCTTGAGACCTTGGAAGGGGTGTTCGAGGCTCACCGGGGATCAGATTTTCCTCTTGAACGACGCTCCGGCTTCGTTCGACGGACGATATTTTGGTCCGAGTTCGCGCACCGACGTAATCGGTGTTTTGACCCCGCTGTGGACCTTTTAATGAGCAGCAAAAGCGATTTCGGCAGTCCGCTTGCGGCCCGTCCTGACCACCTCAGGCCACACTTCGACCGACAAAATTCAATCCCAGCGCATGGCCTCGCCAGACGCTCGCGATCGCGTTACGCTTCGATAATGACCAGGCGCACAATTTTACTCGAGATGAGGTCGTAGCGTAAGCGTCCACTCATTGCACGTACCCTCGGATTTGCGATCGGGCACGAGTGAGAACGAAGCGGTCAAGTCGCTGACGCCGGCTTCCAGTTCCAAGGAAGCAACTCATCGAGGCGACTCTTGGCGTGGCCGTCGACCATGCGCTGAAGCACATCCGTGAGATAGGCGAACGGCTCCACGGCGTTGAGCTTCGCGCTCTCGATCAGCGAACAGACGACGGCCCAGCGTTCGCCGCCGCCGTCAGAGCCGGCGAAGAGATGATTCTTGCGCCCAAGCGCAACGGGACGGATCGCGCGTTCCACAGAGTTCGTATCGAGCTCGATGCGTCCGTCGTCGAGGAAACGCGTAAGCGAAGGCCAACGCGAGAGGGAATAGCGGATTGCTTCGGCGAGCCTACTGCGTCCGGGAATGCGGGCAAGCTCGGCTTCCGACCAGGTCTTCAGCGCTTGGACAAGTGGCCGCGTCTGTGCTCGTCGGACAGTCTTGCGCCACACGGCTGACGTGCCGCGGATGCGTTCTTCGATCGCATAAAGCTCGGCGATTCGCCGTAGCGCTTCGGCTGCGATCGGCGAACCTGTCGCCTCATGCACATCATAGAACTTGCGTCGCGCGTGTGCCCAACAGGCAGCGAGAATGACGTGGCCGCCCTCAGTCAGACGCTCGAACCCCGCATAGCCATCGACCTGCAGAACGCCCTTGAACTCGCCCAGATGAGACTGCGGCCGCTCGCCTTTGCGGTCGGGACTATAGAAGTATACGGCCGCCGGCGATGAAGGTCCCGCCCACGGCCGATCATCGCGCACATAGACCCAAAGGCGTCCGGTCTTGGTACGGCCGCGGCCGGGATCGAGGACCGGAATCGGCGTGTCGTCCGCGAACAATTTGTCGGAGGCGAAGATGTTGGCAGCCAGCCGCTTGTGCAGAGATTCAAGCCACCAACAGGTCCCGCCGACCCAGTTCGCGAGCGTCGAACGCTCCATCTCGACGCCATGACGGGCGAAGATTTGGGCCTGGCGATAGAGCGGAAGGTGATCGCAATACTTGGCAACGATGACATGCGCCAGGAGACTGGGCGTTGCCATTCCTTTGGCAATCGCGCGCTCCGGCGCCGCCGCTTGCTGAACCTTCTCGCAGGATCGGCAGGCATACTTGGGCCGTCTGATGCGGATCACGCGCAGTCTCGCCGGCACCCAATCGAGCATCTCGCTCGTGCTCTCGCCGATCTGATGCAGCGCGCCGCCACAGCACGGGCAGGCATCCTTCCCGCTGTCGAGAACCACGTCTTCGCGTGGCAGATGTGGCGGCAGGGCGCGCGGCTGCTTGGCCTGAGGCTTCTCGGGTTTTGCACCCGGCCGTGGCGGCGTGGCCTCTTCCGCTCGAGCGATATCCCCGCCCAGGTCTTCCATGGCGAGCTCGAGCTGGTCCGGATCGAGTTTCTCCGAGCGGCGTCCAAACTGGGAGCGTTGAAGTTGATTGACGATGGCGCGCAGCTTCTCAACCTCGCTTTGCGCCTCACTCAGCTGCGTCCGATCGGCGTCGATCACGGCCGCCATATCACGCACGAGGCGATGCAGGAGCGTCGTATCGTTCGGCAGATTGTCGAGATCGAATCGCATGGTGCGATGCTATGTCTGCGACTCGACGCAGCAAGTGCTTTTTCATCGCGTTGCGTAGATGGGCGTAGATCGTGCGCGTCATCCCGCGAGCTCGGGCTGCCGCCATGTGCGCTCGGGCGAACGCCAGTCGATCCCCTCGATCAGCATCGAAAGCTGTGCGGGTGTCAGCGCAACCGTGCCGCCGGTCTCCGCAGTCGTCGGCCATGCGAAGCGCCCATGCTCCAGTCTCTTGCTGAAGAGACAGAGGCCGTTCCCGTCCCAATAGAGGATCTTGATGTAGTTGGCGCGCTTGCCCCGGAACACGAACAAGTGCCCGGAGAACGGGTCCTTTGCGAGCACCTTTTGAACGAGCACGGAGAGCCCGCACATGCCCTTCCTCATGTCGGTAATGCCAAGGGCTACGTGGACGCGCGCGCCGGTCGGAGCGATGATCATTGGCGCACACCCTCCAGAATTTCGACCATGCGGCGCACGGCTTCAGGGTCTGCATCGCGCTCGAAGCGTAACTTCTTGCCGCCGGCGAGCTCTATCTCGACGCCACCGGATGGGCCCTCCAGAGCCGTGCTAGGGGTGGCCGATCCGGAGGCCGGTCCAACCTCCGACGCATCGTTTTCCTCGCTGATCCGCACCGATGCGAAGGCTGTTTTATCGCCCGCCGCACCAAGACCCATGAGCTTGCGCCAGCGGAAGACACACGGCGCGGTGACCCCGTAAAGCCGCGCGACGCTCGAAACTGTCGCACCTGGCAACAACGTCTCCTCGACGATTTGCCGCTTCAATTCCTCCGGGAAATGGCGCCGCCGATTTGGCCGCGGCAGACCGAACGGCGGCCGGGTCGGCACCATCGGCATAGGACTAGCACTAGGACTAACACTAGGACGATCCTTGCGAAGATGGCGCCAACGAAGCTTGCGTTCGGCAGCTGCATCATCCGCCTTCAACCGCAGCCGCCAGTTCTGGAAGGTCCTCCGCGACAGTCCGTGGACGACACAATAAGCGCGCTGGTTGAGGTCGCTTTTCTTCCATCCTTCAATGTGTTGACGCCAGAAGCTGACCCGTTCGTCTGGAATTTCCATGGCAGATGTTCCTCTCGCGTTCACTTCGACGCGGAGAAAAATCATCACGGGTCTGAAAACGGGAACAAGTGTGCAACGAGTGGACGCTTACGTCGTAGCAGAGCGCGATTGAGCGAAAGACTCTAGTTCGGAAAACGGGAGGGCAAGATAAAAACGGTGACACTATCGGTCGCCTAAGTCGTTGTCTGCACATCCAAGCCCATGGCGCCATCGCCGCGCCGATGACACCGAAGCTGCACCACGCATCGCTAAAGCTCGAATCTGCGCGCTGGTCTTGTACGCCGCGGGAGTGCGACCAACATCTAAGACGATGCAAGGTGGTCCGACATGCGCCACGACGACGAGTTCGAACCCAAACTTGGCAAGATCCGGACGCAAGACGGAGCACGTACGCAGCGGTACCTGAATAGGGTTCTGCGCGCGGCCGCGTTCGCGAGCGGCCGGACGCTTGGGCGCCTCGGTGGAACGCGGCGGTTCGATGGCAGCCGGATCGGACGTGGCGCGGGCGCCGGCCGTGTCTTGCGCGACCGTCATGCCGGGCTCCGGGCACGGCGCGTGGTCATCAAGGCGCGGATCGTCAAGATCGGAACCAGGGGCCTCAAGGCCGCGAGGCTGCATCTGCGTTACATCCAGCGTGACGGCGTCACGCGCGAGGGGACACCGGGCGAACTCTACGACGCGATCCGCGATCGCGCAGATGGCAAGGAATTCGTCGAGCGGGCCGAGGGCGATCGGCATCAGTTCCGGTTCATTGTCGCAGCCGAAGAAGGGGTCGAATACAAAGACCTGAAGCCGGTCGCGCGGCGGCTGATGGCACGTATGGAGGAAGACCTCGGCACGAAGCT
>JAEUML010000040.1 GCA_016792785.1 Alphaproteobacteria bacterium
GTACCAACCAAGACGTCAAACGCACGGCCATGTCCTCGCTCCTGCCCTGCCGCTGGATCACGCTCGCTCTCCCACTCGGAATTGCACTATGACCTGACCAAATGGGTCCAACTTCCGGCGGAGCGAGCAATGACGGTACAAAACGAGCCAAACGCACTGAGCGCATTAAGCAATCGCGTGCGTTATCTTTCCAATCTACGCAAGGCTCTGGGAGGCACGACGGCCCGGTGCCCGCATTCTGGCCTTCACCAATGCGTACACTGCCGGGATCACGATGAGCGTCAAGATCGTGGACGAAACCATGCCGCCGATCATCGGCACGGCGATGCGTTGCATGATTTCCGAGCCAGCGCCGGTCGACCACATGATGGGGAGGAGGCCCGCCATGATCGCGGCGACCGTCATCAGCTTCGGGCGCACGCGTTCGACGGCGCCTTCCATCACCGCTGCGTTGACGTCGGCGAGTGTGAGCGAGCGGCCCTCCAACGCCGCACGCTCGCGATGCGCGGCAAGCGCGTGGTCGAGATAGATCAGCATCACGACGCCGGTTTCGGCAGCGACCCCGGCCAGCGCGATGAAGCCGACGGCGACGGCAACCGAGAAATTGAAGCCGAGCGCGTACATCAGCCACAACCCGCCGACGAGCGCGAACGGCACCGAGGCCATGACGATCAGCGTTTCGGCGAGACGGCCGAAATTCAGGTAGAGCAACAGGAAGATGATGAGCAGCGTCACTGGTACGACGATCATCAGCTTCGCTTGCGCGCGCTCGAGATATTCGAACTGCCCGCTCCAGATCGGATGGACGCCCGCTGGGAACTTCACCTCGCGCGCCACGGCCTCGCGCGCTTCGGCGACGTAGCCGCCGAGATCACGGTCGCGCACGTCGACGAAGACGTAGGCGGCAAGCTGCGCGTCCTCGGTCCGGATCGTCGACGGTCCCTGTTCGAGCTTAATGCGCGCCACTTGGCCGAGCGGTACGCCGCCCCCGGCCATCGGCACGATGACCTGGCGCGCGATCGTTTGCGGATCCGAGCGCGTGTCGCGCGGGTAGCGAATGTTGACGCCGTAGCGTTCGCGGCCCTCGACTGTGGTCGTCACCGCCTCGCCGCCCAACGCCATCGCGATCGTGTCCTGCACCTGATCGACGCTAAGCCCATAGCGTGCGAGTTCGCGCCGGTCGGGCTCGATCGTCAGATAATAGCCGCCGCCGATGCGTTCGGAGAACGCGCTCGCCGTGCCGGGCACCTTGCGCAGCACGCGCTCAATCTCGCGCGCCGCCGCTTCGATGTCGACGAGCGAACGCCCGATCACCTTCACGCCCACAGGCGTGCGGATGCCGGTCGAGAGCATGTCGATGCGCGCCTTGATCGGCATCGTCCAGGCGTTCGAAACGCCCGGGAACTGCAGGCTGGCGTCCATCTCAGCGATCAGCTTGTCGGTCGTCATGCCGGGACGCCATTCGCTTTCGGGTTTGAGGTTGACGACCGTCTCGAACATCTCGAGCGGCGCGGGGTCGGTCGCCGTCTGGGCGCGGCCCGCCTTGCCGAACACGGAGGCGACTTCGGGGAATGCCTTGATGATCTTGTTCTGCGTCTGAACGAGTTCGGCGGCCTTCGTTACGGAAAGACCCGGCAACGTCGTCGGCATGTACATCAGCGTGCCTTCGTTCAGCGTCGGCATGAATTCCGACCCGATGCGCATCAACGGCCAGAGCGACACAGCGAGGACCGCGAGCGCGACGCCGACGGTCACCACACGCGCGTTCAGCACGGCGCGGATGATCGGGCGATAGAGCGCGATCAGGACGCGGTTGATCGGGTTCTCCGCTTCGCCGCGGATCTTGCCCTTGATGAACAGCACCATCAGCGCCGGCACCAGCGTCACCGACAGCAGCGCGGCCGCCGCCATCGCGAATGTCTTGGTGAAGGCGAGCGGATGGAACAGGCGGCCTTCCTGCGCCTCGAGCGCGAAGATCGGCAAGAACGAGACGGTGATGATCAAGAGACTGAAGAACAGCGACGGGCCGACTTCGACCGCAGCCTCGACGATCGCCTGAGCGCGGGATTCACCGGGCTTCAGCCGTTCGATATGCTTGTGCGCGTTCTCGATCATCACGATCGCGGCGTCGACCATCGCGCCGATCGCGATCGCGATGCCGCCCAAACTCATGATGTTCGAACTGAGGCCCAACGCCTTCATGCCGGCGAAGGCGAGCAGCATGCCCACGGGCAGCATGATGATCGCGACGAGGGCGCTGCGCACATGCAGCAGGAACACGATGCAGACGAGCGCGACGATGATGCTTTCTTCAATGAGCGTGCTTTCGAGCGTGGCGATGGCGCGGTTGATCAGGTCCGAACGGTCGTAGACCGAGACGATGCGCGTGCCTTCGGGCAGGCTCGGCAGCACGGCGGCGAGCGCCCCCTTGGCAGCCGCGATGACGTCGATCGTGCTGGAGCCCTGGCGCTGCGCCACGATGCCCGAGGCCACCTCGCCCTCGCCGTTCAACTCGGCGACGCCGCGCCGTTCGTCGGGGCCGATCTCGACGCGCGCCACGTCCTTGATCGTGACCGGCACGCCGCCCGTCGACTTCAGCATGATCTGGCCGATGTCGTCGGCGTTCTTCAAATACCCGCGCCCGCGCACCGCATGCTCGGTCTCGCTGAGTTCCACGACCCGCCCGCCGACGTCGCGATTGCTCCCCGCGATCGCCTTGCGCAAATCGTCGAGCGTGAGGCCGAGCGCGAGCAGACGCTTCGGATCGACGACGACGTTGTATTGCTTGACGAGGCCGCCGACGCTCGACACTTCGGCGACGCCGTCGGCCTTGGCAGCGGCGAAGCGCGCGTACCAGTCCTGCAAGCTGCGCGTTTCGGCGAGGTTCAGCGTCGGATGCTCGATCGCGTACTGATAGACCCAGCCGACGCCGGTCGCGTCCGGCCCCAACGCCGGCGTCACGCCCGCGGGCAGGCGGCGCGCCGCCGCGTTCAGATATTCGAGCACGCGCGAGCGCGCCCAGTAGAGATCGGCGCCGTCCTCGAAAATCACGTAAACGAAACTGACCCCGAAAAAGGAAAACCCGCGCACGGCGCGCGACTTCGGCACGCTGAGCATCGCGGTCGTGAGCGGATAGGTGACCTGATCCTCGACGACCTGCGGCGCCTGACCCGGATACTCCGTGTAGATGATGACCTGCGTGTCCGAGAGATCGGGGATCGCATCGACCGGCGTGGTCACGAGCGCATAGACGCCCGCGAAGGTCGCCAGTGCCGTGCCGACGAGGACCAGCAACAGATTGCGCGCCGACCAGCGTATGACGGCGGCGATCATGGCTTCGCCTCCGTGGTGAAGCTCTGCAGCGCCGCGCGCAGATTGCTTTCGGCGTCGATCAGGAACGTCGCCGAGGTCACGACGGTTTCGCTGCCGTCGAGGCCGGAGACGATTTCGACCAAGCCGTTCGCGCGGCGCCCGGCGACGACGGCGCGCGGTTCGAACCGCCCCTCGCCGCGGGCGAGCAGCACGACTTGCCGGCTCCCGCTGTCGATGAGCGCGCTGTCGGGCACGGCGAGAACGGCCTCGCCCGGCGGGCTTGCGACCTCGACCGAGGCGAACATGCCGGGCAAGAGAAGGCTCTCGGCGTTGCCGAGTTCGATGCGCACTTTCGCCGTGCGCGTCGTCATCGACACTTCGGGATAGACGAACGTGACCTTGCCGCCGAATGTCTTGCCCGGATAGGCGTTGAGCGTAATGCGCGCGGTCGCGCCCGGTCTTGCGATGGCGAGCATCGATTCCGGCGCTTCGGCGATCACCCAGACATTCGAAAGGTCGGCCAGGCGATATAGCGTTTCGCCCGCTTGCGCCTGCATGCCGGCGACGATCGGTTTTTCGATGACGACACCGTTTTGCGGCGCGGGCCACACGACATGGCCCTTCGCTTCGCGCGTTCGGATAAGCCGCTCGATCTCGCGTTGGGGAACTTCGTAGTTCTCCAGCCGCGCGCGCGCAGATGCGGCTGAACGCTCGTTCGTGCGCGCATAAACGTCGCCCAGCTCCTGCGACACGGCCTGCGCCTTCAAAGCGAGCGCAAGCGTAGTCTCTTGCTGCAACAGGAAGGGGCTGTTGATCTCGAACAGAGCTTGGCCGGCGCGCACTTTCTCGCCGGCCGCCGCGACATGCAGCTTGACGATACTGGACGGGAATTTCAGAGCGACGACCCCAAGCTTGCGCTCGTCGGCCATGACCGTCCCCGTGAGCTGCACCGTTTCGTTCATCGCCTGACGGCTGACCGGCGCCGTGCGCACGCCCAGACGCTGCACCCGGTCGAGGTTGATCTTCACGGTGCCGGGCTGATCCGTACCCTCGTCCGCGTAGACGGGAATGTAGTCCATCCCCATCGAATCCTTTTTCGGCGCAGGCGAGGTGTCGGCGAGACCCATCGGGTTGCGGTAGTAGAGAACCTTCTTGCCTTTCGCCTGTCGCGTCTCCGCGGGTGCGCGCACGGCGATGTAGTCGCGGCCCTGCCCGTCTTTCTTCGGCGTCGGCGAATAGTCCGGCGCGCCGGACGGATCCTGGTAATACAGGATGCGTCCGGTGTTCGACGCCGACGCGTCGTGCCCAGGGGTTTCGTGCGACGGCCACAGCCACCAGGCGGCGCCGCCGGCCGCGGCCAGCGCGAACGCCGCCACCGCCCAAATCATGTAACGACGCATGGCTCAGCGCGCCGTGACGACGACGGTGCCGGTGATCGTCTCGTCGACGCCTTTCACCTTGGCACTCAACGTTAACGCCCAGCGCCCTTCCATCGTGGGCGCGACCTTGAAGCGATAGACGCCGGGCGCGGGCGAGCCTTGCGCCGTCGCCGGCGCAGTCATCGCACCCATCGCGTCGGGGCTCATGTCGAAGCGCGTCTCGAAGATGACGGCATTCTCGACCGCCTTACCGGTCGGCTCATGAACGAGGCGAACATCGACGACGGCTTCGCCATCTATCGTGATCTCGCTCGTAACAGCGGAGAAGGTATAAGGCGACTTCGCCGGCCCGCAGGCCGAAAGAGCGGCCGCGACGGCGAGAACAACAAACGCGACGGCCGCGCGGCCAATCGCTGGTATCGAATACATGTGAAATGTCCTTGCGCGAATGAACGAACCTCGCGCACCAGAGGCGCGAGGAATGAGTCAGTTCAAGCAAGGACCGGTCTGGGAGGGGGCTTGTCCGGTTCGCGTTCGCGGCCGGCGAACAGGATCGCCAAGATCGCCTCGGCATGCGCCGCAGGAACAGTGGGTAGGGCTGCGAACGCGGGTGCGGGTATCGATGCGATCAACCCGCTGCACGCCAGTGCGCAGGCCGCCGAGGATTTGCCGTCGCCGCAATCGTCGCACGGCATGTCGCAGGGTGCGCCGGTGTCCGTCGTCATGACGGCGTCCTGGTGCGCCGACCCAATGCCCGCGAAGGCGATGCCAGGGCTCAAGGCAAGCGCCGCGGCAAGCAGCACGCCCAGAGCAAAGCGGACAGGTTTCGACAGCCGTCGCATAGCCATAATCTAGTACACCACCACGCCTTTGCCTGCGCTGCGGTTAATTGGCGAAAGCGTAAACACTCCCTAAATCGTGATGGCCCCGCGACGTCGCAATACGCCGGAAGGGCGGCGAAAACAGCCAATCCACACCGACATGACCTGCATCAACCGGGAAGGTGGCGCCGCATCGCCAGGCGCGGCAAATAAGCCGCGAACCAGGCAAAGCTGACGAAGAACATCGCGCGTTGCAGAGCGCCTTCGATTTCAGCGAAAAGGAACATGCCGAGCGGCAGGATCAACGCCGCAGCCACCGCCACCGCGTGAACGGCGGGCGGGCCAAGATCGCGGCGCGCGAACCCAAACGCGAGGACCCCGATCGCGAAACTCGCGCCAACGACCGAAGAAAAGAACGAGTGCATGTCGTCCTCGAAGACGACGTAAGGCGCGACGGGATCGATCGGCCGGTGGGAAAAGACAGCGTTCATGATCATCGCCAGTCCAAACACGATGAAGGCGCCCGCTGGCACAGGCGATATGCGAAACGCGCGCACGGCGTCGATCAAGACGCCGAGGCCGAAGGCGGTAAAGCCCGCATTCATGATCCACGCCCCGGGCGCGCCTTGCGCCCCGAGTTCGCTGGTGGAGTGGCGCAGGCTCGAATAATCAGCGACGTTGAAGAATGGGCCAATCACGATGGCGGTCGCGGCGACCGCGACGCCGACATGCGTGGCGCTCAAGCGAGGATTCAGTGCGAGCCACCGTCTCGCGGATTCGGCGATCGTCATCTTCTTGGTCATCGGCGAAGCGCGGCCGCGACAAGCGCAACCACGATTGCCGCCGGCAGCAGTATGACGAGTGCCGTGCCGAGCGTGACGGCAAGTCCCACCAAGACGAAAGCGATGAAGGCCAGAGCGCACCAAGCGACAATCATCAGGGCGGCGCCGGCGAGCCACGCGCGCCAGCCCGTCAGCACAATCGTCTTCTCGTTCCGAGTCACGACTATCATGGCGGCCTCCCTTACCCGCCGAAAGCGGTGGGCTTGAAGGAAGTGGAGGAACTCCTGGCGTTCGTTGACGTGGATCAAGGCTCAACGACGGCCGAAACTCTCGCGTACACGATCGCTGCATGCGTCACGTGGAAGGCAACAAACGCGCAGCCGAGTGCGATGTAAACCCTGGGACGATAGGGCAAGCGCCAATAGAGCCTGCGACGTGCGAGCCCGATTCCCGTGAGCCAAAGCGACGATGTGTAAGCGGGCGGAGACCCGCCAGCCGCACAAAGGTAAAGTGTTGGCGGCCCCGACGAACGTGGTTTACGGACCCTCGGCGCACAGCTCCAAGAAAGTCGCGCGGCTTGCTATCTGCGCCCGGCGCGCCTGCCGCGCGCTGGCGCACGGGGAGCCACAGCCGGACGGATTGTTTTGGATCAAAGCGACGGGCCAAAAGGGAAGTACCTTGCTTTTATGTCGTCGCGTCTCGACCTGCTCAATGCCCGGGTTCCTCGCTACACGAGCTACCCGAGCGCGCCTCATTTCAACGCCAGTGTCGATGGCCCCGTGTTGCGCAGGTGGCTAGAGGCGTTGCCGCGTCGCGAAGCCGTTTCGCTCTACCTACATGTACCCTTCTGCAGCAGCTTGTGCTGGTTCTGCGGCTGCCACACGCGCGTGGTGAACTCCTATTCACCCATCGCAGGCTATGTCGATTCGCTGCTGCGCGAGTTGGCACTCATGGATCGGGCGTTAGGCGCCCAGCGCCAGCTGACGCACCTCCACTTCGGCGGAGGCTCACCGACACTTCTAAGCCCTGACGACATTGCGCGTCTCATCGATCAGATCCGCGACGGGTTCATCATCAATGCCGATACCGAGTTCGCAATCGAAATCGATCCACGTGGATTGACGCGAGAAACGCTTGAGGCCTTGGCGAAGGCCGGGGTGACGCGTGCGAGTCTTGGCGTGCAAGACGTGAACCCTGCTGTCCAGCGCGCCGTAAACCGCTGGCAGCCGGAAACCGTCACGCGCAAAGCCGTGGAGCAGTTGCGTGAGACCGGCATCACGAAACTCAACATCGACCTCATGTACGGCCTGCCGAAACAGACGGCAGCAGATGTCGAGCGAACGGTCGAATCGATCGCGGCCTTAACACCGCAGCGTGTCGCCGTTTTCGGATACGCTCACGTCCCCGAAATGAAGGGACATCAGCGGCTCATCAACGACGCCGACTTGCCGGGCGCCGAGGAGCGAATGCGGCACTACGAGACCGCCCACGCCGCGCTTGTCGCGCGTGGCTATCGAGCCATCGGCCTCGATCACTTCGCTCTGCCTGACGACCCGCTCGCCGTGGCCCTTGCCGCGGGTAAGCTCGCGCGCAATTTTCAAGGATATACGACCGACGTCGCGTCGGCTCTGATCGGTGTCGGCGCGTCGGCCATCTCATCCCTGCCGCAGGGCTACGCTCAGAACGCCGCTGCTGGGCCGGAATACGGCGCTAAGATTTCAGCCGACGAATTTGCGACCGTGCGCGGGCGAGCGTTGACGGCGGACGACCGCTTGCGGCGTGCCGTGATCGAACGGTTGATGTGCGACTTGACGGTCGATCTGGACGCCGTTGCGTCAAATCACGGCGCCAGCGCCCGTGCGTTCGCCACCGACATCGAGGCTCTCGCTCCATTGCAGCGCGACGGTCTCGTGCATGTCGACGGCCATCGCGTCACGGTTCCGGAAGCCAAGCGGGCGGCGGTGCGGCTTGTTTGCGCTGTGTTCGACGCATATTTGTCGTCCGGCAACACCCGCCACTCGGTGGCGGTTTGACGGACCACGCCGGACCGCAATCCTATCCAGTCGTCAATTGATCTACCGCAAGGCGGCCCGCCGATCCCGGTTTCCTACTTGTGCTCGGTCGGCGCATCGGCCGACCCGAGGGAGGAAGCGATGTCCTCGGCGGAACAATTCGACGCGGTCGTGATCGGCGCGGGTGTTGCTGGATTGGGGGCCGCCGCGTTGCTGGCGCGCGATTTCAAGCAGCGCGTCCTCGTGCTCGAGCGCGCGCCGTTCGTCGGCGGGCGAACGCTTTCGTTCGTGGGCCGGGGCGACAAGGTCGTCGCGGATGGGATTGAGATGGATGCGCGCGCCTTCCGCAAGGCGCTGCCCTTCGCGCACACCTATCTCGGCAAGTGCACGCCCAGCATAGACGAAATCTTTGCGCGCGGGCTGCTCGACGGGCGGACGTTCGAGGCCGGCGGGCATGGCCTCTTCTGGGGCAACAAGAGCCG
>JAEUML010000348.1 GCA_016792785.1 Alphaproteobacteria bacterium
CCCGAACTGTCGACAACGAATTCGCCGGAGAGGTCGGCTTCGCCGTAGACGGTGACCTTGACCTTGTCCTCCGCACCGAGGCGGTAGTCGTTTTCGTCGGACTGCGAAGGCGCCGGCGCGGCGGTCGCTGCTCCAGGTGCCGCAGCCGCGGGTCGTGGTGGTTGTTCTTCCGACGAACCGGCGCAGGCCGTCAGGACGAGCAAAAACGCGCACAGCGCGAACAGGCGGCGCAACATCGTCGTGGTGATTCCCAGGTTCGCCGCAATTGGTAAATCGCCGGGCGGCGGCGATCAAGCGGCTTGCGTCGCCTAAGCTGTCGACAAGAATCTGCGCGTGCGCTCTTCAAGAACAATCGCCGTCAGGTTGTCGGTCATATAGGCGCCGGTATCGACGCAAATGCGGTTCGGACGGATGACCGGCGCATCGCCAGGCGTGTGGCCGTGCACGACCACACGGCCGAAATTCGCCGTGCTGTCGAGGAATTCGTCGCGAATCCACAAGAGATCGCGCTCGCTTTGCTCCTCAAGCGACACGCGCGGACGGATGCCGGCATGGACGAACAGGTAGTCGCCGATCGCGACGTGCAGCTTCAGGTTCTTGAAGAACTCTGCATGCGCGCGCGGCAAGGCGGCGGCGAATTCGCTTCGCGTCTGGGACCAGTTCTTGCCGTGGGCGTGCGTTACGCCGTAGCTGCGCAGCGTCTCGAGCCCGCCGAAGTTGCGCCAGGCCTCGCCGATTGAGGGGTCGGCCAGAAATTGAAGCAGCGTTTCGTCATGGTTGCCCTTGAGGAACACGCACTCGAAACCCGGAAAGCCCTGCAGCAGGCGATCCACGAGTTCGCGCGACTGCGGACCACGATCGACATAGTCGCCGACGAAAACGAGTATGCGGCGGCGCGCAGGCGAAAAGCGCGATGCAGCGTCGATCTGCGGCCACAAACGTTCAACGAGGTCCAATCGTCCGTGTACGTCACCAACGGCGACGACAAAGTGGTCCGCCGGCACCGCCGCGCGTTCGGGTGCAGGCTCGCTTCGTTTTCGTCTGCCGAAGAGTGATCCGATCATCCCGCAACCTACCCGATTCATCCTCTGGCTGCGCGCCCGCATCAATTTGAACGACGGTCAAAAGTTCGACCGGACGCACCGTATGAAATTTCTGTGGCGAACGGGCAACGAAGCGCAAAGAACACCGCACAGAATCAGGCTTTGCGAGCGTTTTCTCGGTGTTGCACGCGAACGCTTTTGTACCCTCTCACGGAAGTGATTCACGAATCATTTCTCCCGGCTTCACCCCCTGTGTCGCCCGCGGAAACGGGTTCGAGCGAACGAGACACTCAGGAGACAAAGTGCGATGCGTTTAAGAACTATTCTGCTTGGGACGGCACTCGGCCTGAGCATCGTTGGCAGCGCCGCCGCGGCAGACCGCGACGGCTGGTATGTCGGTCTGGAAGCCGGTTGGGTCAAAGTCCAGGACAGCGAATTGCCGCTCTGGGTTTCGGGCGGACTCGGCTCCTACGCCGACATCGAATTCGAGAACCGGTGGGGCGCCATGGGCACCGTCGGTTACGCGTTCGAGAACAACTGGCGGGGTGAGTTCGAAGCGGGCTACCGCAACAACGACATCGACCGCATCAACACGGTGCAGGTCGTGGACGGCGAACTCAGCGAGTGGAGCGGGTTCTTCAACGTGCTCTACGATCAACCGATCGCGAGCCGCTGGGCGATCAGCTTCGGCGCCGGCGTCGGCGTCGATAGCGTGCGCTTCGAAGATACGCTGAGCGAGGACAGCGATGCGGTGTTCGCGGCGCAGGGTATCGTGGGGCTGACCTACCAGGTGGGTCCGCACTGGGACCTCATGGTGAACTATCGTTATTTGTGGGCGGACTCGCCCGAGTTCACGAACGTGTTCGGCGAAACGGATGAGATGGAGATCGCCAAACATACTGTGACGCTGGGCTTCCGCTATGGCTTCGAAGCGGAAGCGGCCCCGCCGCCGCCTCCCCCGCCCCCACCACCGGCCGACCCCGTGAAGCCGAAGCAGTTCATTATCTTCTTTGGCTTCGATCGTTGCGACATCACGGCGGAAGCGGACCGCGTGCTGACGGATGCTGCCAACACTGCCAAGGCAGCGGGCACGGCTGCGATCCAGATTGTGGGTCATACGGACACCTCAGGCTCTCCGGCCTACAACCAGAGATTGTCGGAATGCCGTTCAGGCGCAGCAAAATCCAATATGGTCGGCAAGGGAATCCCCGAGGGGGCGATCTCGACCTCGGGTAAAGGCGAAGGCGATTTGATGGTGCAGACCGCTGACGGCATCAAAGAACCGCAGAACCGGCGCGCAACCGTCGATCTGCAGTAAACCCTCGATAACTCCTAGGTTTTAGCGTAGAGCGGGTCCCTGGTTCGGGGGCCCGCTTTTGTTCGTGGCCCATCTGCAACAGACGGTTGAGAACCTGCACGACGCGTATCATTAATAAGCGTCTTTCCCTGTACCCGTGGCCTGACCCTCTTGTAGTGTTTGTTGAAGCCCTGACGGCAAGTACGCCAAAAATAGGGCTTATTAGAGTTGCGTTGGGGGCATTTTCGCTGTCCGCGAAAATCTTGGAGAGGGTGCAATGGGTTTGAAGAAGCTTCTGGTGGGGACGGTCGCCGTTTCCGCGTTGCTCGCTGGAGCGACAGCGGCGAATGCGGGTCCCGAGCGCCATGGTTGGTATGTCAACATGGAAGCCGGTTGGGTTCACCTGAACGACACGGGTCTTCCGGGCGTCGCAGGATTCCAATCGATCGAGTACTCGTCGGGCTGGGGCGCATTGCTCGGCTTCGGACACTCTTTCGACAACCACCTTCGCCTTGAGTTCGAAGCGGGTTATCGGAACAACGACGCCGATCAAACGAACAACATCCCCGCGATCGACGGCGAGTTCACCGAATACTCGGCGATGGTCAACATGATCTACGACGCGCCGATCGCATCGCGCTGGCTGTTGAACATCGGTGCAGGTATCGGCCTCGATGTTGGCCGCTACGACGACCGCCTTGGTCGCGAAGACACCGACACTCAGGGCGCCGTCCAAGGTATCCTTGGCCTCACGCATCGTCTCTCCGACCACTGGGATCTCGCGGTGACGTACCGCTACCTGTGGGCGGAAGACATGGAGTACACGATTGGTGGCGTCCGCTCGGACTTCGAAGTCGCCAAGCACAACGTGATGTTGGGCTTCCGCTATGGCTACGACGATCCGCCGCCGCCGCCGGCACCCGCCGCTCCGGAACCGCCGCCGGCGCCGCAGGCCCAGCCGAAGCAGTTCATCGTGTTCTTCGGCTTCAACAAGTGCAACATCACGGCCGAAGCTGACGCGGTGCTGAGCGAAGCCGCTTCTGCCGCGAAGTCTTCCGGTTCGGCGTCGGTCCGCATCGTCGGCCACACGGACACGGTCGGCTCGCCGGCTTACAACCAGAAGCTCTCGGAATGCCGCGCCAACGCTGCCAAGGCCAACCTGGTCGGCAAGGGCGTTGCGGACGGTGCGATCAGCACCTCCGGCAAGGGCGAATCCGAGCTCATGGTCCAGACGGGCGACAGCGTGAAAGAACCGCAGAACCGTCGCGCCACGGTCGACCTGCAGTAACGCTGCACACGACTTCGAGGGGAACCAACGCCGAGGGCGGACCGAAAGGTCCGCCCTTCGCTTTTGCGCATCGCGTACCCGATCGCGATAGGAACGCATTCTTCTTTGCGCACTGATTCGCGAGCGAATCAGCGCGAATCTGACAACCGAAGGTCGAGAGGTCATTCCTCGACTCGGTTCGCGTTTACGATTTGTTAAGGAATTCTGCGCCCTCGAGGGCGTACGAATCCGTGTGTTTGACATCCCCCCTCCACCTAGGCACCCACGAACAAACTGGGGCTGACCGGCGTTCACGCGTCTACGGCCAGCGAAAACACAGAAAGGGGTGTTCGTCATGACGTTGAGATCGGCATTAGCGGGCGCGGCGTTGGCCGTGGCCATGAGCGGGGCAGCACAGGCGGCGCAGATCAACGGCTGGTACATCGGCCTTGAGGGCGGCGCGAATTGGATCGACGACTGGAACCACAGCTTCTTCGCTCTGGACGCCGAAGCCACGCTCGATACGGGCTGGGTGGCACTCGGCACCGTCGGCTACGGCTGGGACGGCTTCCGGCTCGAGTTTGAGGGCGGTTACCGCGACAACGACCTTGAGAGCTACTCGATCGTCGGTGTGCCCGTGGCGGGCGTTTCGGCGGACGTGTGGGAAGCCTCGTTCATGGCGAACGTGCTGTACGATCTAGGCCTCACGGACGACCTCTCGTTGTCGCTCGGTGCCGGCGCGGGCGGCGATTTCGCGAACGTGGATCTGTCGTTCGGAGGGCCCGTCAGCTTTGAAGACGACAATTGGAGCTTTGCCTATCAGGGCATCGCGGGCTTGAGCTATGCGGTCGGGCGGCAGACGTCGCTGTTCGTGAACTACCGCTATTTGCGCATCGTCGATGCGGAGTTCGACTTCCGCCCCGGTGCCGCCGTGTTCCTGACAAACGGCGATGACGTCGTAAAGCACTCGGCGACAATCGGCTTGCGTTATGCGCTTTATGCGCCATCGGTGATGAGCGATATGACGCCGACACCGCCGCCGCCGGAACCGGCGACAGGATCGGCACCGCGTCAGTTCATCGTTTTCTTCGGCTTCAACAAATACAATCTGACGTCTGAAGCGTTGCGCGTGATTTCCGAAGCGGTCGTCGCCGCGAAGGACACGGGCTCGGCGACGGTGCTCATCACCGGGCACACGGACACGGTCGGTTCGAACACCTACAATATGCGCCTTTCGATGCGCCGCTCGAACGCCGTGAAAAGCGAGATGGTTCGCCAAGGGATTCCAGCATCCGCGATCTCATCGAACGGAAAAGGCGAGACCGAATTGCTCGTGCAGACCGCCGACGGCGTGAAGGAACCACAAAACCGGCGCGCGACGATCGACCTTAACTAAATCACTCCGTGCACGGCGCAACCGAAGGTATGCGCATCGCAACTGCTGAGCGGCCCTGCAAAGGGCCGCTTTATGCCGTTATGGCACACTCGCCTGCGAAGTTAAGCCAACCCACGGCTTTCGTTTGACCCTGCCCCGAAGTTTTGCTGATTCGCGTGTGGGTACGGCACCACTGCGCAAGCGGAAAAGCGCGCAGCTGCCGATTTTGGGGAATGGGGTGTTTCCATGTTCAAGAACACGCTGCTGGCGTCCGCGCTGGGACTGTCGGTCTATGCTTTGGCCACGGGCGCGCAAGCCGGCCACCGTCCGGTGGGCTGGTACGTGGCTGCCGAAGGCGGCGCGAATTGGATCGACAATGCCGACGTCTCGTTCAATAGCGGCTTTCAGATCGAAGCTGAGTTCGAATCCGGTTGGGCGCTATTCGCCGAGGTCGGCTATCGCTGGGAGAACAACTGGCGGCTCGAGCTTGAATCGGGATGGCGCGAGAACGACGTCGATTGCGTGAACTTCGGCGGCGGCTGCATCCCCGGCAATTTCGGCGAGGTCTCGCAGTTCACCCAAATGATCAACCTGATGCACGACATCGACATCAGCGAGAAGACGGCGATTTCGATCGGCCTCGGCTTCGGCGGCAATTTCGTCGACGTCGACGTGCCGGGCCTGTGGGACGACGACGATTTCGTTCTCGCGGGCCAGGCGCTGCTGCAGCTCACACATCAGCTGACCGACCGGCTCGATTTCGTCATGACGTATCGCTACATGACCAGCGAGGATCCGGAGTTCCGCATCTTCCCACCGAGTTCGGTCGAGTTCGACAACGAGAACCACACGGTCAGCATCGGCCTGCGCTTCGATCTGCAGGCGGACGCGGCACCCGCGATGGAACAACCGGTGACAACGATGGCGCCGCCTCCGCCGCCACCGAACGAGCCGAAACAGTTCATCGTCTATTTCGGGTTCAACAAGGCACATCTCGACGCCAAGGCGATCGAAGTCGTGCGCGAAGCCGCGGCGACGGCGCAACGCGTCGGCTATGCCTCGATCCTGGTCACGGGCCACACCGACACCGTCGGTTCGAGCGCCTATAACAACCGTCTGTCGCTGCGCCGCGCACGCGCCGTGTCGAAGGCGCTGGTGGCGGAAGGCATTCCGTCCAAGGGCATCACGAGCGTGGGCAAAGGCGAGACCGAGCTTCTGGTCCAAACCGGCGACCGCGAGATCGAGCCCCGCAACCGCCGCGCCACAATCGACATCAACTGATCAGGGTCCCTAACGGGTCCACGAGAAAAGGGGCGGAGAAATCTCCGCCCCTTTTCGATTCTCGTGCTTCGCCCGAGGCTATTGCTGAACGGTCGTCGGCGCGGCCGTCGTGTCGGCTGCCACTTCCGGCGCAGTCGGGGTTGCGGCTGCTGCCGCGACTTCGGGCTTCTGGCGGGGCATGGGCACAACTTTGCCTGAGGATGCGGCGGTGACCAGCGAAGGCGCGTCGCAGGCGTTCTGACCATGGCGGCTCGCGACCGGCTCGGTGCCGACGAAGGCGGCGAGCTTCGGCCGTTCGGGGCCCAAGAGCTTGTCGTACAGGGCGGACGTGTAGAGGCAGAACTCGGTGATGTTCGCGAGGCTGCGCTGCGAGGCTTCGTTCGCGGTCTTTGACTTGTAGTCCTCAAGGCGCGACTCGCGGCCGAAGTGCTTCATCAAGACCCGGTGGGCGCCCATGAGATCGGGGCGGTAGGCCGTCACAAATTCGTTGTAGCGCGGGGTCAGTTTGCATGAGAGCGCCCCTACGACCAATTCGGTCTGCAGCATGCGCATCTGGAAGGAGGCCAGAACCTTGTCCTTGATACACGGGTCCGCCTTCTTCTTGGCGGCGACCGCGGGACCCACGATCAAAACGGATGCTGCGGCGAGCAGTACTGCGCGAGCTATTTTCATGGAATGGACCTTCCCCCGACTCACTTCGTTCATCTTACCCACGTGCAGCGGGACCGCGAAAGGTCCGCCCGCTGGCAATCGTCAGAAGGCTTGCGACTGCAGGTAGTTTTGGAGCCCTAAGCTTTCTATCAACTGCAGCTGGGTCTCAAGATAATCGATGTGTTCCTCCGTATCCTCCAAGATGTGGGCCAGGAGGTCCCGGGAAACGTAGTCCTTCTTGGTCTCGCAGGTCTCGATCCCCTTCACCAGGCATTCGCGGCCGCGGCGCTCCACGCTCAGGTCCGCTTGCAACCCTTCGGGCACGTTTTCGCCGATTTGCAGTTTGTGCATGTCCTGCAGGTTCGGCAGGCCTTCGAGCAGGAGGATACGCTTGATGAGCGCATCGGCGTGCTTCATCTCGCCGATCGACTCCTCGTAGGTCTTCTTGCCGAGCTTGGCGAAGCCCCAGTTGTCGTACATGCGGGCGTGCAGGAAGTACTGATTGACGGCCGTGAGTTCGTTCGTCAGCGCGCGGTTCAGTTCCGCGACGACGTCTTTCGCGCCTTTCATGAGTTTTGGTCCCCGAGGTGAGGCGGACCCTTACGCGGCCTCGGTTTCGCGCGCTTCTGCGAGCATTTCGCGAACCTCAGGGACGCAGCGTCCGCATTGCGGCTGGCAGTCGTGATAACGATACACCGCCTCCACGTCACGCGGGCGTTTTTCGATCGCCTCGCGGACCTGCCGCTTCGTCAGACCGTTGCAGTTGCAGACGTACATTGCTCGTCCGTCGTCCCTTGCAGGGCGTGGGCGCTCTTGGCGCTTGCCCGCAGGGAGAGATGTAATGCTATTGCGACTTGTTTGCAAGTGGCTGCCGCGGTGCCCTGCCCCTTCGGCGGCTAGGGATTAATCCTGTCCGTCCTCGCGGGGGGCGAGCAGCAGATACATGACCGGCGTCACGAGGCGTGAGAGTACGGTCGAGGAGATCAGGCCGCCTATGATGACGATGGCGAGCGGCGAGTAGAGGCCGGAGCTTTCGAGGGCGAGCGGTGTCAGGCCGCCGATCGCGGTGACGCTCGTCAGCAGTACGGGGAGGAAGCGGATTTCGCCGGCCTGCTCGATCGCCTCGCGCAACGGCACGCCTTGGGCGCGCAGCTGCTGCGTGAAGTCGACGAGCAGGATCGAGTTTTTGATCTCGATGCCGATCAGCGCGATGAAGCCGATGACGGCGGTGAAGGCGAGCGGATAGCCCGTGACCCAAAGTCCGACGATGCCGCCGATGATGCCGAGCGGGATGACGCCGGCGACGACGCCCGAGGTCTTGAACGAGCGGAACTCCAAGATCAGCACCGCCATGATGCCGAAGAGTGCCAGCAGCACGGCGTTGCCGAGCGTGCCGAAACTGCGCGCTTGAGCCTCGGCCTGGCCGCCGGCGGTCAAGCGATAGCCCGGCGGCAGGGGCAGTTCCTTCAGCTTGGTCAGAACCTCTTGCGTGACGTTCGAGGTGAGGAAGCCCGTCTCGGTGCGGCCGGTGATCGTGACCGTGCGCTCGCGCTTGTAGCGGTCGATGCGCGAAGGCTCGCTCTGGAATTTCGGCGACGCGAGATGGCTGAGCGGTATGCCGGGGCCTTGCGCGACCGGCACATAGATGCGGTCGAGACTCGAAAGGTCATGCCTGGCATCGAACGGCAAACGCAGCGTGATGTCGAACTCGTCGCCGTCGGCTTGGCGGAAGCGCCCTACCCGCTCGCCGCCGAGTGCGATGCGCACGGTTTGATCGAGAACGCCTGCCGGCACGCCGAGCGTCGCGGCCTTGTCGACGTTGAGCCCCAGATTCAGATCGGTGCGCTCGAGGCGGAGCGGATTGACGACGTCGCGGGTGCCGGGCACGGACTCGATGATCGCCGCGGCGCGCGCCGCCAGATCCTTCAGCGTCGCCATTTCCTTGCCCGAGATGCGCACCGCGATCGGCGCTTCGAGCGGCGGTCCGTTCTCGAACACGATGATGATGATCTGCGCGCCCGGAATCTTCGCGAATGCCGCGCGCCATTCGTCGAGCAGCTTCGGCGTCTCGCGCGACTTCCATTCCTTCAAGCCCACGAAGACCGAGGCGTGGTTCGCTTTCTCCTGATCGGGGAAGATGTTGTAGAAGATGCGCGGATTGCCGTGGCCCAAGTTCGACATGTACCACTTCACATCGGGCGACTTGGCGAGCAGCGCCTCGACAGCGCGCAACGGCTTGTCGGACTCGCTCATCGCCGCGCCGTCGGGCAGTTCGATGTTGATCAGCACCTGCGGGATTTCAGCGGGCGGGAAAAGGCTGAAACCCAACCGCGGGATCAGCATCAGCGAGCCAACGAACAACCCCGTTGCGATCAGAAGTGTCGTACGCGGGGCGGCGAGCGCGACGTGAAGCAGCGGGCGGTAGAACCCGTGAATACCCGCCATGACGACGCGCAACAGAAAGTTGCCTTCGGGGTGCTCGCGTTCGGAGAGCATGCGGCTGGCGAGAAACGGGATGATGGTCAGCGACACGAACAGCGAGGCCGCAACCGTGAAGAGGACCGCCGCGGGCAGCGAGCGGATGAACGAGCCCGACCCTTCGGGCAGGAACAGCAGCGGCGTGAAGGCCAGCATCAGCGTCGCCGTGCAGCCGACGACCGCGACGCCGATCTGCTTCGTGCCGGCGATCGCTGCCTCGCGCCGCGACATGCCTTCGCGCAGGTGGCGCGCGATGTTTTCGGCGACGACGATCGAATCGTCGACGAGCAGGCCCAGCGACAGCACGAAGCCCGCGATCGAGAGCTGGTTCAGCGTGAAGCCCGTCGACTGGAGGATGGCGACGCCGATCGCCAGCGACAACGGGATCGAGATCATCACGACGATCGAGGCGCGGAACCCGAGCGGCAATAGCGTGATCAACACGAGGCCGAGCGCGATGGAAAAGTCGCGCGCCAAGGTCGACAAACGATGCTCGACGTTCTTCGACTGGTCGAAGCCGCGCTCGATGCGAATGCCGTCGGGCAGCTCCTTCTCGAATTCGTCGACAGCCTGATAGATGCCCTCGCGCACGGTGAAGACGTTGCCGCCGGGCTTTTGGTTGGCGGTCAGAAAGACAGCGGGCTGTCCGTTCCAACGTGCGACGTGGCGCTGTTCGTCGTAGGCCCAAGAGACCTCTGCGACGTCACCGACGCGGATCGTGCGGCCGCCGGTCGCCAAGAGGACGACCTGGCGAATTTCGTCCAGCGAGTCGAAAGCGCCCGTCGCCTTGACGTTGAAGCGCCGGTCGCCCGCGTGCACGGTGCCGGGTGGTGCGTCGATGCCTTCGGCGCGCAGCGCGTTCGCCACGGACGCGAGGGGCATGCTCCACTGCGAGAGCTTGCCCATGTCGACGGCGACGCGGACTTCGGATTTCGGGGCGCCCCAATAGCGGGATTCCTTCACGCCGGGCACGCGGTCGATGATGTCGCGCAGATCGTCGGCAATGTCTTCGAGCTCGCGGTAGCTCGTCTTTTCGCCGACGATCGCCATCTGGACGATATTCGTGAGCGCGGTCGAGGCCTTTTCGATTTCGACGCGCACGATGCCGTCCGGCAAGGTCGGGCGCAGGACGTTCACTTCGCGAACGACCTCGTCGAACTTGCGGTCGACGTCGATGTCCCAGGAAAACTCGGACTGAATGACCGTCACCCCGTCCTGGCTGACGGAGCGGACTTCCTTCACGTCGTCGAGCGCATCGATCGCGTCCTCGATCGGCTGGGCGACGAGTTTTTCCATCTCCGCGGGGCTCGCGCCCGGCAGAATGACGCGCACGATGTAGATGGGGATCGGAAATGCCGGGTCTTCGGCGCGGGGGATCGTGAGCAGCGCGTTCGCGCCCCAAACGGCGAGCCCGATGAACACGACCAGCGTGAACTGCCAATTGCGGACGAAGAACGCGCTGAGTTCGCTC
>JAEUML010000354.1 GCA_016792785.1 Alphaproteobacteria bacterium
GGCTTCCTCAAACCATTCATCCGCGAAGGCGACCTGCAAGCTGTGCGCACTTACTATGAGCGCCTGCGTGCGCGACCCAGCTGGCAAGCCGCGATCCTGAACGTCACCCACCCCATCATCGAGCAAGCCGTCGCCGACCTCCAGCAAACACGCCGGACGGACCCATCGATCGAACGCTTGTTGAACGCAGGAGCGACAACCGCATGAAGCTCCTCATCCTCGGTGCCAGCGGCAATAGTGGTTTGCGCTTCGTCCGCATGGGCCTCGGCGCAGGTCACGAGGTCACCGCCTTCATCCGCAACGAACGCAAGTTCGCCGAACAACTCACCCTCGCAAATCCGAAAGGTCTGACCGTGCTCACCGGCGAGACCGCCGTCGCCACCGCGACGGCAGGCCATAACGCCGTCATCAACGCCGGCGGCAGCGCGATCGAACCCAAGGGCTACGTGCCGCTCATCGCCGGCATCGTCCGCGCGGCGGAGCAAGCATTCGGCACGGGTGGCCGCTTCTGGTTCTTCGGCGCCGCCGCCACGCCCGACATCCCGGGCATGAAAGGCCACAAGAAACTGCCGACCGCCGCACGGTGACGTTCGCGGCCGTGTGCACTGCACAATGGCCCCTCCGAAAGTTTCGCAAAGCCCCTCTCCGCGTGAACGAAACGGACGCGGCCACGCACAGGCGGAGCAATACTTCGCCGCGCAACGATCTCTTTGCCTTAAGCGTCTGCCGGTCATTGACGCTCCCTGCCCGCGCGCCTATCCACTGCGCGCCCCAACGCATGGGCCGCTGCAAGCGAAGAGCAACACACGATGTCGACCGCACCCGTCCTTCCGAACAAGCCGCAGCTCAAGCTCCACATCCCTGAGCCGAAACACCGCCCGGGCGACAAGCCGGACTTCAGTCACATCAAGGTTCCGAAGGCGGGCGAGATCCGCAAGCCCGACATCAACGTCGCCGCGAAAGACACGCTGGACATCGCCTACTCGTTCATCCGCGTGCTGGGCGAAGACGACAAGGCGCATGGCCCCTGGGACCCGAAGGTCGACGTCGAAACGCTGAAGCGCGGCCTGAAGCACATGGTCACGGTGCGCGCCTACGACGCCCGCATGTTCGCCGCACAGCGCCAAGGCAAGACGTCGTTCTACATGAAGTGCACCGGCGAAGAAGCGATCGCCGTCGCCCAGTCTGCGGCGCTTGATCCGGAAGACATGTGCTTCCCGACCTATCGCCAGCAAGGCCTCCTCATCTCGCGCGGCTACCCGATGCTCGATATGATGTGCCAGGTCTATTCGAACGAACGCGACCCGCTGAAAGGCCGTCAGCTCCCGATCATGTACTCGTCGAAGAAGCACGGCTTCTTCTCGATCGCGGGCAACCTCGCGATGCACTACAGCCAAGCCGTCGGCTGGGCGATGGCCTCCGCCTACCGCGGCGACGACCGCATCTGCGCCGCCTGGATTGGCGACGGCTCGACGGCGGAAGGCGACTTCCACACCGCGCTCACCTTCGCCGCCGTCTATAAGGCGCCCGTGGTGCTGAACGTCGTCAATAATCAATGGGCGATCTCCAGCTACCAAGGCATCGCCGGCGGCGATGAATCGACGTTCGCGGCGCGCGGCATCGGCTACGGCATCCCGGCGCTGCGCGTCGACGGCAACGACTTCCTCGCCGTCTATGCGGTGACGAAGTGGGCTGCCGATCGCGCCCGCGCCAATCTCGGCCCCACGATGATCGAACACTTCACGTACCGCGTCGAAGGCCACTCGACCTCCGACGACCCCAGCCGCTATCGCCCGACCGACGAAGCAAAGGCTTGGCCGTTCGGCGACCCGATCGAGCGCTTGAAAAAGCACCTGATCGCCCTCGGGCGTTGGTCGGAGAAAGAACACACCGACATGGAAGCGGCGATCGCCGAAGACGTGCGCAACACGCAGAAAGAGGCCGAGACCTACGGCACGCTAGGTTCCGGCAAAACGGCGAGCGTCAAAACGATGTTCGAAGACGTCTACAAAGACATGCCCTGGCACATCCGCCGCCAGCGCCAAGAGATGGGGGTCTGACGCCCATGGCCACCATGAACATGATCCAGGCGCTGAACTCCGCCATGGACGTCATGCTGACGAAGAACCCCGATGTGCTGATCTTCGGCGAGGACGTGGGCTACTTCGGCGGCGTCTTCCGCGCGACCGACGGCCTGCAGAAGAAGCACGGCGTGCAGCGCTGCTTCGACTCGCCGATTGGCGAAAGCGGCATCGTCGCGACCGCGATCGGCATGGCGGCTTACGGTCTGAAGCCCGTGATCGAAATCCAATTCGCCGACTACATCTACCCGGCCTACGACCAGATCGTCTCCGCCGCCGCCCGCCTGCGCTACCGCTCCGCCGGCGACTTCACCGCCCCGATCACGCTGCGCTCGCCCTATGGCGGCGGCATCTTCGGCGGCCAGACACACAGCCAAAGCCCAGAAGCGCTTTTCACCCACGTCTGCGGCATCAAGACGGTGATCCCGTCGAACCCGTACGACGCCAAGGGCCTGCTCATCAGCGCGATCGAAGACGAAGACCCCGTGATGTTCTTCGAGCCGAAGCGCATCTACAACGGCCCCTTCGACGGCCACCACGACCGCCCCGTCCAACCGTGGTCGAAACACCAGGCGAGCGACGTGCCCGACGGCTACTACACCGTCCCGCTCGGCAAGGCCGCGATCGCACGCGAGGGCAATGACCTCACCGTCATTGCCTACGGCACGATGGTGCACGTGGCGCTCGCCGCCGCTGCGGACACCGGCATCGACGCCGAAGTGCTTGACCTGCGCACGCTGATCCCTGTCGACATCGAAACGATCAAAGCCTCCGTCGAAAAGACCGGCCGCTGCGTGATCGTGCACGAGGCGACGCGCACGTCGGGCTACGGCGCCGAACTGACAGCACTCGTGCAAGAACACTGCTTCTATCACTTGGAAGCGCCGATCGAACGCGTCGCCGGCTGGGACACGCCCTACCCGCACGCATTCGAATGGCAATACTTTCCCGGACCCGGCCGCGTGTCCGCCGCGATGCGCCGCGCGATGGAGGGCTGAACGATGGGTCGTTTCGTTTTCAAACTCCCCGATGTCGGCGAAGGCACCGCCGAAGCAGAGATCGTCGCCTGGCACGTGGCGGTCGGCGACACGATCAAAGAGGACCAGCACCTCGTCGACGTGATGACCGACAAGGCGACGGTTGAGATGACCTCGCCCGTCGCCGGAAAAGTCGTGGAACTGCATGGCGAGCCCGGCTCGATGCATCCCGTCGGCGCACCGATCGTGATCTTCGAAGTCGAAGGCGCCGGCAATGAGAAGGAGGCGAAAACAAACGGCGCCGCCGCTGCCGCAAAGACGGCCAAGACCGCGCCGCCACCACCGCCGAAACTCGAAGAGAAAAAGCCGGCACCGAAACTGGAACCCGTTGTCGCGAAACCTGCCCCGGCACCTGTCGCGCCCGCCACCCCGCGCAAATTCGGCGACAAGCCGCTCGCCTCGCCCGCCGTGCGTCAGCGCGCAGCCGAACTCGGCGTCCATCTCCAGTACATCCACGGCACCGGCCCCGCCGGCCGCATCAGCCACGCCGACCTCGA
>JAEUML010000001.1 GCA_016792785.1 Alphaproteobacteria bacterium
TACGACAAAATCTGGGACGCCCACCTGGTTCACGCCGAGCCGGGCGAGGCGGCCGTCCTCTACATCGACCGCCATCTCGTGCACGAGGTGACGAGCCCGCAGGCGTTCGAAGGTCTGCGCCTCGCCAAGCGCAAAGTCCGCCGGCCGGAGCTGACGCTCGCCGTCGCCGACCACAACGTGCCGACGACCGACCGCAGCCACGGCATCGCCGACCCAGAATCCGCGCTCCAGGTCGCGACGCTCGAGAAGAACGCAAAGGATTTCGGCGTCACCTATTTCGCGATGGACGACATCCGCCAAGGCATCGTCCACATCGTGGGGCCGGAGCAGGGCTTGACGCTCCCCGGCCAAACGATCGTCTGCGGCGACAGCCACACCGCAACCCACGGCGCGTTCGGCGCGCTCGCCTTCGGCATCGGCACCAGCGAAGTCGAACATGTGCTCGCGACGCAAACGCTGCAAGCGCGCCCGTCGAAGAACATGCGCGTGACTGTCGACGGCAAAACCGCGCCCGGCATCACGGCGAAAGACATCATCCTCGCGATCATCGGCAAGATCGGCACCGCCGGCGGCACTGGCTACGTCATCGAATATGCGGGCGAGGCGATCCGCGCCCTCTCGATGGAAGGCCGCATGACCGTCTGCAACATGTCGATCGAGGCGGGCGCCCGCGCCGGCCTGATCGCGCCCGATCAAACGACGTTCGAATATTTGAAGGGCCGTCCGCACGCGCCGAAGGGCGCGGCCTGGGAAGCCGCCGTCGCCTACTGGCGCACGCTAAAGTCGGACGAAGGCGCCAAGTTCGACGCCGAGGTGAAACTCGACGCGGCCGAGATCCCCCCGCTCGTCACCTGGGGCACCAGCCCCGAAAACGTCGTCCCCATCACCGGCCGCGTTCCCGACCCGGCCGCGGAAGCCGACCCGCAGCGCCGCGCCGCCATGGAACGCATGCTCGACTACATGGGCCTGAAACCCGGCACCGCGATGAAGGACGTGAAAGTGGACCGCGTCTTCATCGGCTCCTGCACGAACGGCCGCATCGAAGATTTCCGCGAGGTGGCAAAGGTCGTGAAGGGCAAGCGCGTGGCCCCCCATGTCGGCGCCATGATCGTCCCCGGCTCCGGCCTCGTGAAAGAACAAGCCGAACAAGAAGGCCTCGACAAAATCTTCGTGAGCGCAGGCTTCGAATGGCGCGAACCCGGCTGCTCCATGTGCCTCGCCATGAACGCCGATAAGTTGGAACCCGGCGAACGCTGCGCCTCCACCTCCAACCGCAACTTTGAAGGCAGACAGGGCAGGGGCGGCCGAACGCACCTGATGTCGCCGGCCATGGCGGCTGCGGCCGCGATCAAGGGGCACCTCGCCGACGTGCGGGAACTGACGTGACGAGCGCCCACCAACCTCGTCACCCCCTCCATGTCATGGTCCGCGAAGGCGGACCACCCACGACTTGCCTCGCGCGAACCGCACCAAAGAAATTCCACGCCAAGCCGCCAAGCCGCAAAGACTCCTTGGCGCCTTGGCGTCTTGGCGTGAAACAAACAGCACCTAAACGCACCCAACCGTCGACAAGTCGTGGGTGGTCCGCCTTCGCGGACCATGACACGTGAGAAGAGGCCGCGCCTGAAATGCAAAAATTCACCACCCTCACCGCCGTCGCCGCGCCCCTGGCGATGATCAACGTCGACACCGACATGATCATCCCGAAGCAATTTTTGAAGACGATTCAAAGAACGGGTCTGGGCAAACACCTGTTCGAAGAGATGCGCTACACGCCGGACGGCAAAGAGCTACCCGATTTCGTGCTCAACAAGCCCGCCTACCGCAAGGCGCAGATTTTGGTCACCGGTCAGAATTTCGGTTGCGGTTCAAGCCGCGAGCACGCGCCCTGGGCGCTCGCTGACTTCGGCATACGCTGCGTGATCGCAACCTCCTACGCCGACATCTTCTACAACAACTGCTTCAAGAACGGCATCTTGCCGATCGTGCTGCCGCAGGAAGACGTCGACAAACTGATGGACGACGCGAACCGCGGCGCCAACGCGGTCGTCACCGTCGACCTCGAGAAGCAAGAAATCCGCGGCCCCGACGGCGGCATGATCAAATTCGACATCGACCCCTTCCGCAAGCAATGCCTGCTCAACGGCTGGGACGACATTGGCCTGACGCTCCGCCACGAAAAATCGATTGATGCGTTCGAAGCAAAGCGCCGCGCGCAATCGCCGTGGATGTAGGCCTCGTGGGTCGACAAATCGCCGGAGCTATTTCTGTTTCACCGTCAGCATCACCGCCCACGGTGCGCCCTTGTCCGGCCCCAGAAGCTTGACCGACCACAGTTCGCTTCCGTTGCTGGTCGCCTGGCTGGCGAGTTCGCCGTTGCCGAGCGGCGTCGCGGGTTGCACCGACTGTCCCGCGCGGCAGGTCGTTACCATCTTCGTGACGCGCTGATAGAATCCGCGCGCGAGAACCTCTTTGTCCGGACCGTTCGGATCCTTGTCCTCCACCACCCACGTGCATGACAAGCCCGCGGCGGACGTAGTGGGCCCGCGCGGAAACGCATAACACATCGTCGCGTGCGCGACGGGCGTGTCGAGCTCGGAGCCGCCCGATGCCAGCTTGTGCATCGGCGCGTTCGCGAAGTTTGCGGCAACGTGCTTCTGCATCGCACTTAAGGAGCCGCAATTGTCGTCCTGGACCACAGGATTGCCCGAAGCATCGTAGTAGGCCGAACGCTCGACGCCGAACTTTCCGGCATCTTCCACGATCTGCACGCCGCCCATCACCTTTCGGTCCGGGCTTTGAAACACGAAGCTCGCTTCAGAACCACCGCTCGGCCAGCCGGTCAGGCAGTCTTTCGTGTGAGCGATCAGATGGGTTCGCTTTGTTTCGGCTTCGGTCTTGCTGGCCGCCGGATAGACGCATCGCGCTTGCGCGCTGCCGGCAGCGGCGCCGGTTCGGGCCGTGCACGCGGAGGCGCCTGGACTCGAAAAAGCCGCGCCTTCCGCCGGCAGAATGGCGCCCGCGGGCGTCATGCGGCTCCGCCGCACGACGGCGATCATCTCCTTAAGAGAAGTACATGCAGCTTGCGCCGCCTGCGACATGACCGGGGTTTTGGTTGGGGTGGAAGGTGGCACCGTCTTCGGCTGATAGACCGGCGGCTGGCTATCTGGCGAAGGCCGGTAGACCGGGGTGTCCGCTGCGCGGCTCTGAGAAAGAGACAGGACGACCGCGCCGACGGCGAGCCAACACAAACACCGAACCGCCTTCATTTTACTCCCCACGATCTCACAAGGCTCCGGCGCGCAGGCACGACGTGCCAGAAGCGCGCACTTTTGCCGGATTTGGGGTTGATCACAAGACGCCTTGGCGCGCTCACCGCCAATCTCCCAGCACGTACGCACCCGGTCCAAGATACCCGGCGCCGTTTCCGCGTTGCATCGCAACGCCCGTGAACTGCGTCCTGTATCCTTGCGCCGCCATCGTTCGATAGGCGTCATGACAGGCCGTGTTCACGCCCGCCGTCACGACCCCCATGCCGCGCCGCACCGCCAGCGCCTCGCATGCCGCGAGAAGCGCACCGAACTGCCTATCGTCCCGCGCTGCCGCGAACTTGACGTAGACCGCATTGGGACCAGCCTCGCTGCGAGGCCCGACATGGCAAACCGCGAAGGCAGCGAGCGAATCGCGGTCGCGCACGGTGACGACCTCGCCCAGCGACTGGTCGAGCACCGCGTTGATCTCGCCGGAAACGTCGAGACCTGCAAACACCGTGTCGGTTACGGCGCGCGCCTGCGCGAGCAGTTCCGCCCTGGAGCCGTCGAAAGCGCCCTCGGCTTTGCCTGCCGCCGCAGCCGGCTTAGCCATCAGCGCGGTCAAGCGCTGCGGCCAGAAATCAAACTTTTGATAGAGCGCCAAGTGCTTCGGGCTTTGCGGGAACGTGAACAGCCCGCTCTGCCGGACGCCCCATCGCGCGAAGACATCCATCGTCGGCTCGAGCAACCGCTGCGCGATGCCCTTGCTCCAGAAATCGGGCCGCACGGTCAGCGGCCCGAAGAATCCGAAGCTGCCCCAGCTCGCCGCATAGTTTGATCCGACGAGCGTTTCGCCGTCGAAGGCGCCGAATGTGGCGTTGCTGGCGGGCGCCCGCCATCGCGTTCCGATCAAGTCGGCGCCCGCCGCGAATGTCGTCGGATCGGGTAGTCCCAGGAACGTTCCGAAGGCCAACCGGAAAATGCGGTCGGCCTCCGGGAGGTCGTTCTCGCGCAACGGACGGATGTCGATGGTCATGCGTGGCTCCCTCGACTGCTTCAGCAGAGATCATATGAGGCAAAAATATTGTAATGAGACAATAGTCTCATGTCAATGCGTCAGCACCGGTTTTTGGGCGCCAACCGGCCGTTGCGCCTTCGTGCGGCTTAATGCGCCCGTTCAATTCCCGATATGCGCCCCGAGGAAGGTCTCCATTTCCCGGAACAGGATCAGCCGCGACCGGGGCTTCGAGAAATTGTGCCCCTCGTCCTCCACCTTCACATACTTCACGGTCTTGCCGGCCGCCTTCAGCGCCTTCTCCATGCGGTTGCTCTGGTCGATCGGCACGACCGAGTCGTCCTCGCCGTGCACCAAAAGAACCGGAATCCTGAAGTTCGCCGCTTGCAACGCGGGTGACACGGATTGCATTTGGGCAAGGTCCACTTTCGGATCGCCCAACCGCTTCACCCAGTACGAGTATACAGCCGACTCGACGCCGAAGCGCGTGGCCTCCTCATCGAGCATCGCGGGAATGTCGCTCACGCCCGCGATTGCGATGACGCACTTGTAGAGATCCGGTGTAAACGCGCCGCCGGCCAGTGCCGCATAGCCGCCGTAGCTCGCGCCCACGATGCACACGCGGTTGGCGTCCGCCGTGCCGTCGGCGATCAGCGCCTTCACCCCGTCGGTCACATCGTCTTGCATCCGCCGGCCCCATTGGCGATGGCCGGCCTCGGCGAATGCTCTGCCGTACCCGCCCGAGCCGCGAAAGTTCGGCTGAAACACGGCATAGCCGCGATTGGCCAACACCTGGGCCCACGCATCGTAAGAGACGAAGTCGCGCACCTCCGGCCCGCCGTGCGGCATGACGACGAGTGGAAGCTTCTTGTCGCCCTTGCCCGGCGGCAGCGTCAGATACCCCGGCAGCTTCGTCCCGTCGCGCGACTTGTAGTTGATGATAAGCATTTCGCCGAGTTCGTCGGCCGGGATGTTGGGCGCCGCGCGCCCGATCAGCGAGGCGTGGTTCTTCGCCGGGTCGTAGAAATAGTGAGAGCCCGGATCCTTCGGCCCCGACGTGCTGACGATGAAGCTCTTGCGGTCTCTCGACCACGACGTCGGCCGCACGACGCCCGCATCCGAAAACGTCGCGTCGAGGCTCGACTGGATCGCCCCGATCGTCGCGTCGAAATAGCGCGTGCGCACCACGTCGTCGACGTAGAACACGCCGGCCAGTTCGCCGGTTTGCGGGTCATAGATCGGACCGCCCACGGGCTCGCCCACGTCCACGCTGGGGTGCTGATAGAGCGGCTTGCCCACCGCGCGCGTCGCGATGTTGTATTCGAAGAACCCGAAGCGATCGCCGCCGTTCCTCGTCACTGCGATCGCGACGTTGTCGTCGCTCGTGAAGCCGACGATTTGCATCTCGGGAAATTCACGCGTGCCGTATTCCGCGATCTTGTCGAAGTCTTCGCTGTCGCCCTTGCGCGCCCAAATCTCGACGAGGTCGCGCCGCGGCCGGAAGTCCCAACGGATTCGCGGCACGCCCTTCGTGTCCGCCAACCACTGACGCGTGTTGACGTTGCCGCGCAGGACGATCTGAACTTTGCCGTCCACGACGTTGACGCGATAGACGCTGTAGCGGCCGTCCCCGTCGTCCGCCGCCATCAGCACGGACTCGGGCTCGTTCGGCAACCGGCTCAAGATACCGGACAGGTCGAAGTTCTGGCGCAACTTCCGCGCCGTCTGGAACAGAACTTTGTAGTTGCTGCCATCGCGGTTGAGCGCGATCACGCGCGACTGCGACGTGTCGTAAGTGACGCCGCGAAACCGCTCGGTCGTTGGCTTCGAGAAGCCGATCAGAAGCCTACTGTCGTTCGCCCAATCGATCCAATCGACCTCGACGTCCTTCGGGATGTCGTATCCGACCAGCGTCGACTGCGGCGAAGCCACGTCGTAGATCAGAACCTTCTCGGCCTCGCCCTGACGGCTGATCACCGCCACATGCGCGCCGTTCGGCGAAATGCGCGGCGACGACATCGCCGGCCTCGCCGCGAACGCCTCGAGCGGCACGCGCGCCTCGGCTGACGCCGCGCCAAAGAGGAAGATCGAAATCGCGATCACCGCAAACGCACGCATGCGAACCATTGTTGCGCTCCCCGCAAAAAAGCCTCGCACTATGACCAAGCTTCCCGCGCAGTCGCAAGCCGGGTGGACGGGAACTGTTGCGTGGTGTGAGACAATTGGCCCCTAAACCGCGCCTGTACCGCGTGCGATATCAAGGCCGAATCCCGCCAAGGCCCCGCGATGACACAAAACCTTCTCCTCCTCCCCGGCGACGGCATCGGCCCCGAAGTGATGGCCGAGGTCGAGCGTCTGATCGCCTGGTTCAACGCCAAGGCGCACACGAAGTTCGAAACGACGCACGATCTCGTCGGCGGCGCGTCGTACGACAAGCATGGGCTCCCGATCACCGAAGCGGCGATGAAAAAGGCGCTCGAGGCCGACGCCGTGCTGTTCGGCGCGGTTGGCGGGCCGAAATACGCAAGCGTGCCCTACGACAAGCGCCCGGAAGCGGGCCTGCTCCGCTTGCGCAAGGACTTGGGGCTATTCGCGAACCTCCGCCCCGCGCTCTGCTTCGACGCGCTGAAGGAATCGTCCACGCTAAAGCCCGAGATCGTCGCCGGTCTCGACATCATGATCGTGCGCGAACTCACGGGCGGCGTCTATTTCGGCGAACCGCGCGGCATCACGAATTTGCCGAACGGCGAGCGCCGCGCCGTCGACACGCAGGTCTACGCGACGCACGAAATCCACCGCATCGCCCGCGTCGCCTTCGAACTCGCGCGTTTGCGCCGGAACAAAGTCGCCTCCGCCGAAAAGCACAACGTGATGACGTCGGGCCTGCTCTGGAAGGAAGAGGTCACGAAACTCCACGCCGCCGAATACAAGGACGTGGAGTTGACCCACATCCTCGCCGACAATTGCGCGATGCAGCTCGTGCGCAACCCGAAGCAGTTCGATGTCATCGTCACCGACAATCTGTTCGGCGACATTCTCTCCGACGAAGCGGCACAGCTCACGGGCTCGATCGGCATGCTGCCCTCGGCTTCGCTCGGCGCGCGCGACGCGAACGGCAAGCAGCGCGCGCTCTACGAACCGATCCACGGCTCGGCGCCGGACATTGCGGGGCAGGGCAAGGCGAACCCGATCGCAAACATCCTCTCGTTTGCGATGTGCCTGCGCTATTCCTTCGCCATGAAAAAGGAAGCCGGCCTCGTCGAACGCGCGGTGTCCGCCGTCCTCGACCAAGGCCTCCGCACGCCCGACATTATGCAACCCGGCATGCGCCAGATCGGCACAAGCGAAATGGGCTCGGCGATCCGCGCCGCGCTTGACAAGCTCGCAGCCTGAGCCCACGTCATCCCGCCGTCATTGGAGTTACACATGTCCTGGAAAATTGCCGTCGTCGGCGCCACCGGCAATGTCGGGCGCGAGATGATGAACATCTTGGCCGAGCGCGAGTTCCCGGCCGGCGAAGTCGTGGCGCTCGCCTCGCGCAAAAGTATCGGTCAGGACATCTCCTTCGGCGACAAGACGCTGAAATGCAAAGCGCTCGAGAACTTCGACTTCAAAGGCACGGACATCGTGCTGATGTCGGCGGGCGGCGCGATCTCGGGCGAATGGTCGCCGAAGATCGCGGCTGCCGGCGCCGTCGTCATCGACAATTCGTCGAAGTGGCGCATGGACCCCGACGTGCCGCTCGTCGTGCCGGAAGTGAACTCGACCGCGATCGGCAAGTTCGCGAAGAAAAACATCATCGCAAACCCGAACTGCTCCACCGCCCAAATGGTCGTGGCGCTGAAGCCCCTGCACGACGTCGCCCGCATCAAGCGCGTGGTGGTCTCGACGTATCAGTCGGTCTCCGGTGCCGGCAAGGACGCGATGGATGAACTCTTCACCCAAACCCGCGCGATATTCGTCACCGACTCGATCGAAACGAAGAAATTCACGAAGCAGATCGCCTTCAACGTCATCCCGCATATCGATGTCTTCATGGACGACGGCTACACGAAGGAAGAGTGGAAGATGGCGGCGGAAACGCGAAAGATCCTCGACCCCGACATTAAGGTGACGGCGACCTGCGTGCGCGTCCCCGTCTTCGTCGGCCATTCGGAAGCGATCAACATCGAGTTCGAACGCCCGATCACCCCCGACCAAGCGCGCGACATCCTGCGCGAGGCACCGGGCTGTATGGTCGTCGACAAGCGCGAAGACGGCGGCTACGTCACGCCCGTCGAATGCGTCGGCGACTACGCGACGTTCATCAGCCGCATTCGCAAGGACCCCACGGTCGAAAACGGCCTCGCCCTCTGGTGCGTCTCCGACAATCTCAGAAAAGGCGCCGCCCTCAACGCGATCCAAATCGCCGAAATCCTGATCAGCCGCCATTTGAAGAAAGCGGCGTGACCCAAGAAAAGAGGGAATGAGGAGTGAGACAAGAGAGAAGCCCCTCTCTCTTTTCTCACTTCTCGTTTTCTCACTTCTATTTCTGCACCTGCTCCGGCCGCACGACCCGCGGTCCGACCGCCGCCAGCACCTGCTGCGCATCGAACGCGCGTGTTTCGCCGTCTTGCACTGCGCTCTTGACCAGAATGATCTCCGCCGTCGCGGTATAGGTCGTGATTGGCTGCGCGTCGTATGTGCCGCCCCACGGCCGGTGCCACGGATCGCGGTACCAGCCGGGGAAGCCGTGATAGAACCACCCGCGCCCGCCGTAGGAATCGATCCAATAGCGGTAGGACGTCTTCGCTTCCGTATCGCGCCCGACGATCAGGAAATGCGAAAACCCGTTCTGCAGCGTGAGCTCCGCGGCGCGATAGAGCAGATAGTCTTCGACCGTCTCGCGCGGCGTCAGTGAGTTGCCGCGGAACGTGACGCGGAACTTGTTCTGGTCCAGCCGCACTTCCGAATAGCCGAACCCGCGCGGCGGCGCCGGCTGATACGGCGTCGGCGTCACGCACGCGGCAAGAAGCCCGGCCAACGCAAGAACGATCAGGGTTCGCGCAAAGCGGATCATGGCACCCTCCGGCAGAAATCGAGGGAAGACTATCACCGAACGAACCCGCGGTGAAATTGATCTACCGCACAACCACGGCAGCCAAGGGGCTGCTCGGTCCGGCCAGTTCCGCCTGCGCCGCGATCAGGCGCAACTCGTCCGCGCCCTCGCTCGCGCGCAGCACGCCGTCGACCGCCGAGCACGCTGTGACGAGCGCGGCCTGGGCGTCGCGCCCCTCCAATCGCGCGCCCAGATAAAGCGCGGCCAGCAGATCGCCGGACCCATGCGGCACCCGAGCGATTCTGGGCGCCGAAACCGCCCACGCACCGTCGCGCGTGACCGCGACCGTGCCGATGCGCCCGCCCTCGAACGGTACGGACGTCACGACCGTCTCCGCCGTGCCCAATGCCCGCGCGGCGGCCACTGCATCGGCGGCGCCGTCGATCTTCTTCGACGTCAGACTTGAAAGCTCGAACCGGTTCGGCGTCACGATATCGGCGAGCGGAACCAGATCGCGCGCCATCGACTCGGCGACGCCGACCCGCGCATAGGCCCCGTCATCGTCGCCGAACACCGGGTCGCAAAGATAAAGCGCGTGGCGGTTGGCGGCCTTCACTTTCCGAACCGCATGGGCGACCGCGCGCGCCTGATCGGCCGCCCCCAGATAGCCCGAGATCACGCCGTCACAGCGCGCCAGCCAGCCATGCGCGTCGAGCCCGTCGACGAGCGCCGCAATGGCGGCCGCACGCGTCGTCTCGCCGGCAAACCGCCCATGCCCCGGGTGGTTCGAGAGCAGCACGGTCGGCACAGCCCACACGTCGACGCCGACGCGCTGCAAGGCAAAGCGCGCCGCCGCGTTGCCGACATGCCCGCGCACGACCTCGGACTGAAAGGAAAGAACAACGCGCTCAGGCATCTCCCGCCCGGGTGAGTTTCGTCTCGACGAGTCTGCGCTCCGGCGCCGACATCGGCAACGTCAAAGCGTGCGCAAACGCTGCCCGCGCCGCTGCCCGGGCGCCGCGCCGCAGCTCAAGATCGCCGATCGCCATATGATAGGGCAGGTAGCGCTTCATGGTCTTCTCGGCCGCGAGCGGCTTCAAGGCTTCAAGCCCCGCCTCCGCACTCTGCGCCATGGCGAGCGCAATCGCCCGGTTGATCGCCACGACCGGCGACGGCTGCACCTCGGAGAGTGCGTCGTAGTAGGAAACGAGCGCACGCCAATCCGTTCGCTCCCACGACGACGCAGCCGCATGAACCGAGGCGACTCCTGCCTCCAGATGCAGCGCGGTCAGCGCTTCATCATTGCGCGACGCGCCCAAGTGCTGAAACCCGCGCGCAATCATCGCGTGATCCCACAGCCGCCGGTCCTGCTCCTCAAGCACGATCGGCGTTCCATCCGGCGCAACCCGCGCCCGATGCCGCGCATGTTGAAACAGAATGAGCGCGGCCAACGCATGCGCTTCCGGCGACGAAGCGACAGGGTGCCACGCCACGAGTTCGGCCAGGCGCAGCGCCTCCTCGCAAACATCCTGCCGGATCAAGCGGTCGCCCTCGCTCGCCGAATAACCCTCGTTGAACAACAGATAGATCGTGCGCAGCACCGAAGGCATCCGCTCAGCCAACTTCGCGCCGGCCGGGATCGCGAATTCGACATCGAGTTCGCGCAGCCGCGCCTTCGCCCGCACCAGCCGCTGCGCGATCGCCTCGCCCGTCGCCAGAAACGCCCGCGCGATCTCCTCGACCGAAAACCCGCACACGCTCTTCAACGTCAGCGCAAGCCGCGCCTCCTGCTCCAGCGCCGGGTCGCAACACAATACGATCAACGACAACTCTTCATCGCCCAGCCCATCCTTCGGCGGCGCCTGCAGGTGCACGATCCACTCGGTGAGCTTCGGCTCGAGCGCGCTCATCATCGCGTGCCGGCGCAGCCGGTCGAGCGCCCGGTTGCGCGCGGTGGTGAGCAACCAAGCGAACGGATTGTCCGGCACGCCCCGTTCGCTCCACGTGTTCAGCGCCGCAACGAACGCGTCCTGCACGCAGTCCTCGGCAAGCGAAAGCGCGGACGCACCCAGCGCCCGCGTCAACGCACCGGTCAGCCGCCCGCTCTCCCGCCGCGAAAGACGGTCGATCAGAAGCTTGAGTTCGCTGGCCGAAGCACCCATGCTCTAGAGTTCGTGGATCGCGCGCACTTCCACGCGCCCGCCATACTTCAGATGCGGGCATTCCTTCGCGACCTCGCAAGCCTCCGCATAGTCCTTCGCCGTGATCGCAAAGTACCCGCCGACGACCTCCTTGCTCTCCGCATAGGGCCCGTCGGTCACGACGATCTTGCCTTGCTTGTTGCGCAAAACCTTGCCCGCATCGTCGGTCAGCTTCTCGCCGCCCACAAAGCGCTTCTCCTCGCGCATCTTCGCGGCCCACGCGCCGTACTCCTTGATGATGCGCATCATCTCGTCGTGGCTGCGCCCATCGAACTGCCTCTGATCCTCGTGCAAAAACAGCATGTAGTTCGGCATTGAAATGTCCTCCTCGTTCAGACTACCGGATCAAGGACGATCTGAAGAAGCGGGAATCGACAATGCGAAGGCCCGTCGCTAGGTTCGCCCGGCCTTTGTCACGGACCGAAACGCATGAAAATCCGCCCCCGCCGCAGCGTCCTCTACATGCCGGGCTCGAACGCTCGCGCGCTTGAGAAGGCGGCGACGTTGCCCGCCGACGCGCTGATCCTCGACCTCGAAGACGCCGTGGCGCCGGACGCCAAGGGACTCGCGCGCACGCAAGTCTGCGCCGCGGTCAAGGATCGCCGCTTCGGCAAGCGAGAGATCGTCATCCGCATCAACGGCCTCGACACCGACTGGGGTCACGACGACATGGCGGCCGCGGCCGAGGCGGGACCCGATGCGATCCTCGTGCCCAAGGTCAACGACCTTGTCGATGTCGAACACGCCGAACAACACATGGGCGAAGCACGCGCCGCGCTCTGGCTGATGATCGAGACGCCGCAAGCGATCTTTCACGCGAACGAGATCGCGGGCGCAGGCGGCAGGCTCGCCTGTCTCGTCATGGGCACGAACGACTTGGTTAAGGAGCTGCGCGCGCAACACACGCCGGGCCGCGAGGCGCTGCTCGCAAGTCTGAACCTCGCCGTCCTCGCCGCCCGCGCGCACGGCCTCACCGTCATCGACGGCGTCTACAATGAGATCGCCGACACCGCAGGTTTTGAAGCCGTGTGCCGCCAGGGCAGGGCGATGGGTTTCGACGGCAAGACCCTGATCCACCCCTCCCAGATTGAGGGGGCGAACCGCATCTTCGCCCCCGACCCTGGCGAAATCGCGCGGGCGCGCGCCATCCTTGCGGCTTTCGAAAAACCGGAGAACAAAGGCAAAGGGGCTATCGCGCTTGACGGGCGCATGGTCGAGCTTTTGCACGCCGAAATCGCCAAGCAAACCGTGGCCTTGGCGGACGCGATCGAGGCCCTGGGCGCGGCATAAGGGACTTTTGCCCTCCTTGCGCCGCAATGATAATCTAGACAATCACGGCTGGGGCCGGGTCTCATGTGGGACTCGGCCTCGCTTTTTACGAGACCGCGAATCGGCGGCTCGACGGACGGAAACAAGATTGGGGTGACCAATGGTGAAGCGGATTTTGGCCTTCCTCGGAATGATGACGATGGTTGCGGCGATCGCGCTGCCGGCCTTCGCGGTCGAGGGCGTGTCGGAGCGTCAGGCACGCAAAAAAATCGAAGCGCAGAAATATCCGCACCAGGCATCTGAAGCGCTGAACAACAACGATCCCGACCGCGCGATCGAACTGTTTACGAAGGCCATCGACTCCCGCGCGTTCTCCGATCAGCCCGATGCGATGGGCAACATCTATTTCGGCCGCGGCAACGCCTATCGCAAGAAGGGCGACTGCGCGTCCGCGAACGCGGACTACACCAAGGCGCTGGAGTTCGTGCAGAAGGGCGATATCTATTTCTCGCGCGCCGCCTGCTCGTTGGAATTGAAGCAGGACGACGCCGCGCTCGCCGATCTTGACGCCGCGATCAAGGTCGATCCCGACGCCGCCTCGTACCGCAGCGCGCGCTGCATCATGCTGTTCAACCGCAAGGACTTTGCGGGCGCGCTTCCCGACTGCGAGAAGGCGCTGGCGGCGGAACCGAGCAACAAGGCCCTGTTGACCGCGACCTCTCAGGCAAACGAGCAGGTCGGCAACAAGCCGCGCGCGGCCGAGGTCTATCGCCGCCTGCTGGCGGTCGAGCCCGGCAACCCGATCGCCACCGAAGGTCTGCAACGGACCGGCGGTTGAGGCCGACCGTTCAAGTGCGGTTCAGCCGCGATCATGTGAGTTTGCGGGTGCGCCGGAGAGGCGCACCCGAAGTGTTGTGTGAATCGGCCGCGCGCCCGATGAGAGGAGCGAAGACGTGAAGCGACTGGTGATTGGTATTGTGTGCGCCGCGCTGGCGGCATCCGTTGCGTTGGCTGAGCCGGCGACGCCGCCCGCCGGGCAACCCGCGGCGGGAACGCCGCCCGTGTCGAGCGGCAATCCGCCTGTGCGCTACAATTGGAAGGCCAATCACGACAAGGCATTGGCCGCGCTCAAAGCGCGCGACTACAAGACCGCGATCATCATCTTCACGGAAGTCATCAACTCCGGCCGTCTGCCGAAGACATGGGTTGCCCCGACCTACTACATGCGCGGCAAGGCCTATCGCTCGTCGCGTCAGTACAAGCTGGCGGTCGAGGATTACAACGCCGCCGTCGCCGCCGACCCCAAGATGGATGTCGCGTATTACGAACTGGGCGCCACCTATCAGGCGCTGAACCAGCATTCCGACGCCGCCCAAGCGTTCGGCAAAGCGATCGCGCTCAAGAACAACAACGCCGACTACTATTACGGGCGCTGCGTGTCCTACAGCTGGCTCGGCAACTTCAAATCCGCGATCAGCGATTGCGAAGCGGCGACACGCCTGCGTCCGCGCGATGCCGACATGCTGGGCGTGCTGGGCCGCCTCTACGAAGACAGCGGCCAGAAGCAGCGCGCGATCGACACCTACAAGCTCGCGCTCTCGATCAATCCGAACCAACCCGAAGCGCGCGACGGCCTGAAGGCCTTGCAGAAATAGCAAGGCACTTTGACCGCCATGACCTCTGCCGGCGCAGGAAATTTCTTCGAGGATTTCCGCGCCGGCCAAATTCTGCACCACGCCCCGCCGCGCACGCTCGGCGAAGGCGACCAGGCGCTCTACACCGCTCTCTACGGCGCCCGTTTCGCGACGCAAAGTTCGGCCGAGTTCGCCCGCGGCTTGGGCCTCCCGCATAGTCCGATCGACGACCTGCTCGTCTTTCACACCGTCTTCGGCAAGACGGTGCCCGAGGTCTCGCTGAACGCTATCGCGAATTTGGGTTACGCCGATTGCCGGTTTTTGAAGCCCGTCTTCGCCGGTGACACGCTGAGCGCCAAGACCGAGGTCCTAGGCACGCGTGAGAACGCAAACCGCGAAAGCGGCATCGTCTATGTACGCTCGAACGGTTTCAATCAGCGCGGCGAGATGGTGTTGACCTATGCGCGCTGGGTGATGGTACGCAAACGCGCGAAGGACGCCGCCGTCCCACCCGCCCATGTCCCCGATTTGCCGAAAGCCGTGACGCCGGACGCGCTTCACCTCTTCGCGCCCGAGGCGTTGCCCCGCTTGCAGCGCGGTGAAACCGGCGGCGCCCGCTTCTTCGACGATTACGAAGCCGGTCAACGCTTCGACCACGCCGACGGCATGACCGTCGAAGACGCCGAACACATGATGGCGACGCGCCTCTACCACAACACTGCGCGCGTCCACTTCAATGCGCACACCGAGGCCAAGGGCCGCTTCGGCAAGCGCATCGTCTACGGCGGACACGTCATCTCGGTTGCGCGAGCCCTGAGCTACAACGGCTTCGAGAGCGCGCTCTTCGTCGCAGGAATCAACGCCGGCCGCCACGTTTCGCCATGCTTTGCGGGCGACACGATCTATTCCTGGTCGCAAGTGGTGGAAAAAGCGGCGCATCATGCCCGCAAGGATTGGGGCTTCCTGCGCCTGCGCACGCTCGCCGCGAAGGACCGCGCTTGCGCTGATTTTCCGGACAAGACCGCCGACGGATCATATGATCCCTCGATTCTTCTCGACCTCGACTATTGGGTGGTCGTTCCGCGCGTGACGAACGCGTAGAACTTGGGGCTGATCGGGAAGTCTGGGCTGTCGAAGGAACCATGCGCGCCTTCTCGCGTGTTCTCGCGTTGCTGTCTCTCGTCGTCGCCGGCGCTTTGGACGCGCGGGCTTGGGACCAAATTTCCTCCTTCGCCGCGCGCGAGGCCGCGGAATGCGTGACCTGGGGCGCAAGCCGCATCGATTGCTTCTGGCGCACGCCGGCGGGAAGCCTTGCTTGGGCCTATCGCAGCGGCGGCAAATGGAGCGCGCCGCACGACCTCGGCGGTAAACTTGCCGCGGCGCCAAGTTGCGTCGTGCGCGGCCCCGGCGGCATCAACTGCTTCGCGACGAGCGCGAAGGGCGTTCTGGCGACCATCCATTTAAACGGAAGCACGTGGAGCAAATGGGCTTCGCTCGGCGGCGAACTGAAGCCGACGCGTGCGTCGTGCGTTTCGCTCGGTCGCGACCGCATCGCCTGCTTTGCGCGCGGCGCAGGCGGCCAGCTCGTGTCGCGCCGTTGGAGCGGCGGCAAAACGTGGGAGCCTTGGCGCGACCTCGGCGGCGCGCTCAGCGCCGACCCGAAATGCATCCTGGTCGGCGGGGCGAGCGCCGCTTGCTTCGCGCGAGGGGCGACCGGCGAACTCGTTGCCTTCCTGCCCGACGCGGCCGGCGTGAGCGGCGGCTGGACGACGCTGGGCGCCCGCATCGAAGGACGGCCATCGTGCGTGCGCTTGAAGTCGGGTGACGCCGCTTGCGCCGCGCAGGGCCGCAACGGGCGTCTGAGCGTGTGGCGCGGCACGCCGCTGTTCGCGCGCGGCGCGGGCGAAACGGTGTCGTTGGAAGAAAGGGTCTCGGGCGAACCGGCCTGTGCCTTGCAGGGCGCGACGATGCTCTGCTTCACGCGCAACGCTCGCGGCGAGCTCATGCGCCGTGTCGTCGCCGCCGACCTCACATCGTCAGCACAAGGCGCCGTCGTTCTCGCCCCCTCGGCCTTCGCGATCTCATGCACGTCGCTTGGCGAGACCGATCTTGCCTGCGCGCTCACCGACAGCAGCCGCAAACTTCTCGCAGCCTCGGGCGCGGCGCTTGAGCCTGTGAAGGTCGTCGCGGTGCCCACGCCGCTCCCCGCGCCTTTGCCGACACCCACGCCCGTGGCGGACGAAGGCGTTCTAGGGGCCTGGTATCTCACGAACCTCGAAAGCGGCACCGTGTGCCGCGTCCATCTGTTGGGCGATGGCCTGTTCGGCGGCCAGCGAATGCGCTTAGGTCCGCGCTGCCGTGGCGTCGACATGGCCGCACGTCCGGTGCAGTGGGATCGCGACGCGGACGAGTTGCTGTTTCTTGCCGTCGACGGCCGCATCGTGATGCGGTTGCGCGAGCGGGAAACCGGCCGCTGGATCGGTCCCCGCCAAGCCCCGGCATTCATGCTGACGCGCGAACTTCCCGAGGTCGCCGTCGGAAGTGCAACCCCGCCCACCGACGACGTCTCGGAAATGTTTGGCCCCTGGCGCGTCGTCGCCGACGGCGCGGGACCGCTCTGCAGCATCCGCCTGACGAACGCCCGCATCGAGGTCGGCTACGCATTGCGTTTCGATCCCGACTGCGACCCCCACTTCGCAGGCGTTCGCTATTGGACGGCAAGCGGCGCCGCGCTTGTCTTCGTCGGACCGGGTAACGTGGTGCTGGCCCGTTTCGATTCGGCCGGCCCCGGCACCTGGCGTTCGCAAGCCCTGGGCGGCCTCACGCTCGAGCGCTGATGACGAAGCCGTTCTCGATTGCCGACCGCTTGAAGAGCTTCACGTTCGCCTTCGCCGGCATAGCCGCGATGCTGCGCACGCAGCACAACGCGTGGATCCATCTCGCCGCGACCCTCACCGTCGTCGGGGCGGGCTTTTGGTTCGCGATCCCGCGCGACGAGTGGCTGTGGCTGATCGCGGCCATCGTCATGGTCTGGACGGCGGAGGCGCTGAACACCGCCTTCGAACTGCTCTGCGACGTCGCTTCGCCCGAGTTCCACCCGCTCGTGAAACAAGCCAAGGATGTGGCCGCCGCAGCCGTCCTGATCGCGGCCTTAGGGGCGGCCGCGATAGGCGCCCTGATCTTCGTTCCGCACTTGTTTCCGTGAGCGCCAAGCAGAGGTGGAGCCGCGCCCGCCGCGGTGCTAAACCACCCGCCTGAAAGCTTGGGAGTGAGACGAAATGGTGCGGGAACTGACGCATTTCATCAACGGGCGTCACGTGAAGGGAACGTCGGGCCGTTTCGGCGACGTCTACAATCCGACGACGGGCGAGGTTCAGGCGAAGACGCCGTTCGCCTCCGCCGCCGAAGTGCGCAGCGCGGTCGAAGCCGCTCAGCGCGCCTTCCCCGAATGGTCCGCGCAGAATCCGCAAAAGCGCGCGCGCGTCATGTTCAACTTCAAGACGCTCGTCGAAAAGAACATGGACGAACTCGCCGCCATGCTTTCGTCTGAGCACGGCAAGGTCATCGCCGACTCGAAGGGCGACATCCAGCGCGGCCTCGAAGTCATCGAATTCGCCTGCGGCATCCCGCATCTGATGAAGGGCGAATACACGGAAGGCGCAGGCCCCGGCATCGACATGTACTCGATGCGCCAACCATTGGGCGTCGTCGCCGGCATCACGCCGTTCAACTTCCCCGCCATGATCCCGATGTGGATGTTCGGCGTGGCCATCGCTTGCGGCAACACGTTCGTATGCAAGCCCAGCGAAAAGGACCCGAGCGTCCCGCTCCGTCTTGCCGAACTCTTCATGGAAGCGGGCGGTCCGGCCGGTGTGCTCAACGTCGTCGTCGGCGACAAGGAAGCGGTCGACACGATCCTGAAGGATCCCGACATCAAGGCCGTCTCATTCGTGGGCTCCACTGCGATCGCCGAATACGTCTACATGACCGGCACCGCGCACGGAAAACGCGTGCAGGCGATGGGCGGCGCGAAGAACCACGCGATCATCATGCCGGACGCCGATCTCGATCAGGTCGTCGACGATCTGATCGGCGCGGGCTACGGCTCGGCCGGCGAGCGCTGCATGGCGATCTCCGTCGCCGTGCCCGTCACCGACAAGCTCGGCGACGAGCTCGTCCGCCGCCTGAAGCCGCGCGTCGAAAGCTTGAAGGTCGCGCCCTCGACCGACCCGGACGCGAACTACGGCCCGCTCGTCACCCGCGAACACCGCGACAAGGTGAAGGGCTACATCGACATGGGGCTAAAGGAAGGCGCCGAACTCGTCGTTGACGGCCGCGACTTCCGCCTGCAGGGCTACGAGAAGGGCTTCTTCCTCGGCGGCTCGCTGTTCGACAAGGTGACGCCGAACATGTGCACCTATCAGGAAGAAATCTTCGGCCCCGTGCTGCAGATCACGCGCTCGAAAACGTTCGAAGAGGCGGCAAGCCTTCCCTCGAAACACCAATACGGCAACGGTGTCGCGATCTACACCCGCGACGGCGACGCCGCGCGCGAATTCGCCTCGAAGGTTCAGGTCGGCATGGTCGGCATCAACGTGCCCATCCCCGTGCCGCTCGCCTATCACACGTTCGGCGGCTGGAAGCGCTCGGCCTTCGGCGACGCGAACCAGCACGGCCCCGAAGGCGTGCGCTTCTTCACCAAGATCAAAACCGTCACCACCCGCTGGCCCAAAGGCGGCGTCCGCGAAGGCTCAAGCTTCGTCATCCCGACGATGAAATGAAGATGCGCATTGCCGCGGTCGCCATTGTTGCTTTCGCGCTGACCCCTATGGCCAGCGCGGAGCCGTCGTTCGACTGCAGCAAGGCGCAGACGGCTGCAGAAAAGCGCGTTTGCAGCGACAGAGAGCTACAGTGGTCCGATCGTCAGCTCGCGCGCCTCTATGCGCTGGCGCTCAAGGAGGTATCGGCAGCAGACCGCCCCGCGCTTGTCGAAAGCCAGCGCCGCTTCCTCGCGGAACGTGACGCCTGCGGAACGGTTCCGCTGGGCTGTGTCGAGCACCTCTACGACGTGCGCCTTCAAGAGTTGGCGAAACGGGTGAACGTCCACGACGCCTACGCCATGTTCGCGCGGGGCAACACGGGCGGCCTTCGTATCGTTCGCTTCGGTTCTGTTGGTGCGGTCGACCTTTGGGCAACAGGTGAGAACCATCACGAGTGCGGCTTCGAAGAAGACGATCTGGTTCAAACCGGCAAGGGCATCCTACGTTTCCACGCCAAGTCGGGCGACGAGCTCTGCCGGATGAACATCATTCCCGACGGAGACGACATGCGCGTCGAGATCGAAGAGGGTTGCCGCTCGTATTGCGGACACCGTGCCCATATGGACGGCACCTACACGCGCATCAAGTAGACTGCGACTTTCCGCGACGGATCACGCGCCCCGCCATGAACCCGCTGAACGCCCCAAGCGCTGCGAACACGGCAACAAGCAACGGCAACGCACTCTCGTCGATGACGGCGTAGTTGCTGGGACCCGGATATCGCATCGTGTCGACGGCAGCGGCGATGACGATCACGGGTGCCACCGCCGCCGAAAGCGCGCCGACACCTGCGAAAGCCCAGGGCGAGACAACGCCACGGCGATAGATCAGCCACCCGGCGATACCTGCGATCGGTCCGATGGGAAACACGGCGAGGACGCTCGCGGCCACGCCGGCCCAACTCGCCGCCTCCAACGTGAGGCGCAGGGCATCGCTGAACGCCACGGAGCCCTCCACTCTCACGACGTTCACGATGACAACGGCGGCGGCAATGAATGCGGTGCTGGCAATCCCCCACAAAAGCCCGGTGAACAAAGCAATCGCGTAGGTCCTGAGCGATACAATCGATGACGCGGCAGGTCGCATGGCTTGGCACCCGATAGTGCTTCGTGCCGCCACACTCTATGCCGGACCGAGTTGCGCGGCACAGGAACTTCTTGAGGCGCATCCGAATCTCGGCCGTCGTTACCGGTTGGTCAACCTTGACCAACTGGCTTGACCAACTTGGTCAAGGCAGCCACAATGCGCCGATGAAACAGGTCAACCTCTACGAAGCCAAGACGCGCCTCTCCAGCCTCGTCGACGAAGCTGCGGCGGGGCAGGAAATCGTCATCGCCAAGAACGGCAAGCCGATGGCAAGGCTGTCGCAGATCGCGGAGGTTCCCGCAAAGACGAAGGAGCCGCGCAAGCTCGGTCAATGGGCCACGCCTCAGAGCAAAGACATCGATTGGGACAAGTGGTGGCGTGATTGGAAGGCGATGGACAAAGAGATCGAGGCCGATTTCGAAGCCTCAATCGCAAAGCCCTTTCCGAAGGGAGTGCGGCGCGGCTTTGCCGAGGACACCAAGTCGCCCTTGAGCAAGCGTAAGAAATCCCGGCGGCGTTGATGCGACTCCTGCTCGATTCGCATGTCTTCGTTTGGGCGAAGCTCGCGCCGGAAAAGCTCCGGCACACGGCGCGCGCCGCGATCTTCAATCCCGACAACGATGTTTTCGTCAGTGTCGCGACCGCGTGGGAGCTTTGGGTCAAACATGCGAAGAGACCCATCGCATCGATCCTCGACGGTGGCCCGTCGGCATTCTTGTCGGCTGTCGCCGAGTCGGGCATCGCGATGCTCGACATTGCGCTCGGCCATGCCGCCGTCGCCGCCGACCTTCCGCTCAGACATCGTGATCCCTTTGACCGGATGCTTATCGCGCAAGCGATCGTGGAGCGGTTGACCCTCGTAACCGCCGATCCGGTTGTCGCCGCTTATGAGGGCTTTGACGTCTTGCCATGTTGAAAAGTCATTGATGCACCCCGCCGAACGATATCGCGCGCTCGTCGCCGAAGGAAAACTGACCGGCGACGCGGCGCAGGAGCGCGTCGCGGCGGCGCTCGAAGATCTGGCAACGAAGCTCGACGCTTACGAACCGGCCAAGAAATCGCTGTTCGGCTTCGGCCGCGCACCGGCCCCGCCGCGCGGGCTCTACATCCACGGCCCCGTCGGCCGCGGCAAGTCGATGCTCATGGACATGTTCGTCGAGAACGTCGACTTCGCGCCGAAGCGCCGCGTGCACTTCCACGACTTCATGGCCGAGGTCCATGCCGGCGCAAAGCACTGGCGCGAAAATGACCCCGGCAACGAGATCGCGCGCGTCGCAGCCCACATCCGCGAGCGTGCGATGCTGCTCTGCTTCGACGAGTTCCAGGTCTCCGACATCGCTGATGCGATGATCTTGAGCCGCCTTTTTTCGGCGCTCATGGACACGGGCGTCGTGATCGTCGCGACTTCGAACCGCCACCCGCGCGACCTCTACGAGAACGGCATCAACCGCCAGCTCTTCGTGCCCGCGATCGATCTGATCGAAGCGCGCATGGACATTTTGAAGCTCGACGGCCCCATCGACTACCGCCTCGCGCATCTCGAACGCGCGCGCGTGTATTTCACCCCGTTGGGCAAGGACGCCGACGCCGCACTCGACACGATCTGGCGCGACCTGACGGGCGTCGCGCGCGGCACGCCGTCCGACCTCGACCTGTTGGGGCGCAAGCTGCGCGTGCCCGAACAGGCGCGCGGCGTTGCCCGCTT
>JAEUML010000013.1 GCA_016792785.1 Alphaproteobacteria bacterium
TCGTCACCGTGCGCGACCGCGACGAATTCGCGAGCGAAACCGACAGCGAGACCAGCGAGGGGTCATGAAGAACATCGGCGACTTGATGAAGCAGGCGCAGCAGTTGCAAGCGCGCTTTCAGGAAGCGCAAGAGCGCGTCAACCAGATCGAAGCCGAAGGCCAGTCCGGCGGCGGCATGGTGCGCGTGACGATCAATGGCAAGGGCATGGCCAAGGCCGTGCGCATCGATCCCTCGCTGATCGACCCGAAGGATGCGGGAATGCTCGAAGACCTCCTCGTCGCCGCGATCAACGATGCGCGCACGAAGGTCGACGCGAAGATGGGCGACGAGATGGCGAAGGTTACCGGCGGATTGCCGTTGCCGCCCGGGTTGAAGTTCTAGCGTTCATGGCCGCGCCGCTCTCAGGGCCCGAGATCGAACGTCTGGTGCAGCTGCTCGCGCGGCTGCCGGGGTTGGGTCCGCGTTCGGCGCGGCGCGCAGCGCTGGTGCTGATCAAGAAGAAGGAAACACTGCTACAGCCGCTTGCCGCGGCACTCGAAGAGGCGGGGCGCACGATCAAATCATGCGCGACATGCGGCAATCTCGATTCCGCGAACCCTTGCGCCGTGTGCACCGACCCGCGGCGCGATGAGGCCGTGATCTGCGTTGTCGAGGACGTGGCCGACCTTTGGGCGCTCGAACGCGCGGGCGTGTTTCGCGGGCGCTATCACGTGCTCGGCGGCACGCTCTCGGCGCTCGACGGGCGTGGGCCCGACCAGCTCTCGATCGGCGCGCTCGTCGAGAGGGTGAAGGCGGGCGGCGTGCGCGAAGTCGTGCTGGGCCTCAACGCCACCGTCGAAGGCCAGACGACCGCGCACTACGTCACCGACCTGATCGCGCCCTTGGGCGTTTCGGTCACCCGCCTCGCCCACGGCGTGCCCGTCGGCGGCGAACTCGACTATCTCGACGAAGGGACGCTGGCGGCCGCGTTTGCGGCACGGCGGGCGATGTAAAGCCGCCAGTTCACCACGCTTTGCCTTGACGGTTTTGCCGCCGTGTCCTACCTCCCAGCCATGGCTTTGCGTCCTATTCTTGTGGCTCCGGACCCGCGGTTGAAGCAGGTCTCCGAACCGGTTTCGGAGGTGACGGACGAACTGCGCCGGCTCATGGACGATATGCTGGAGACGATGTACGCGGCGCCGGGGATCGGGCTGGCGGCGATCCAGATCGGCGTCGCGAAGCGGGTGATCGTGATTGATCTCGGGAAGCCGAAGGACGAGCCGGACGGCGACGACGAAGAGGGGGAGGCGTCCTCCAAAAAAGAGAAGCGCGATCCCGATCCGATGTATTTCGTGAATCCGGAGATCGTGTGGGCGTCGGACGATCTCGTCCTGTGCGAGGAAGGGTGTCTCTCCGTGCCCGATCTCTACGACGAGGTCGAGCGGCCGGCGCGCGTGAAGGTGCGCTATCTCGACTATCACGGGAAGCGCCAAGAGATCGATTGCGAGGGCATGCTCGCGGTGTGCATCCAGCACGAGATGGATCATCTCGAAGGGGTGCTCTTCATCGACCATCTGTCGCGGTTGAAGCGCGAGATGATGCTGAAGAAGCTTCAGAAGTCGCGGAAGCGCGAGACGGTCGGCTAGCGCGTGCCAAACCGCTTGCGTCTTGCCTTCATGGGAACGCCGCCGTTTGCGGTGCCGACGCTCGAGGCGCTGATCGCGGCCGGGCACGAGGTCACGGCCGTTTATTCGCAACCGCCGCGGCCGTCCGGGCGCGGGCACAAGTTGCAGCCGTCGGCCGTGCAGGCGGCGGCGGAGGCGCATCGCCTCGCCGTGCGCACGCCGCTAAGTCTCAAGGGTGCGGAGGAGCAGGCCGCGTTTGCGGCGCTAAGGCTCGATGCGGCGGTTGTCGTGGCCTACGGGTTGTTGCTGCCGAAGGCTGTGCTCGCGGCGCCGCGGCTTGGCTGTTTCAATCTGCATGCGTCGTTGCTGCCGCGTTGGCGCGGGGCGGCGCCGATTCATCGCGCGATCATGGCGGGTGATGGCGAGACCGGCGTTATGGTGATGCGGATGGAGGAGGGTCTCGATACAGGGCCTGTGCTCGACACGTTTCGCGTCGCCGTTGATGATCGCACGACGACGGGCGACTTGCAGGATGTGCTCGCGCGCGAAGGTGCTTCGCTGATGGTGCGGGCGCTGGATCGCTTGGCCAAGGGCGAGGCGCGCGAGGCGGCACAGGCGGCCGACGGCGTTACGTATGCGAAGAAGATTCTGCCCGAGGAGGCGCGCATCGATTGGTCGAAGCCGGCGCACGCGGTGCTCAGGCACATTCATGGGCTGAACCCAGCGCCTGGCGCGTGGGCGATGGCGGGCGAGGCGCGGTTAAAGATTCTTCGCGTGGCGCTTGCGCCGGGGCGCGGTGCGCCGGGCGCCGTGATTGGTGCGCCGCTCGTCGTTGCGTGCGGCGAGGGGGCGGTTGCGATCGAAGAGCTGCAGCGTGCGGGCCGCGGTGCGCAAGGTGTTGCCGAATTCTTGCGCGGGTTTGCGCTGCCGGCCGGCAGCGTGCTGGTCTGAGCGATGGCGCGTTGGAAGCTCACGATCGAATATGACGGCGCGCCGTTTTCCGGCTGGCAGCGGCAGGACAACGGGCCGTCCGTGCAAGCCTGCGTCGAGCAGGCAATCCTGAAGCTCACGGGTGAGGCGGTCACGATCGCGGCGGCTGGGCGGACGGACGCGGGCGTGCATGCGTTCGGCCAGGTGGCGCATGCGGACATCGTGAAGGTGCTTGCGCCGGACAAGATGCGCGATGCGCTGAATGCGCATTTGCGGCCGCATCCGATTGCGGTGCTCGAGGCTGTGATCGCGGCCGACGATTTTCATGCACGGTTTCAGGCGAAGGCGCGTCATTATCTCTATCGAATCGTCAATCGGCGGGCACCGTTGACGCTGGATGCGGGCCGCGCATGGCAGGTGCAGGCCGACCTTGATGCGGAGGCGATGCACGCGGCGGCGCAGTACCTCGTCGGGCATCATGACTTCACGACGTTTCGCGCGGCGGAGTGTCAAGCGAAGTCACCGGTCAAGACGCTCGACGTCTTGCGCGTCGCGCGGCACGGCGAGGAGATCACGATCAGCGCATCGGCGCGCTCATTCCTGCATCATCAGGTGCGTTCGATGGTCGGAACGCTGAAGCAGGTGGGCACCGGCAAATGGCGGCCGGTCGAAGTGCGCGAGGCGCTCGAAGCGCGCGACCGTTCGGCGTGCGGACCGGTCGCGCCTGCCGACGGGCTCTATTTGGTTCGCGTGGACTATTGATCCTATGGCGCGATGTCGGTGAGTTCGACTTGGTCGGGCGCGATCTCGGCGCCGAAGAAGCGGGAGCCGACGCGGGCGAAGCGTTCGGGGGCGTCGGTCGCCAGGAATTTCGGTGGGGCTGGTGATGCGGTGCGTTTTGTGCCGCTGGTTTCCAGGATGCGGTCGACCTCTTTCGCCGTGGTGGCGGCGCTGTCGACAAGGCGTACGGTGCCGCCTGCGGCTTTCGTGATCGGTCCGCGCAGCACTGGGAAGTGCGTGCAGCCCAGCACCAGCGTGTCGGGTGCGTCTTCGGCGGCGAACAGATCGGTCAGGTAGCGCTCGGCGGTGAGGTCGGCCACTTGGCCTTCGGTCCAGCCCTCCTCGGCGAGGCTGACGAACAGCGGACAGGCGCGCTGCACGACGGTGGCGGTGGGCTTCAATGCGTGGATAGCGCGGACATAGGCGCCGCCTTTGACGGTGCCTTCGGTCGCGATGACGGCGATGGCGCCGCCGCGGCTGGCGTCCACTGCCGCGCGGGCGCCGGGTTCGACGACGCCGACGACGGGCAGTGGTGCGTAGGCTGCGGTGAGAACGGGCAGCGCGACGGCCGAAGCCGTGTTGCAGGCGATGACGACCATCTTCGGTTCGAAGCGCATCAAGGCGCGTGTCGCTTGCACCGCGTAGCGGGTGACAGTGTCGGCGCTCTTGGTGCCATAGGGCAGACGCGCGGTGTCACCCAGATAGACGAGGCGCTCGTTCGGCAGGCGTTTGGCGATCGCAGCGGCGACGGTGAGGCCGCCGACGCCTGAGTCGAAAATCGCGATCGGCGCGTCGCTCATGCGGGCAGCCAGAGGCCTGCGATCCTCGACAAGGCGAACAGGTAATTCGCTTGCAGCAGGAAGTCGATCATGGTGATGCCGGCCGCCAGCGTCCAAGGAGCGCCCAGCGCCGTCTGGGCGATGTAGAAGCGGTAGTAGAGCGTAAGCCCTAAGACGATGAGGTTTATGTCAATCGCTTGGTTCGACGTGATGATGCCGGCCGCGAACAGCAAAAACGCCGGCAGGTTGAACAGCCAAACGACGACCGAGCCCCAATTGTGGGCGATGACGAGCGCCGCGTACCGCTGCGCGTAGCCCAAGAAGCGCAGCAGGAACAGCATTGCGATCGGGAACAGCAGCCACTGAATGCAAAGCGCGACGGTCGAGAAGACGGCATCGCTCATGTAGTAGACGGCCTCGCCCGCCGGTTTGTTTTGACGGATGCGTTCGGCCGCGGCGAGCCGCACGACGATCGCATCGGTTGCGATGTTTATCGGCGCGATGATGAGAAAGGCCGCGAAGGAGCGATAAAAACCCTCCACCGTCAGGTCGAACTTTTCCCATGCGCGCGGATTGCGGGTGACGAGATCGAACGCGGCGTCGACCGAGCGGCGCATATAGGCGAGGTCGACGGTCATGCCGCGCCCTTTGCGAAATAGGCGTCGAGGATCGCTTCGTAGATGCGGGTCAACCGCTCGAGATCGGACAGGCTCACGCGCTCGTCGGTCTTGTGCATCGTTGTGCCGGCAAGTCCGATCTCGGCGACCGGGCAGTGGTGATGGATGAAGCGCGCATCGGAGGTGCCGCCCGTGGTCGAGAACTTCGGGGCCGCGCCCGTGACCTTTGCGATCGCCTCGCCCAGCAGTTTCGTGAACGGACCCTGCTGCGTCAGAAACGGATGGGCGCCGCGTTCGAACTTGATGTCGTGGTGCAGCGCCAAGGGCGAGAGCGCTGCGGCGCATTCGCCGTTGATCCACGCTTCGAGCGCTTCGGCGTTCTGTTCGGTATTGAAGCGGATGTTGAATGTCGCGCGAGCTTCGGCCGGGATCACATTCGTCGCCGGGTTGCCGACGTCGACGGTCGTGACTTCGAGATTCGAGGCTTGGAAGTGGTCGGTGCCGGTGTCGAGCTTGCGGGCGGTCAGGCGCTGCAACACGGCGACGAGGCCCGGGATCGGGTTCTTGGCGCGTTCAGGATAGCCGACGTGACCTTGGACACCTTTGACGGTCAAGCGTCCGGTCAAGCTTCCGCGACGGCCGATCTTTACGGTATCGCCGGCGTGAGTGTCCGACGTCGGCTCGCCGACGATGCAATGGTCGAGGCGTTCGCCCTTCTCCTTCAACCAATCGAGCACGCGCTTCGTGCCGTCAACGGCGGGACCTTCTTCATCGCCGGTGATCAACAGGCTGATCGAGCCGCGGTTGCCGTGGCGCTCTGCCGACCGCGCCACGGCGGCGACGAAGGCTGCGATCGCGCTCTTCATGTCGGCGGCGCCGCGGCCGTACAGCGTGCCGTCCTCAATCGTCGCGGTGAACGGGTCGAAGCGCCACGCCTTCGTCTCGCCTGGCGGCACGACGTCGGTGTGGCCTGCGAAGCAGAAGTTCGGCGCGGCGGTGCCGAGGCGCGCGTAGAGATTTTCGATGCGCGGGCCGCCGCCGTCGAACGCAAGGCGCGTGCAGGTGAAGCCGAGCGCACGCAACGCGCGCTCAAGCACCGCCAAGGCGCCGGCGTCGTCAGGGGTGACGCTACGACAGCGGATGAGATCCTGCGCCAGAGGCAGAGGGTCCGTGAGGCGCGCGCGTGCTTGTGTTTCCATGGCGGCGATTTAGAACCGGGGGCTTCGCAGGGTCAATCAAAGCAGCGATCGATTAACAACGAGGAATGCGTCATGGCGGGACGGCTGGATGGAAAAGTAGCGGTCATCACGGGGGCGGCCTCCGGTATCGGCCGGGGAACCGTCGATCTCTTCGTGAAAGAAGGGGCCAAGGTCGTCGCCGCCGACATCCAAGATGATAAGGGGGCGCGGCTTCAGGAACAGCACGGCAAAGCGCTGCGCTATGTACGTTGCGACGTGAACCGGGAGGGTGACGTCAAGGCGGCGATCGATCTCGCGGTGTCGTCGTTCGGGCGGCTTGATTGCCTTTTCAACAACGCCGGGACGCCGGGACCGCTGGAGAATGCTGAGACGGTGACGGCGGAGAGTTTCGATTCCGTCATGCATCTGCACGTGCGGGCGGCCCTGTTCGGGATCAAGCACGCGGTGCCTCTGATGCGCGCGCAGGGCGGTGGCTCGATCGTCTCGACCGCCTCGATCGCCGGGTTGCAGAATGGATTCGGGCCGCTGCTCTACTCGATGGCGAAGGCGTCCATCGTGCACATGACGAGAGTGGCAGCGGCGCAGCTCGGGCCACTCAACATCCGCGTCAATTGCATCTGCCCCGGTTTGATCGCAACGCCGATCTTCGCCAAGGGGATCGGGCTTGCGACGCAGGTCGCCGATCAGACGGTCAGCGCGATCGTCGATGCCGCTAAGAATGCGCAACCGATCCCGAGGGCGGGGCTGCCGGAGGACATCGCGGAAGCTGCGCTCTTTTTTACCTCTGACGGGTCGCGCTTCGTGAACGGTCACGCGCTCGTCGTTGACGGCGGCATCACAGTCGGGCCGACGGGCGCGGCGCAGGCAAATGTCTATGCGCCATTCTTGCAGGCGATGGGGATCGATCCTGCGATGTTGGAGCAAATGAACACGGCGGGGAAAACGGCATGATCATCGTCGCCGGCACGGTCCGCATCGAACCCAGCAAGCTTCAAGAGGCGCGCGGGATCATGGAGCGGATGATCACCGCATCGCGCGCCGAGGACGGGTGCCTACAGTACTCGTACTCGGTCGATGTGCTCGATCCCCATGTCGTGCATGTGTTCGAGGTGTGGCGCGACAGGGATGTGCTGCAGCTTCACTTCAAGACGCCGCATTTGGGCGAATGGCGCGCGGCGTGGCCGTCGTTCGGGATCAGCGACCGCAAGCTTCACATGTACGAGGTCAGCGGCTCGACGCCCCTATGACCGTTGTTCCAGCGCGCTGACGAGGAGTGCAAGGGACGCCTCGGCGAAGGCCCACATATTCGCGATGCGGTCGGCGCTGCCGGTGCGCAGTGTGCGGGCGAGGTTCATGGGGCCTGCGACGGCAAAGCACGTGTGGCCGGGCGGATCGCCGTAGGGGTTGCCGGTTGGACCGGCCGCGCCTGTTTCCGAAAGGCCCCATTCGACGCGATGTTTGGCGCGAACGGTTTCGGCGAGGAAGGCCGCGTAGGGTTCGCTCGACGATCGCATATCCTTCAGGTCTTCGCGCGCGACGCCAAGCAAGGTCTTCAGCGCGCGCGGGGTGTAGATGATGCCGCCGCCCGTGAAGTAGGCCGACGCGCCGGGCACACCGAGCAGCGCTGCCGAAATCAATCCACCGGCTGACGATTCGGCGATAGCGATGCGCTCGCCGCGGGCTTTGAGCAGGGCGGCGGCCTTTTCGGCCGGGGGTCTCGGGTCGTGCATTGTGGGTGAAATGTCCGGTGTGGTTGGCGGCAGTTTGGACGGTTTTTCGTTTCCCGCAAAGACGCAAAGGCACAAGTGGCAGAGTCATTCATTCGGCGCGAAGCGCCATTCGAACGCGAGGCAGGCGCGTGCGGCGCCCGACAATAACTGCCTCTTTGTGGCTTTGCGTCTTTGCGGGAAACATGCAAACGGTTGCCGCACGCGCGGAATTTGAAGGTGGAACATGGGCAAGACGTATGACGCGATCGACGACAAGCTGGCCGCGTTCATCGGCAATCAGAAGATGTTCTTCGTCGCGACGGCGCCGTTGTCGGGCGATGGGCACGTGAACGTCAGCCCAAAGGGCTACAACAGTTTTCGCATCGTTTCGCCGCGCCGCGTCGCTTACGCCGATCTCGGCGGATCGGGGATCGAGACGGTTGCGCATGTGCGTGAGAACGGTCGCGTCACGATCATGTTCTGCGCGTTCGAGGGACCGGCGATGATTTTGCGCCTCTATGGCAAGGCGCGGGTGATGCAGTTCGACGAGCCGGGATTCGACGTGGAGTTGGCGCACTTTCCGGGGTTCGAGCGGGCGCGCAATATCGTGTTCATCGACGTCGAGCGCGTCGCCGACAGCTGCGGCTGGGGTGTGCCGTTCTACGAATTCAAGTCCGAGCGCGATCAACTGAAACGCGCGATCGATCACCGCACGCGTGACGAATGGGCGGAGCGGCGCTACACCTCGAATGCGGAAAGCATCGACGGGTTGCCGGGTTTGATGCGCCCTTAGTCGCGCAAGAGCTCGTTGATGCTTGTCTTCGAGCGGGTGCGTTCGTCGACCGTTTTGACGATGACCGCGCAGTAAAGCGACGGGCGGTCGGGGCCTTGGGGCAGGCTGCCTGCGACCACGACCGAATAGGGGGGCACGCGGCCCATATGGATTTGGCCGGTATGACGATCGACGATCTTCGTCGACTGGCCGATGAAGACGCCCATGCCGATCACCGCGCCTTCGCCGACGATCACGCCTTCGGCGACCTCGGCGCGGGCGCCAATGAAGCAATTGTCCTCGATGATCACAGGGTTCGCCTGCAGCGGCTCAAGCACGCCGCCCAAGCCCGTGCCGCCAGAGATGTGACAGTTTTTGCCGACTTGCGCGCAGGAGCCGACGGTCGCCCAGGTGTCGATCATCGTACCTTCGCCGACGTGCGCGCCGATGTTCACGAAGCTCGGCATCAAGACGGCGCCGCGCGCGATGTAGGCCGAATGACGGACGATCGCGCCCGGCACTGCGCGGAAGCCTGCGCGCGCGAAGTCATCGGCCGACCACTTCGCGAATTTCGACGGCACTTTGTCGTACCAGTGCGCGCCACCCGGGCCGCCTGCGATCGACTCCATCGGGTTCAAGCGGAACGACAACAGCACCGCCTTCTTTATCCATTGATGCGTGTGCCATTCGCCGCCGACCTTCTCAGCGACGCGGAACTCGCCGGCATCCAACGCCGCAAGGGTTTCCTCGACCGCCTTGCGCAACGGGCCTTGAGTTGTGGGCGCGATCGTGTCGCGGCTTTCCCAGGCTTCGTCGATCGTGGCTTGCAGCTTGCTCATCAGGGGCTCCGGAGGCGAATGGTCGAGAGGAACTTCGCGAGGTCGTCGGTGCGATAGTGCACGTGCTCCGCATCGTGCGGCGCATCGCCCCAGCCGCGCACGGCCGGGTCGGCGTGGCCGTTCACGTCGCGCACGAGCACGGTCGTCATGCCCAGGGCGTGCGCGGGCGCCAAGTTGCGGTCGAGGTCTTCGAACATCGCGGCGCGCGCGGGCTCGATCGCATGATTGCGGACGAAACGCTCGAACGTCTCTTGCTTGGGTTTCGGGATGAAGTCGGCGTGCACGATGTCGAATATGTCTTCGACGTGATCGTGGATGCCGATTTGGGTCAGAACGCGTGTCGCGTGGGCGACGGTTCCGTTCGTGAACACGAGCCGGCGGCCGGGCAGGCGCTCCAGCGCCGCGGCAAGATCGGGGTTCGGCGGCACGACGGAAACGTCGATGTTGTGCACGAAGTCGAGAAAGCGCTCAGGCTCCACGCCGTGGATCGCCATCAGGCCCGCGAGCGTCGTGCCGTGATCACGGTAGTACTGCTTCTGCAGGCGGTAGGCCTCGTCGCCGTCGATGCCCAAAAGCTCGCCGATGAAGGCGCGCATTTTGACGTCGATCTGGGCGAACAGATTGCAGGACGGCGCGTAAAGTGTGTTGTCCAAGTCGAAGACCCAGACGTCGATTTCCGTGAAGTCCGGGGCGTCTGCGGCGGTTTCGGTCATGAGCGGGCGCGAAGATGCGTCATCGCCCGCCCGATCGCAACCAAACTTTAACCAAGCTGGGCAGGCCGAAGTTAAGCGGCGGCGGCCTATTTTCGTTCCTTGGGGCCACACCAGAACGGTGGGTGCCCAGTTGGGGGTGACTGATGCGCGGCGCGGCGCCGGCAGCGGTTCAAGAGTCTTGGGACGCCTCGGCGTGGGGCGCGGCGCAGGTGCGCGCTTCGTCGACGCCGGCGTTTCTGGCGCGCGCCGACGGCGTGCTGATGCTGGCAAATGCGGCGGCTGAGACGTTGACCGAGCGCGGCGGGCTGGCTCCTGCGTTGCGTGCGCTCGTTGTCGACACGCGGTTCAAGAACGCCGCCCAAGCGCATCGAGTGTCTTTGCCAACGCAGGATGGCGCGCGGTCGTTCGAGTTTACATTCTTGCCCATGCCGGAGGGGCTGGTGCTTTGCGTCGGCCGCGAGGCGACCCTTGAGAGCAATCTGATTGCGGGGCTTGCCGCCTCGCGCGATCTGTTTCGCGATCTTGCGCTCTGCTTTAGTGATCTTGCGTTCGAGACCAATGCCCAAGGGCAGTTCACGTGGGTGTCGCCCTGCGGCATCGCGGGCTTTGCTGCGGCGGAATTGCACGGCGCCACTGCGTCTGCAGTCTTCGGCGCCGCGGCAGCTGCGTTCGCCACGCGCGTGCGCGTCGACGGTCACGAGATGTGGATCGCGGCGAAGGCGGGTGCGGACGCGTGCCTTGAGGTGACGGCGATGCCGGTCGTCGACAGCCGCGGGATGTGGTGCGGAACGCGCGGGGTCGCGCGCGACGTGACGCGGCAGCGGCTGGCCGAGCGCGCGGCGGCGCAAATCAAGAAGCGCGAAGAGCTGATCAACGCCATCGTCTCGGCCGTGCGGGCGCAGATCGAGCCGCGGCGCATGATCCTTGCGGCAGCCGACGCGTTTGCCGGCGCGACAGACTCGGACGCTGTGGCGATACAAGCGCCGGGCGCGGACGAAACGGTCGGCGTCGGGGCCGCATGTCCGGGTCTTGCGCATGTATACGAGGCGGCAACCAGCTATCGCGGAAAGCCGAACGGAACGTTACGGCTCATGCGGCGGGCGGCGAAGGGGCCTTACGGCGCCGAGGAGCATGCGTTGATCGAGGCGGTGGCGCCGCATCTGGGCATTGCGCTGGCCCTGGCCGAGTCGTTGAAGGCGGGAGCTCAGTCGCGAATCGACGCGCAGAGCGGGTTGCTTAACCGTCGGACGTTCATGAGCGAAGCGAGCCGGCGGTTGGCTGCGGCCGCGCGTGGCGGGCGTGAGCTTTCGCTCGTCGTGTTCGACTGCGATCAGTTGGACGACGCAAGCGAAAGGTCCGACGAGTTTTTGGCATCCATCGGGCGGTCGCTTGGGCGCGGTTGCACCGAGCGCGAACTCGCCGGCCGGCTGGACGAGGATTCGTTTGCGGTCATTTGCGACGCATGGTCCGATCCGTTGCTGCGGGCGCAGGAATTCTGCCGAGGACTGATCGCTGCGGCGCGCGGGATCACTGTTTCCGGCGGCTGCGCGGTCGCGACGCCCGAGGGCGGAGAAACACTGGAAGATTTGTTCGGGCGCGCCGCATGCGCGCTCCATGAAGCCAAGCGCGAAGGGTACAATCGCGTCGCCTTGGCCCGACCATCGCAAGAGGTGAGGTCATGCTCAAGCGGCTGATCAGCAAGCTTTCCGGCCAAGAGCCCGGTCAAAGCAAAATGTCCTACGAGGAGGCGCGGGCGGCGCTCGAGTCGCACGCGCTGAAGGCGCGCCGCTTCTTGGCCGGACGGCCGGACGTCGAGCCCGAAATTCTCTACTTCCTGGCAGGCGACGAGGAAGCCGATGTGCGCCGTATGGTGGCCGGCAACCCCGCAACGCCGCATCAGGCCAACAAAGTCCTGACCGGCGACGGCGACGACGAGGTGCGCTGCGAGCTCGCGCGCAAGATCGGCCGCTTGCTGCCGGGCATGGAAGTCGACGAAACGCATCGCGTGCGCGATCTCGCGATCGAGGTGATGGAGCGGCTTGCGCGCGATAGCCTGCCGCGCGTGCGCGCGATTTTGGCTGAGGAGATCAAGTCCTCGGACCGTGTGCCTGCGCACATCGTCAAGCAACTGGCGCAGGACGTGGAGTTGATCGTCAGCGCGCCTGTGCTCGAGTACTCGCCGCTGTTGTCGGACGACGACCTCATCGAAATCATCGCGGGCGCGCGCGTCGAAGGCACGCTGGCTGCGATCGCACGGCGCGCCAGCGTCAACGCGCCTGTCGCGGATGCGATCGTGGCGAGCCTCGACGTTTCGGCTGTCGCGGCGCTGCTCGCCAATCCGAATGCGCAAATTCGCGAAGAGGCGCTCGACAAGATCATCGAGCACGCCGCTGCGATCGAGGCATGGCATCAGCCCATCGTGATGCGCGCCGACCTTTCGGTCCGCGCGGTGCGGCGCATCGCGGGCTTCGTCGGTTCAGCGCTCTTAAGCGTACTCTGCCAGCGCAGCGGGCTCGACGAAGAGACGGCCGTGCACCTGAACAAAAGGGTGCGCGAGCGGTTGGAGGCGGAGGGCTTGGCGGATGACGGCCAGTCGGCCGACGCCAAGGCGCAGGCGCTCGTTCAAGAGGCGCAGGCGCAAGGCAAGCTTGACGACGAGTTCGTTCTGACGGCGGCCGACGGTGGCGACCGGCGCGCGGTTGTGTTTGCGCTGTCGGCGCTCGCGGGTGTGCCGAAGACGATCGTCGAGCGTGTGCTGATCAGTCAGTCGGGTAAGGCGATCACAGCGCTCGTGTGGCGGGCGAAACTTTCCATGCGCACGGCGGTCAAGGTTCAGACGGCGGTCGCGCATTTGCCGAGCGGCAAGATCCTGATGGCGCGCGAAGGCGTCCACTTTCCGCTGCCAGCAGAGGAGATGGCCTGGCACTTGGGCTTCTTCGGGATCAACGGCTGAAGCCGGCTATTCCTGGCGGACCTCGGCGCGGCGCGGCGCGAACTCGAACGTTAGACCCGCGCGGCCGGCGGTTTCGATCTTCATGAAACCGGTCGAGGTGAAGCCGCGGCCTGCGCAGTCGGTGACGTCGTCGATCTCGAAGCTCGAGTCCTTGGTGCAGAACTGCTCCGTCCCGCCCCAGGTTTCCGGCACGCCTTCAACGCGGTCGGCCACGCCGAAGCCGTACATCGTGCGGTCGTCGAGGCGGTCCTTTATGACTTTTGCACACTGGCCGGGCTGCAGGCGCCACCAGCCCTTGCTTTCCTTCTTGCTCTGATAGTCCTGGCCGAGCGCCGTCCAGATGACGTCTTGCGTCCGGTTGCAGAAGGTCAGGCCCGCGCCGGCCTGCGTCTTCGTCGCCTCCGCAAGCAGTCTCGCGTAGAGTCCCGCGCTGTCGGCTGGACCGACGCCGAGTTCGGTGCGTGCCTGGGTCAGCGCCTCGTTGAACTTCGGACCGGCGACACCATCGATCGAACCGTCGAAGCGGCCCAGATCGTAGAGCAGGCGCTGCAGGCCCGCGATGCGGGCTTGGTCCATGGTCTTGAAGTTTGAGCCTTCCGACAGCGTCGTGGTCCAAGCGGCCTTGCCGTCGGTTTCGATCTTGGCGAATCCCTGCGGGTCGTAGCCGGCGCTGCATTCATCGCTGCCGTCGCTCGTTGCTTGGAAGGCGCCGTTGCCGATGCAGAGCGTCTGCGTGCCGCCCCAGGTGCGTACGGAGCCGGTGTGGGCAAACGACGAGCGGGCGAAGACGTAGTAGGTGTTCTGCGTCAGCGGGCCTTTGACCACGACTTTGCATTCGCCGGCCGGCACCGTCCACCAGCCGCGCGTCAACCACAGGCCGCCGTTGCGGATGCCGACGGCGATCGAGGCGGCATAGGACGTGCGATTGCAGAACAGATAGTCGTTGGTCGCGTTGCGCGGCCGCTCGGGCGCGGCAATCGCCGGGGATGTGCCACGCGCCGGCATGCCGGTCGTGGGTACCGCCGGCGCGCCGGGCGCGGTGATGATGCGGGGGCGGGGTGAACTTGGCTTCGGCGTTGTTTGCTGGGGCAGCTGCTTGTTCAACGTGCTGCCCGGCGTCATCGGCAGAATGATGGGACGCGCTGGCCCCGACGATGCCGGCGGTGTTTCCTCAGGTGGGGTTTCGTCTTGGGCGAATGCGACGGTCGCGGCCGCGAGCAACGCCGCAACCGTCAACACTGGAATGTGCCGCAACAAATTCGCCGACACTTCGTACCCTTGGCCCGTCAGCCGCGCGTGATCATGGTGCCCGCACCATGCTCGGTGAACAACTCGATCAGAATAACGTGCTGTATGCGACCGTCGAGAATGACAGCCGCCGACACGCCGCGTTCCACGGCATCAATACACGTTTCGACCTTGGGAATCATACCGCCCGAAATCGTGCCGTCGGCGATTAATGCGCGCGCTTCGGTTGTGGTTAGGCTCTCGATCAAGTTGCCGTTGCGGTCCATGACACCCGGGACGTCGGTCAGCAGCAGCATACGGTCGGCGTTCAGCGCCCCGGCCACCGCGCCCGCCACCGTGTCGGCGTTGATGTTGTAGGTCTCGCCCTTCTCGCCGATGCCGATGGGTGCGATCACGGCGATCATGTCGGAGCGCACGATCGACTGCAGAACCTCGGTGTTGACCTTTTCGGGTTCGCCGACGAAGCCGAGATCGACCGTCTCCGTCGCGCCGGTTTCGGGGTTCTTGCGGGTGCGCACCAGCTTCTTGGCGACGATGAGCTGACCGTCCTTGCCCGAGACGCCGACGGCGCGGCCGCCCGCGCTGTTGATCGCGGTCACGATCTGCTTGTTGATCGTTCCGGTGAGTACCATTTCGACGACGTCGATCGCCGCCTGATCGGTCACGCGCAAGCCGTCGATGAACGACGATTTGATCTCGAGACGCTTCAGCATTGCGCCGATCTGCGGTCCGCCGCCGTGGACGATCACGGGGTCGATGCCGGTCTGGCGCATCAGCACGACGTCTTGCGCGAAATGCTCGGCGACGCCTTCTTCGCCCATCGCGTTGCCGCCGTACTTCACGACGACCGTCTTTTGGTCGTAACGCAGAATGTGGGGCAGGGCTTCCGTCAGGACGCGGGCGGTCGCACGCCACTTCGCGAGCTGGCGCAGATTGGCGACCCGTTCGTCTTTGCCCTGAAATGGGTTCTCTTCGCCCGAACTCATCCGCGCCTTCCGTGTGCGGCGGCCTTATAACCCGTTTCGGCGAGCGCGGCGAGATGGGCGCGCAGTTCGGCCAAGCCCGCGCCGGTCTCGGCGGAGGTCGCGAAAATTTCGGGGTGCGCGGCGGTGTGCGCGCGGGCTTGCGCCTCGGCGTCGTTAACAGCCTTGACGCGTTCGGCAGCTTTCAGTTTGTCGGTCTTGGTCAGGACAAGGACGAAGGAGGCTGCGGCTTCGTCCAGAATGTCCATCATCGTGCGGTCGTTTTCCTGCGCGCCGTGGCGCGCGTCGATCAGCAGGCAGACGCGACGAAGTTGCGGGCGGCCGCGCAGATAGGCTTCGATCAGGCGGCGCCATTCCGCGGCCATCGCTTTGGGCACGCGCGCGAAGCCGTAGCCCGGAAGATCGGCGATGGTCAGACGGCCCGCGAGGTCGAACAGGATGATTTCGCGCGTCCGGCCCGGCGTGTTCGACACGCGGGCCAGCGTCTTGCGATTCACCAGCGCGTTCACAAGACTCGACTTGCCGACATTCGAGCGGCCAGCGAAGGCGATCTCGGGCAGCGTCGTCGGCGGCAGATCGGCGAACTTTCCGACCGGGCGCAGGAACTTGCATTCCTGCGCGAACAGAAGCTGAGCGCGGCGCAGGGCCGCCTTGCTGATGCCCGCTTGTTCCGCGGTCATGCGCCCGGCGCTTTATCAGGCTTTTTCCCGAGCCAGGAGGGCCATTTGAAGTTGAACTCGATCGGTACCTTCATGCGGCGCATGATGACGTATTGCTGAAGGATCGAGAGCACGTTGTTCGCGGTCCAATAGATGACGAGGCCCGCGGGGAACTGCGCCATCAGATAGGTGAAGACCGGCGGCATCATCACCATCATCTGCTGTTGGACCGGATCGGTCGCCGGCGGGTTCATCTTGGTCTGGAGCCACATCGTGATGCCCATAAGCACGGGCCATACGCCGACGTGCAGCCAGGTCGGCAACGCATAGGGCAGTAGGCCGAAGAGATTGAAGATCGACGTCGGATCGGCGACCGCCAAGTCCTGGATCCAGCCGAAGAACGGCGCGTGACGCATTTCGATCGTCACGAAAAGGACCTTGTAGAGCGAAAAGAAGACCGGGATTTGGATCAGGATGGGAAGGCAGCCCATCATTGGATTGACCTTTTCGCGCTTGAAGAGCGCGGCCAACTCCTGTTGCTGCTTCATGCGGTCTTCCTTGAAGCGCTCCTGAATCTCCTTCATTTGCGGTTGGACCTTCTTCATCTTTGCCATCGACTCGTAGGAGCGGTTGGCCAAGGGGAAGAAAAGGAACTTGATGAAGATCGTGAGCAGGATGATCGCGACGCCGAAATTGCCCACGAGGTGGTTGATGGCGTCGAGACCCTTGAACATCCAATAGGTGATGATCGAGAACCAACCCCAGTCGATCGTCATGTCGAAGCGGAAGATACCGAGCTTTTCCTGGTAGCCTTCGATCAGCGAGACGACCTTGGCGCCGGCGTAGAGATTGTGCGTGACGGTGACGGCGCCGCCAGCCGGGATGTTACGCGCGGCCAACAGATAGTCGGCGCGGAAGACTTCCTTGCCGTTGTCGGGCGAGAGCGAGAAACGGCCGGCGAACTGCTCGTTCTGCGGCGGGATCAGCGTCGCCATCCAATAATGGTCCGTGATGCCGACCCAGCCGCCTGTGCTGTCGAGTTTTAGTTCCTTCGCCTCGTAGTCGCGCATCTCGGCGTAGGTGGTCGCGTCCTGAAGCCGTCCGCCCAAAACGCCGAACAGACCTTCGTGCAGGATCCAGTTCGCCGCGTGTTTCGGTTCGCCCTCGCGCGCGACGACGGCGTACGGGTAAAGAGTGACTGGTGCGCCGGCGCGGTTCTCGACCGTGTCGGTGATCGTGAACATGTAGTTCTCGTCAAGCGCAATGCGGCGCTTGAAGATGAGGCCCTGACCGTTGTCCCAGGCGAGTGTCACCGGTGTTTCCGGCGTCAGCTTGGCGCCGGATTCGAGCGTCCAGACGGTTTTGGAGTCCGGCAGGACCGTCGCCGAGCCGGGCGCGCGCGTCCATCCGATCTCGGCGAAGGTCGCAATGTCGGTGCCGTGCGGCGTGAGAAAGACGATCTCGGCGCTCTTCGGATCGACGGTCGCGCGGTAGTCTTTCAGGCGCAGATAGTCGATCTGGGCGCCCGTCAATCTGATCGAGCCGTCGACCTTCGGGTTGTCGAACGCGACGCGCTCACCGCCGGTTTTCAACGCGGTTTCGAGCGGGATCGTCTGACCGGGGGTGAGTGTTGCGGGGCTGAGAGGCGGCGCGCCCGGAGCTGTGGGGGCCGTCGGCGTTGGCGCTGTCGGCTGTTGGGCGGCGCGCTCGGCGGCTGCCTTGCGTTGTGCTTCGACCTGCGGCGCCACGAAGAAATACTGCCAGCCCACCATGACGGCGAGGCAAAGCAGCATCGCCGCGATCAGGTTCACGCCATCCGGCTTCGAGTTGTTCATTCGCGGGGGATCACTTGTGATGGGTGCAATTGTCGGGGACGGGATCGAAGCCGGAACCGCCGCCGCCCAGCCACTTCACGGGGTGGCAACGCGCGAGGCGGCGCGCGGCGAGCCAGACGCCTTTGACCGCGCCATGTTTTTCGATCGCTTCGAGCGCATAGGCCGAGCATGTCGGCTGATAACGGCAAACAGGACCGATGAACGGCGAAATCCCATAGCGATAGAGATGGATCGGCGCCTGCGTGAGCCGTTTGGCCACGTGCAGAACCGGCGCAACGCTGATCATGGCTCCTCCGCTTTGGGGGGGCGGCCCCCATGCACTTTGCGGAGAGCCTGCTTGAGATCTTCGACGAGCGAGGCAAAGGGCCGGTCGGGCGTCGCCTCGCGAGCGATCAATACATAGTCACAGCCCGGCGACGCATAAAGGGGAAGAACAGCGCGCGCAACCTCGCGAAGACGGCGTTTCGCGCGGTTGCGGACGACGGCGTTGCCGATCTTCTTCGTCACCGTAAAGCCCGCACGGGTTTCGTCGCCTTCAACCGGGGCCATCTGAAGCACGAGGCCGGGGGCCGCCCATTTGCGCCCGCGCGCAAGGCGCAGGAAATCGGCGCGTGTCTTCAGACGCGACACTTTGACCTTTGGGGGCGCGCCGGGCGACGACACGCGAAAATTAAGGAATTAGGCCGACAGGCGCTTGCGCCCGTGGGCGCGGCGGGCTGCCAGAACCTTGCGGCCGTTACCGGTCGCGGAACGGCTGCGAAACCCGTGGCGGCGCTTTCTGACGATCTTCGAGGGCTGATAGGTGCGCTTCACGGCACGGTTCCTTGGACGGCTTCAAACAGCGTTGGAAGGGCGCGCATATAAGGGAAGGCGGGGGTTCAAGTCAAATCTGGGCGGCGGGTCAATGGTTTGTCCGAAAGCGCCGCTTGCGCCCCACAAGTCCGTGACAAGCGCGTGTGCGAGGGTGATGGCAGAAGCGTCAGGGGCGTGCTTCAACCCTTTCCGGAGGCCGGTGCCGATGTCGCTCTCTCGCAGAACCGTGTTGATCGGGATTGCCGGCGCGGGCTCGTCACTGGTGCTGGCGTCGGCGGGCGAACTCGACCGCGCCTTTTCCGTCCATGATCCCAAGGCAACGATGACCGTCGATCATTCCGCGTGGCAGCGATTTCTGAGTGCCTATGTCGTGGCGTCGCCGGACGGTGTGAACCGCGTCGCCTATGGGCGCGTGAGCGGCGCGGACAAGGCGGCGCTCAAAGCCTATCTCGGCGCATTGCAGCGCGTGAAGGTGACGGCGCTGAACGAAAACGAGCAACGGGCGTTCTGGATCAATCTCTACAATGCGCTGACGATCGATGTCGTGCTCGACGGTTATCCGGTGACCTCGATCCGCGATATCGGCGGCAGCCTGTTCTCGCCCGGTCCCTGGAAGAAGGACTATGTGAGCGTCGAGGGGCGCAAGCTGTCGCTCGACAATATCGAGCACGATATTCTGCGCAAGGTGTGGCGCGATCCGCGCGTGCACTATGCGGTGAACTGCGCCTCGTTCAGCTGTCCGAACCTGTTGGGGCAAGCGTTCAGCGGCGCCACGCTCGACCGGTTGTTGGACAGCGGCGCGCGCGGCTATGTGAATCACCCGCGCGGCGTGCGCGTCGAAGGCCGCCGTTTGACGCTGTCGCGCATCTATTCGTGGTACAGAAGCGACTTCGGCTCGACCGACGCCGAAGTGATTGCGCATGTCGCGGCCTATGCGGAGCCCAAGCTGAAGAAGCAACTCGACGGCATCAAGTCGATAGCCGGCTACGACTATGACTGGTCGCTGAACGCGGCTAAATGAGGGTCCATGGAAACGCCCGCCGACAACGACCGCAAATCCGGCTTCTCGATCACACGGCTGATCCCGCTCGTGATTTTGGGTGCGGGGCTCATCGCGTTCTTCGCGCTGGGCCTCAACAAGTATCTGACGCTCGATCTGTTGCGTGAGAATCGCGACGTGTTGAAGATATGGGTCGCGGATAACAAGCCCCTTGCGGTACTGATGTTCGTCGGGGCCTACGTCGTCATCGCCTCGTTCTCGCTGCCGCTCGGTGCGGTGGCGAGCATCGCGGGCGGATTCCTGTTCGGCAGCGTGCTCGGTGCGCTGTGGATCGTGATCGGCGCGACCATCGGGGCCACGATCCTTTTCCTGATCGCCAAGACCGCGCTCGGCGAACCGTTGCGCCTGCGCTTTGCCGCGCAAATTCACAAGATGGAAGAGGGGTTTCGCGAGAACGCGTTCAGCTACCTTCTGCTGCTTCGGCTCGTGCCGTTGTTTCCGTTTTGGCTCGTCAATTTGGCGCCGGCGTTTCTGGGCGTTTCGGTGGTGACGTTCGTCATCACCACTTTCCTCGGGATCATTCCAGGTTCGTTTGTTTTTGCCAGCATCGGCAACGGACTCAATGCGCTGTTCGAGGCCGGTGAGCAGCCCGATTTGAGTCTGTTCGCGCTGATATCGCGGCCGGACTTCTACGTTCCCATCGTCGGTCTTGCGCTTCTGTCGTTGATCCCGATCGTTTATCGCGCGTTCGCGAAGAAGAAGGCGTGAGGCGATGGGCGAGCGCATCAAGGCCGATTTCTGCATCATCGGCGCCGGATCCGGCGGGCTTTCGCTCGCGGCGGGTGCTGCGCAGCTCGGCCAAAAGGTCGTGCTCATCGAGCGCCACAAGATGGGCGGCGATTGCTTGAACTACGGTTGCGTGCCGTCGAAGGCGCTGATCGCGGCGGCGCATCACGCGCATGCGGCGCGGCGGGCGGCCGACTTCGGCGTCGACGTGAGCGAGCCGAAGGCGGACTTTCCGCGCGTCATGCGCCATGTGCACTCGGTAATCGCGGCGATCGAGCCGAACGACTCGGTCGAGCGGTTCGAGAAGCTCGGCGTTCGCGTGATCAAGGCCGAGGCGCGTTTCGCCTCGCCAAGCGAGGTCGAGGCGGGCGAGCATCGGATCAGCGCGCGCTACTTCATCATCGCGACAGGGTCGTCGCCGTTGAAGCCGCCGATCCCGGGGCTGGACGCCACGCCGTTCTTTACGAACGAGACGGTGTTTGAGAACAACGTGCTGCCCGAACATCTGATCGTCGTCGGCGGCGGGCCGATCGGGCTGGAGCTCGCGCAGGCGCATCGGAGGCTCGGCGCGCGGGTGACCGTGCTCGAGGCGATGAAGGTCTTGCCCAAGGACGACCCGGATGCGGCGGCGGTCGTGCGCGCGTCGCTCATCGCCGACGGTGTGGTCATCCACGAGGGCGCGAAGGTCACCCAAGTCGCGAAAGCGGGCGACGGCGTATCAGTGACGATCTCCCGCAACGGCGCGAACGAGGTCGTCAACGGATCGCATCTTCTGATGGCGGCCGGTCGCACGCCGAACGTGAGTGCGCTCAATCTGGAAGCGGCGGGCGTCAAGTATTCGCGCAAGGGCGTCGAGGTCGACGCCGGTTTGCGCACGTCGAATTCGCGCGTCTATGCGGTGGGCGACGTCGCGGGCGGACTGCAGTTCACGCATGTCGCGGGCTATCACGCGGGCGTGCTGATCCGACGGCTACTTTTCAAAGTGCCGGCGGCCGCGAACGCGGTGATCCCCTGGTGCACCTATACCGATCCCGAACTCGCGCATGTGGGCCTGACCGAAGCCGAGGCGCAGGCGAAGGGGCTGAAGGCATCCGTCGCGCGCTGGCCGCTGCACGAAAACGACCGCGCGCAGGCTGAGCGCGAGACGCATGGGTTTGCGAAAATCGTCGTCGTGGGCGGGCGGCCCGTTGGCGCGACGATCGTGGGACGCCATGCGGGCGAGTTGATTCTGCCTTGGGTGATTGCGATCGGGCAGAAGATGAAGCTGAGCACATTCGCCGGTTCGGTCGCCGCCTATCCGACGTTGAGCGAAGTGTCGAAGCGGGCGGCGGGCGCCTATTTCACGCCGACGCTGTTTTCGCCGCGCACGCGCGGTTTGATTAAGATGCTGTCATGGTTCGGGCCGCGCGCCTGACGCAGCCTGTGCCTTCGTTAAACTGGCTGGAGCCATCTTTGTCGCGGATGGGTTAATCGCGCGATCTCTTTCGCCCCGTCGGCGGGCTCGTGCTATCTCTCCGCGCGGCGATGGGCGGCATCTTCGGGTCACTGCAGACATTTCTGCGTCGGCATTTGGTCGAGAGCCTTTCCGGCCGGCTGCTGATGTTCACC
>JAEUML010000030.1 GCA_016792785.1 Alphaproteobacteria bacterium
CTACCGCCCCTCGAACTTCGGTTCCCGCTTCTCGAAGAACGCCTTCACGCCCTCGCGCACGTCGTTGCTCGGGTTCGACACCATCACGGACAGCGCCGCGTCCGCCAACGAATGGTCGAGCGTCGTCGTCAGCCCGCGCAACATCATCGCCTTCGCCAGCCTGACCGCGAGCGGTGCGCGTTTCGCGAGCGCCCGCGCAAACGCCATCGTCCGCGCATCAAGTTCGCCTGCCGCAACGACCTCCGTCACAAGCCCAAGGCCGAGCGCGGTCTGCGCGTCATAGACCTCGCTCAGCATCGTCATCTTCAACGCCCGGTCGAGCCCCATCGCCCGCGGAAACAGCCACGCCCCGCCTTCGTCCGGCAGCAGCCCGAACTTGCCTGACGTATCGCCAAGCTTCGCCGTGTCTGCCGCAATGCGAAAGTCGCACGACAGCGCAAGCGCCAAGCCCCCCGCGACAGCCGGTCCGTTGATCATCGCAATCACCGGCTTGTCGATCCGGTGCAGCGCCTGGATCACGCGGTGCATCCCGTCGCGCATCTCGCGCGCATGGCTGAGCTGCGCCTTCATCAGGTCGCCGTGCGCCTCGTCCGCGCCCGACACGTCGCCGCCCGCGCAGAACCCGCGCCCCTCGCCGGTCACGATCAGAACGCGCAGATCGTCGTCGCGCCAATAGATTTCGAGCGCCCGCACGACCTCCTCGCAAAGCCGCGTCGTGTAGGCGTTCATCTGCTTCGGCCGCGCCAGTGTCAGCCGCGCGATATGGGCCTCCGCCCGTTCGAACTTGATGTCGCGATACGCCTCGCCCATTGCGCGTCTCCTCCGTTGTGCGCTTAAGCTTACGTCACAACGCCATCGGAGGAAGCACCCATGTCGGCCTACGAGGACATTCTCTACGACGTCAAAGGTCATGTCGCCGTCGTCACGCTGAACCGCCCGGTGAAGTTGAACGCCTGGACCGCCGCGATGCAGGCAAGCGTCAAGCGCGCGATCGTCGACGCCCAAGCCGACGACGCGGTACGCGTCATCGTCGTAACCGGCGCGGGCAGGGGGTTCTGCGCCGGCGCCGACATGGGCAATTTGCAGCAGATCCGTCCCGAGAAATGGAACGAGCGCGAACTCGCCCGCGCCGACTCGAGGGTCGAAGCGCCGAAGTCGAGCTTGGGCCCCGACGTATCGCAGCACTACGGCGGCCGTTTCGGCTATCTGATGTCGATCAAGAAGCCCGTCATCGCCGCCATCAACGGGCCGTGCGCGGGCATCGGCCTTGTCTTCACGCTCTATTGCGACATGCGCTTTGCCGCATCCGAAGCGAAGTTCACGACGTCCTTCGCCCAACGCGGTCTGATCGCCGAACACGGCATCTCGTGGCTCTTGCCCCGCATCACCGGAACCGCGAACGCGCTCGACCTTCTGTTCTCCGCCCGCAAAGTCTCCGCCGACGAAGCTGCCCGCATCGGCCTCGTCAACCGCGTCTTCCCGCAGGAGCACTTCCTCGACGGTGTCATGACCTATGCGCGCGAACTCGCCACCACTGTCTCTCCGCGCTCGATGGCGGTGATGAAAGCGCAAGTGTGGAAAGCGCTGTTCCAAGATTTGAACGACGCCATCGCCGTCGGCGACGCCGAAATGCAAAAAAGCTTCGCCACCGAAGACTTCAAAGAAGGCGTCGCCCACTTCATGGAAAAACGCCCGGCGAAATTCACTGGGCGCTAGCCCCGAGGTGTCATGGTCCGCGAACGCGGACCACCCACGACTTTTGCCGGACGCCGCAAGTCGTGGATGGTTCGCGTTCGCGAACCATGACACCGAGGAATTGGAGGCGGCCGTGCGGAAGTTCGCCCCATTCCCGTCCATCTTTCGCCACATTGCGAAGGCCGCATGTCACCGACGTGAACTCAAGGGGAGCGCCACGCCATGACCTGGCTGATCTTTCTCATCTTCCTCGGCTACTACGCCTGGCAACAATTCTTCTCGCCGCCGCCGCCCGATCTCGACCAACGCTTTGTCATGGGCGCGCTTCTGGTGCTGTCGCTGACCGTGATCGTTCCCTTCTTCATCTCCTACATCTTCACCCGCGCGACGCAGATGTCGGGCCGGGTTCCAGCGATCTTGATGGGCTTCGTGTCGGCGTTGGGCCTGTCCGTCTTCGGCTATTGGATCGTCTGGAAGTACTTCGCGGGCGTGGCCCCCATGCGCCCCACCATCGAAGAGGCGCTGATGATGGGTCTGCTTCCGGGCCTTGTCCTGGGCACAATCCTGGCCCTCGACAGCCTGTTCCGCCGCCGCGCCTAACCCCAACTTCTAGTGTTTCCGGCGTGGCGGGCCTGCCCGCCGGAGCTTTAGCGAAGGCGGGTTCATCTGGTGTACAGTTCGCATCGTCTCGAATGAGACGACGAACCCAAAGGAACGACGCTATGGCTGAGCGCTCTCGGGGCTCCCGCTGGACCCACTTCCTGATGATGCTGCCGTTCTTTCTGATCGGCATCGCGATCCCGGTCTACTTCTACGGCTTCTCCGGCGACGGCCCGCCGCAACTGCCGCAGAGCACGAACACGTACAACCCGACACCCGAAGAACCGGCCGAAGCGATGCGCCGCATGGCGCCGCCACGCGACAGCGTCGTCGGCGCCGCGCGCGGTCTCTTCGAACGCACGGTCGACACGTATATCTCGCCGAGCCTTTCGCCGCTGACGATCAAGCTCGGACTGCTCGGGGTTTTGTTCGTTGCGGGCTTCCTCATCGTCCGCGTCGCGCTCCACCTGATCACCGGCACATTGGGCGCGGTCGGAAGCTTCCTGATGCACAAGGCGGCCGGCCCCATGTTCATGGGCTTCCTCGCCGTCGGCTCGACCTGGGGCATCCATCAGACGGTGGCCGATCAGTTCGGCCTGAACTGGGCCGCGGCCACAGTTTCGATCACCGCAGCGGTCGCGGCGCTGTTCGCGCTGGCCGGGGTGCGGGTCCGCTAGAAATTGATGAGCGTGCTACCGCCCCCTCAGTGGGGCGGTCGAACTTTCATAGCGCAGCGGAGAAAGTTCGGGTGGGGGGACCACGTCCGCCCCCCACCCGATCCTTCTCGCCCTTGCGGGCTCGGACGATCGACCGCCCCACAGTGGGGGGCCACCCGCCGATTCAACGCAGCCTCGCATCCGCTAGAAGCCGCCGATTTTCACACGCCGGTTCCCGTTGCGAGGCCGAGGGGCCGCCGCTATACCAGCGAGCCCAAATCGGGCGACCGGGCGTGGGAGCCACGCGCACGGCCGTTTTCAATACGCGACGTCGCCGATTGCAGACATCGCCTCGAAGGTCCCCGCATGAACATCCACGAGTACCAAGCCAAAGCCGTGCTGAAGGAATTCGGCGTGCCGATCCTCCGCGGCGTTCCGGCCTTCACGGTCGACGAAGCGGTCAAAGCTGCAAATGACCTCGGCGGTCCGGTTTGGGTCGTGAAGTCGCAAATCCATGCCGGCGGACGGGGCAAGGGCGGCGGCGTGAAGGTCGTGAAGTCGCTCGACGCCGTCAAATCCGAAGCGGCTCGTATGCTGGGCATGACGCTCGTGACGCCGCAGACCGGCCCGCAAGGCCGCGTCGTCCGCCGTCTCTTCATCGAAGAAGGCGCGGCCATCGCCCGCGAACTCTATCTCTCGATCCTCGTCGACCGCGCGACCTCGCGCATCGCGTTCATCGCCTCGACCGAAGGCGGCATGGACATCGAAAAGGTCGCCCACGACACGCCGGAGAAAATCCTGACGATCTACGTCGACCCGGCGTCGGGCATCCAACCGTTCCACGGCCGCCGCATATCAAAGGCGCTGAAGGTGACGGGCGACACCGCCAAGCAAATGGGCGCATTGATCGAGAAGCTCTACAAAGCCTTCGTCGCGAAGGACATGAGCCTGCTCGAAATCAACCCGCTCGTGATCACGGATAAGGGCGACGTCGTCTGCCTCGACGCGAAGATCAACTTCGACGACAACGCGCTCTACCGCCACAAAGACATCGAAGCCCTGCACGATCCGAACGAGCAGGACCCGGCCGAACTCGAAGCCGCGAAATACGATCTGAACTTCATCAAGCTCGACGGCTCGATCGGCTGCCTCGTCAACGGCGCGGGGCTCGCGATGGCGACGATGGACATCATCAAGCTCTACGGTTCGAGCCCGGCGAACTTCCTTGACGTCGGCGGTGGCGCTTCGAAGGAAAAAGTGACGGCCGCGTTCAAGATCCTGCTCAAGGACCCGTCGGTGAAGGGTATCCTGGTCAACATCTTCGGCGGCATCATGCGTTGCGACATCATCGCCGAAGGCATCATCGCCGCCGCGAAGGAGACGAGCCTCTCGATCCCGCTGGTCGCAAGACTCTCCGGCACGAACGCCGACCTCGGCAAGAAGATCCTGGCGGAATCGGGCCTGCGCCTCATCCCCGCCGACGACCTCGCCGACGCGGCGGACAAGATCGTCAAAGCGATCAAAGGCGGCAAGTGAAAACGCCATCATACGTATTAGGTTCGTCATGGCCGGGCTTGACCCGGCCACCCAGCGCGCGCGCAGCGCGCCAAATTAATGAACCACCAAGAACACAAAGAACACCAAGCGGCTCGGCCCGGCTTCAGCATCTTGGTGCTCTTTGTGTTCTTGGTGGTTCAATCTCTTTTTCCAGCGCGCATCCGCGCCCACTGGGTGGCCGGGTCGAGCCCGGCCATGACGATTTTGGTAACGGTGGAGTGGCGTCATGAACATGCGTTCGATGTGCAGTGCCTTGCTTAGCCTCGCGCTCGCGTCTGCTGCCCACGCCGCCCCGTTCGACGTCTATCGCGGCGCGTGCCTCGACACCGGCGCCGACGGCGCGAAGGTGCGTGCGCTCGCCGCGTCGCAAAAATGGGAAAAGCTCAGCGAAGCCGAACGCGACCGCCTCGCGCCCGGTTCGAACGCGCTCGAAGGCTGGGCGATCGTGAAGGACAACGCCCGCTACCTCGTTTCGAT
>JAEUML010000092.1 GCA_016792785.1 Alphaproteobacteria bacterium
CCCGTCATGAACGCCGCATCGTCGGAGGCCAGGAACACGACCGCGTTCGCGATGTCGGCGGCCTCGCCGAATCGCCCGAGCGGGTGCAGCGCGATCGCGTTGGCGCGCACTTCGTTCGCGCTGCCGCCGCCGACCGCCTCGAAATCGCCCAAGAGTTTCTGCGCCATCTTCGTGTCGATTATGCCCGGATGGATCGAGTTGACACGTATCTTCAGACCCAACTGCGCGCACTCCAAAGCGGCGCCCTTTGTCATCAACCGAACCGCACCCTTGGACGCGTTGTAGGGCACCGCGAACGCCGCGCCCGTCAGCCCCGCGACGGATGAGAGATTGACGATCGCCCCGCCGCCCGCCCATTGGCCGCCGCGTTTGCCGATCGCCGGAACCGCGGTCTTCATCCCTAAGAAGACGCCCTCGACATTGATCGCCTGCATGTGGCGGAACTCTTCGATCGACGTCGCCATCATCGGCTTCATGTCGAAGATGCCGGCGTTGTTGAGCAGAATGTCGAGCCCGCCGAACCGCCGCTCGGCCTCCGCCACCGCAGCCTGCCACTGCGCCTCCTCGCGCACGTCGTGGTGCATGTAACCGGCGCGCCCGCCCTTGGAGGCAATCGAGCCCGCCGTCGCCTCGCCGTCCGCGTCGAGCACGTCGGTGATCAGAACGGCTGCGCCCTCGGCCGCCAACGCCGCCGCCGATGCCGCCCCGATCCCCCGCGCCCCGCCCGTCACAAGGGCGACGCGTCCTTGAAGTTTCCCGGCCATATTTCGAACCTCCGCGTGTTTCACGGCACTGTTTCCGCCTTTGCCCGTCGGGTCAACGACCGCGATTTGACGAGCGCCCACTCTCAGGTCACGCTCCGCCCAATGTGAAATTGGAGCAACTACGGCAATGGACGAAGAACCTCACGACCGCGCGAAGTACCACGCGATGATCGACGCCACGGCCGGCGATTGGCAGATCATCGTCAAGGCCGCGGCGCCGTTTCAAAAAGATCTCCCGAACCGCATTGTCGCCCACCTGAATCTGCTCAAAGGCGACTGCGGCGGCTATCCCGTCGACCGCCTCGAACACTCGCTCCAAACCGCGACGCGCGCGCACCAGGCGGGCGAGGACGAAGAGTACGTCGTCTGCGCCCTTCTGCACGACATCGGCGACACGCTGGGCCCCGCGAACCACGCCGATATCGCCGCCGCGATCGTCAAGCCCTACGTGTCGGAGAAGAACCACTGGATCGTCGAGAAGCACGCGATCTTCCAAGGCTATTACTTCTTCCACTTCTTGGGCCTGGATCGGAACAAGCGCGACGAGTATCGCGGCCACCCCCACTTCGAGCCTTGCGCGCAGTTCTGTCATCTCTACGACCAGAACTCGTTCGACCCCGCGTTCAAGTCGATGCCGCTCGACGCCTTCGTTCCGATGATCCACCGCACGTTCGCAAAGCCTAAGAACTCGATCTATCTGCGCAAGGACAAGACGCCGGCCGCAGCGGAGTAATTTCGCTTTGGGCGCGATGCTCGTCTTCTTCGACGTGCTGACGATCGGGCTGGCGATGCTGGCGGCGTATTTGTGGTTCATATCGAGCCGCACCCGCTATCGTCGCATCTCGCGCAAGGAAGAGATCGACGCCGGCGACCTGAACCGCATCATCGTCGCCATGAACCGGTCCCAGATCGCCAACCAGCGCGCAGCGCTTGCCACCGCCGCATCGGCATTCGCTCTGGCGCTGCGGCTACTCCTCGACCTTGTCTTGAGACTCGGTTAGCCGAAGACTTAGAAGTGTTTGAAGACAAGGACCGCGAACAACGCCATTCCCGCAGCGCTGGCGAGGAAGGCGGCCGGCACGATCGGCGCGACGCCCTCATAGCCGTAGAGGTGCAGCGGAAACGTACACACCATCGCAACCATGCCGCTGGCGGCGAACACCAAATGCCAACCGGCAAGCGCGTCGTCCGCCATGCGCGGCACGGCGCGGTAGACGAGCGCATAGAGCGCGCACGACACCCAGCCGAGCAGGTTCACATGCACGTGCACCGGGCGCAGCGCATGGTCCTCGCTGACGCCCATGTAGATTCCCATGCCGATGCCGATCATGGCGAACAGCACCGAAAGCCGCATGAAGCGCCGCGCAACGGCGGCCGCAGTCAGTTCGCGAAGGTCCGCTCGCGAGAAGCCGGTCGAAACGCCCTGCATGGTCGCTACCCGAGCGGGGCGCCGGACGACAGGGCGGCGGCGGTGAAGTACACCACGACCGCAGCTGCGCCCAAGAACCGCGCCATGATGTGGGAGACCGAGGGCTTGAAAGGCGTTGAAACCTCGCTCCAGCCGGCGAGGGTCAATCCGATGATGGCGGGCGTCATGATGCTTCTCCACGATTGCATTCGCACCGCCCCGTTGCGGCAGCGTGTGCGAATTCATACAGTCAGTTTATATGTCCATATTAGACAGAGAGACTGACGATGAAAAGTGACGGCCGACACATCGACCCGCCCGGTCGTCCGACCTTCGGCTCACTTTTCCGCGAGCCCTACCAGACCTACCTGACGTGGCTTTACGAGCGTCTGAAACGCGAAGGGTTTCCAGACATCCGGGTCACGCACAGCACCGTGCTGCGACGGATCTCGATCGATGGTGCGCGCGTCACAGACTTGGCCGAGCGGGCCGGCATGACGAAGCAAAGCATGGCCTACATCGTCGACGACCTGATCGAGCTCGGCTATGTGACGATCGCGCCGGACCCGTCGGACGGGCGGGCCAAGCTCGTCGTGCCCACCAAGAAGGGTGAGCGCCTTCTTGTCGCCGCCCGCGATCTGGGCGACATGTATGAGCAGCACGTCGCCAAGCTCTTGGGCGCCGGCCAGGCAAAGAAGCTTCGCAGCCTGCTCGAACAGCTGAACGTAAAACTGACGGCGACGCCGCCGCCTTAGCCTGGGATCAGGACGAGCGACCCGGTCGTTTGCCGGCTCTCAAGCGCGCGATGAGCATCCGCCGCTTGTGAAAGCGGGAAGCGCTTGGGCTCCGCTTTGCGGATCACGCCGCGCGCGACGAGGTCGAACAACTCACCTGCCGCGGTGTCGAGTTCCTGAGGCGTCGAGACGTAGTTGGCGAGCGTCGGTCGCGTGAAGAACAGCGACCCCTTCGCCGAAAGCAGCCCCGGCTCGAACGCCGGCACTGGTCCGCTCGCATTGCCGAACGAAACGAAGAGCCCAAGCGGCGAAAGCGAGTCGAGCGTCGCCATGAACGTATCGCGCCCGACGGAGTCGTAGGCGACCGGCACGCCCTTGCCCCCGGTGATCTCGCGCACCCGGCTCGCGATGTTCTCGCGCGACGAAACGATCACGTGATGACAGCCGAGGCTCTTGACGAGTTCGACCTTGTTGTCGTTGCCGACCGTGCCGATGACGGTCGCTCCCAGATGCCGCGCCCATTGCACGGCGATCTGTCCGACGCCGCCGGCGGCCGCATGAAACAGGATCGTCTCGCCCGCGCTCACCCGATGCGTCCGACGCAGCAGATAGTGCGCGGTCAGCCCCTTGAGCAGAAGCGCCGCGGCGACCGCGTCTTCGACGCCGTCAGGGATCTTCACCGCCCGGGTGGCGACGATGTTGTGCGCCTCGCTATAGGCGCCGAGCGGCCCCGACGCATACGCGACCCGGTCGCCCGCTTTGAATCGCGACACGTTCGCCCCGACGGCTTCGACGACGCCCGCCGCCTCAAGACCAAGGCCCGAGGGCAGGGGAATTTTGTAGAGGCCAGTGCGGTGATAGACGTCGATGAAGTTGACGCCGATCGCCGTATTCCGCACACGCATCTCCCCGTCGCCGGGCGCCTTGAGCGTCACCTCGCCGAACGAAAGCACCTCCGGCCCGCCGGTCTTCTCGATCCTGATCGCGCGCGTCATGAGGCGTCCTCCAGATTTCGGTACGCAGCGTACGTTTAAGCCCGCGCCGTCGCCATCGTGCCAGGCGGCAGCGTTCGCGTCTTGAGCTGCAGCTCGAGCTGGTTCGGGTCGGTGATCGGCGGTGAGCACGTCTGCCCGCCGCAGAGATAGACCGTGACCTTGTTGTCGACCTGACCTTTGCCGTTCGCCGGATGACCCTCATAGAGCGCCTCGCCGGGCGCCACGATCTGCACCACCTTGTTCGGCACGCTCACACGACGGAACACGTCGCGGAAGGCGGCCACAGCGGGGTCGTTGCGCTGACCGACGATCACGACCGCGATCGCGCGCAAGATAAGATCGAAGCCGTTGAAGTACGTCGCTGCCGAAATCAGCTGCCGCCGCGAGTCTTCGGCGAAGGCTTGCGTCAACACGCTGAAGCGCTCGGCGTGGATGACCTCGCCGGTCAGCGCGTTCAGCCGCGTCAGCACATGCATCATCGTGCCGTTGACCGAAGGCGTGGCGCCGTCCATCACCGTCCGTACACGCACGATCAGCGGATCGCCGTCGGCGGGTGTCAGCGCATAGCCGCCGATGTCCATCCGCCAGAACTTGTTGTTGAGCGTGTTCGTCCAGCGCGCCGCCTTTTCAAAGTACGGCTGGTGCCCCGTGATCTCGTAGAGCGCGAGCGCCGCGCGCGCCATGTTCGCATAGTCCTCGGCCATGCCGGGCACGCCGATCTTGCCGTCGCGCGCCGAGTGCGCGAGCACGTCGCCGTCGGCGTGCGTCTCGCCCATCTTCTCGGCGACGTACCAGAACGCCTTCACGGCGGCCGCTTGCCAGTCGACGCGGTTGAGCGCGTCCGACGCTTGCGCCAGCGCATAGATCATGAGCCCGTTCCAATCGGCGAGCACCTTGTCGTCGCGCGCCGGCTTGACGCGCTTCGAGCGCGCCAGGAACAGCTTTTCGCGCAACGCATTCAGCTTGCCTTCCTGCACCGCGGGCAACTGCGTCATCGCGCGCAGGCGGTGCAGGATCGTGCGGCCTTCCCAATTTCCTTCGGGACGAACGTCATAGACCTGCTTGAACAGCGTCGCGTCCTTGCCCAGCACCTCGTCGACTTCGGCTTCCGTCCAGACGTAGAACTTGCCTTCCTCGCCCTCGGTGTCGGCGTCGATCGACGAGGCGAACGCGCCGCCCTCGACCACCATCTCGCGCAACGCCCAACCGACCGTCTCTTCGATGCGCGCGCGATAGACCGGATTGCGCGTGTTGAGCCAGACCATCGACAGGATGTCGATCATCTGCGCGTTGTCGTAGAGCATCTTCTCGAAGTGCGGCACGAGCCAGATGTTGTCGACGGAGTAGCGCGCGAAGCCGCCGCCGAGGTGATCGTAGATCCCGCCTTGGCTCATATTCATCAGCGTGAAGTCGACCGCATGCTGGAACTGCGGCATGCCGGTGTTCTGATACCCGCGCCACATCATCTCGATCGCCGGCACGTGCGGAAACTTCGGCGCGCCGAAGATGCCGCCGTGGAAGACGTCGAACTGCTGGCAGACGCGCCGCATCGCCATCTCGAGCGTCGCCGGATCGAGTTGCTGTCCGGGACGGTTCTGCTCGAACGTCTGCGTCAACCCCGTGCGCAGCGTCTGAATGTTCTTCGACACCTGCTCGCTGTTCTCGCGGTAGAGCCGCGAGACCTCGCGCAGCACGTCCGGGAACGCGGGCTTGCCGAACTTCGGCTCCGGCGGAAAGTAGGTCCCGCCCCAGAACGGTTCGGCTTGCGGGGTCAGGAACATCGTCAGCGGCCAGCCGCCTTGTTCGCCCATCATGCCGACGGCGGCCTGATAGATCGCGTCGAGATCGGGGCGCTCTTCGCGGTCGACCTTGATGTTGACGAACAGGTCGTTCATCAGCGCCGCGGTGGCCTGGTTCTCGAAGCTCTCATGCGCCATCACGTGGCACCAATGGCAGGCGGCATAGCCCACGGAGAGCAGGATCGGCTTGCCCGACGTCTGGGCCTCCTGCAGAGCTTCTGGACCCCATTCGCGCCAGTGGACCGGATTGTCCTTGTGCTGAAGCAGATAAGGGCTCGTCGACTGGGCGAGCAGATTCATGGGGTGGAGCGCTCCCTAAAGCGGCGGCGTGGAGTTGCGAAAACCGTGTGCTGCGTCCGGCTCCGGCCCGCGCTAAGGTCGCGCGTCTTTGCGATGAAGCAACATCAAGCGGAAGGCCGAACGGTCAGCCATGAAAATCACAATTGAAGTCGATTGTACACCCGCCGAAGCCAGGGCCTTCATGGGCCTGCCGGACGTGGAGCCGCTCCAGGAAGAAGTCATGGGCGAGATCCAGCGCCGCGTCATGCAGGCCCTGTCGATGACCGACCCGCAGCAACTCTTGAAGAACTGGGTCCCCTGGAGCGC
>JAEUML010000093.1 GCA_016792785.1 Alphaproteobacteria bacterium
TCGTTCCCGGGACAAAGATGGTGTTTGTCGGCCTGAAGAAAGACGACGAGGTCGAAGACGTGATTGCGTATCTCGCCTCGTTCAAGGACGACGGCTCGCGCAAAGAATAGCGGTGCGAGGACCAAGGGCCGGCGAGGTTCCGACCCTTCTCGCTACGACGCCGCGCCGCGGCCAAGGCGGCGGTGAAGCCGCGCGTCATGCGTGCTGAAGTGACCGGCAAACCACGCCTCAAGCGTTGTCACCAGGTCGTCGGGCGTGTGCTCGGCCGCATCGTCCGCCGCGTCCATGATGTCGCGCAGCTGGTCGAGCAGGCGCTCGTGGTCGGCCTTGTGTTCGCCGAACTGATCGTAGTGCGCCTCTCGCATTTGCTTTTCTTCGAGCGCGAAATGCGCCGCTATCGCGCGCAGCAAATCGCCGAAACTGGTCTCGGTGGCAGGGCTGCCGTCGAGCATCGTGCCTGCCGTGCGATTGACCAAGTCGATCAACACGCGGTGTTCGTGATCCAGTTCGGGATCGCCAACGCTGAACTCCGGCCGCCATACGATCGCCATGTCGTTCCTGCCTCTGCGATCACTTAAAGATGAAGCCCGACTCGGGGCGAAAATCGATCACATAGCTCTGCGAAGCGCGCAGCGTAACACGGACCGCAGCCTCATGGTCGAACCCGGTGGTGGCGGGCCGGTCCCGCATGCGCACGGCTATGCTGTGGGCGCCTGCGGGCAACGCGAACCGCTCATAGATGCGTGACGGTCCGGTCCCGGACAGTCCGCTGGGCTGCAGCGACGCGGCAAAGACGGTCGCGCCGTCGACGTCCAGTTCGACAAAGACCGGCGGGCGGCTGCGATCGCAGATCTTCTTCTGGCGCATGTTCGGCGGCAGAGCTTTGAGCTCCTCGGCCGTACGCTCGCGGCAGGTGCGCTCGCCGCTGTGCGCGAAGCTCAGACGCAGCAGCGCCGTGTCATCCGGAAAGCTGCGCCAACCGGGCCACGCCGATAGGACCGCCGCCGCCACCGTCACAGCCAGCGTCACGGCGCCGCCGCACATCAGATTGAAGAGGCGATCTTTCATTCGGCCGCGCCTTCCTTCGTGCCGGCGACGAGACGCCGCGCCTGCTCGAGTTTCGGGACGACAGTCAGCGCAGCCGAGAACCGCGCCACTTCCGCTTCAAGGCGCTGTTTCTCCGTTGGTCCCGCCCACACGGTATGCAGCCGCTCCCGCGGCACCCGCTCGCGGAGATAGGGGTCGCGCGTGCGCGCGATACGCTGGCGCGTCCACTCCGCGCCGAGGCGGTTCGCGCATTCCCGTTCGGCACATCCTGCGATGCACACGCCGTCAGCCAAGCCGCGGCTGATGATGAAGTCGAACAGCGAGGGCGGCGCCATGCCGACGCAGGGCAGTACGACGCGCCCCGATGCGGTGGCACCGCCGGCGCCGTGTTCGCACGCGATTGTCAGCACACGGCCAGGACCGGTCAGGCTCCCGCACGCCGCGATGACTTCCTCGCGCAACGCAGCAAGCGACCGGTCGGGCAAATCGATTCCCGTGATCAGCTCTCCGGAACGCCGGAAAGGCGTCGATGAGGGACAGGCACCCATGCAGATGCCGCAGGAGACGCAGCGCGCGGGGTCGACCGCAACCTCTTGTGCGAACGGCGCGCCGTCGCTCCGCGGCATGAGCGTGATCGCTGCGTAGGGGCAATCGGCAACGCAGCGCGCGCAACCGTTGCAATGATCGAGAAACACCTTCGCCGCCGGCACCTGCCGCTTCGCGGGCAGCCAAGGCGCGCCTATCATCAGCAGCGTGAAGACCAAGACACCCGCCCACAGCACGCCGGGCGGCGTCATCTCGATGACCGGATAGAGGCTGAGAACAAACCAATCGATCCCCACCACCGTCGGAATGGTCGCGAGATCGGCCGGCCCCTGCGAGGTTGCGGGAAAAACGAACGACGCGATCACCAGAGCCGCCAAGGTCATGGCCGCGAGCCCCTGCGGCGGATTTGTGCGCGCGCTGCTGATGCGCTGAATGTGGATCCACATCACGAGCAGCAACAGGAGCGGAATCGCGATGTGCAGAAACACCATCAGCGTGAAGAACCGGCCGGAAAGGCTGTCGGGCGCCAGGAAGTTCCGCGCGATCGGCTCGGCGAAGATCGGCAGCGCGTCCAGCAGCTCCGTCGTCGTCAGCGCGACATACTGCGCGAGCTTGTCCCACACGAGCCAATAGCCGGTAATACCCGACAGGTACACGAACCACAGCGCGGGCACGCCCGATACCCAGGAAAACCAGCGCCGGCCCCTATACCGGTCAAGCGCAATCTCTCGCGCGATATGGATCAGCATCACCAGGACCATGAGGTCCGAGGCGTAGCGATGCAGGCTGCGCGCGACGCCCGCATGGAACCAATGGTCATTCGTCAGCCACTCGACCGACGCATATGCGTTCACGACGCCGGTATCGAAGAAAAAGAACAGATAGATTCCGGTGATGGCCACGATCCAGAACAGGAACCAGCCGAGCGATCCGAGGTTCGCGAGTGGGTTCCAGTCGGGCCCGAACAGCGGGTCGAGCCCGCGCTCGGCCCAGTCGAAACCCTGACGCAACGCCTTGCGGAAGTTCATCGGTCAGGCGGACTCGCGCCGCAGCGTCGCTGCCCTGCGCCGGTTGGCGAGCCAGAGACGCACCACCAACGCACCGGTGAGCAAGAGGCTCAACCCGCCGATTGCCATACCGAAGAAGATTCCATAGTCGAAACGATAGGCGCGCGTATGGGGGTTGTACACGGTGCAGAGAAAGGTGATGCGGTCCCACAGCGCCGACGGGCTGATCGACGATGTTTCAGTGTTGAGAACCAGCTCCTTCAGGGGCTCCATGATCACGGGTAGGGGGAACGCCTCGCCGTAAACCTGGCGATAGACGCGACCGTCCTTGTCCAGAATCGTCGTCTGGGTCGGATGGTCGAAACCGCCCGCCGCATAGCGGTAGCTGAAGCCCAAATCGCGCAGCAGTGCCTCGGTCGTCTCGGGATCCGCGCTGGCCAGACGCCAGTCGCCGATCTCAAGCAGCCGGTGCGTATTGGCGAAAGCGGCGAGCTGTGCAGGGCGGTCGCCGGCTGCGTTGAAACCGAAGGTCAGAATGGCGAAACTGTCGTTACCCAAGGCGCGGCGTGCCTCGACCAGGCTGTCGCGCAAATGGATTGTCGTTATCGGACATACGGTCGAACAGCTCGTATAGACCAGCGAAATCACGAGCGGACGTCCGCGCAGCTCGGTCAGCGATAGCTTCGCGCCCCGGTGATCCTGCAGCACATAGTCGCCGACCTGCCGGCCGATAGCGGCCTGACTTTCGGCGTAGGCTGTCTCCGGATCGAGCGCGAGGGGATCGTCGTTGCCCTGCGCAAGGCCCGCGAGCCAGCACACCGCAAGAAGGGGAACTGCAAGCCGGGCGACTAGACGACCCATCTGACGCCCTCGTCCAACAGCACACCCAGAGCGAGCAACGCGAAGTGTGTCAGCGATGCGTGGAAGGTCAGCATTGCGGTTGCTGCGCCGGGTGCGCGCATCAAGCGCCAACTGGCCATCAAAAACACGGCGCCGCCGACCCCGGCGAAGACTCCATAGATAGCCCCGAAACCGAACCACAACGGCGCCAGCGACAACGCGACAAGCGCGGCAACGTGCGCAAAGATCATGGGCGCCCACTGACTTGCCGCCGTGACCGCCGGGAGCATCGGCACGCTCGCGTTTCTGTAGTCGTCTTGCCGGGCGGCAGCCAAGCTCCAGAAATGCGGCGGCGTCCAAAGAAACAACACCAACGCCAACAGCCACGCACTCGGCTCGACCGACGGCCCCGCCGCAGCGGCGCCGGCGAGCAACGCAAAACTACCCGCCGCCCCGCCAATGACGACGTTCCATACCGAGCGCTTCTTGAGCCACACCGTGTAAACGAGGCCATAGGTCGCCGCGCCGAGAAACACGAACAGCGCTGCAAGCGAGCCTCCGACCGACCAGGCCATCAACACCGACGCGCTCAAGAGCGCGAGAAACGTGACGGGCCAGACGGCGCCGGGCTGCAGCTGGCCGCTGGCGAACGGCCGGCCGGCGGTGCGCGCCATCAAGCGGTCGGTGTCGCGCTCGTAGTACTGGTTGAACCCGCCCGCGGCGCAGGATGCGCCAAGAACGGCGAGGCAGAAGACGGTCGCCTCCGCCACGTCCAGAACGCGCTGGCCGGTCGCCAGCCCAACCAGCGCAGCCAAGGCAATGAACAAGCTGATCCGAAGCTTGAGGATCGAGGCGGTCGTGTTCAACAGTGTGAGCATCGCCGCCTCCCTCTCACCGGAAGAGCCAAAGGTCGGATAGGTACTTCCAGTTGACGAAGTAGTAGAGCACGAACGCCGCGAAGAAGATGCCGACGAGCACGATCGTGCCGGGCAGTTTCACCGTGGCGTGGCTGCCGTACTTCGATACCGCCTCGCGGCTTGCATCGTGCAGCGGGAATGTGAGCTTCGCATTTGTGCCGTCAAGCCTCGGGCCCCTTAGGATCGATCCGACGACGATCAGGATGAAGAGGATGCCGCCAATCGACGCCAGCACGGCGAAAATTCCGTTCAAAGCCATCATCATGTAGGCGCCCGGCGGATACTCGAACGCGTGCACGGCGTCGGTCAGCGAAATATCCCAATGCCGGCGTGCGACGCCGAGCGTGCCCGCGCCCATCATGAACAGCGAGATACCGCCGGCGCCGATCGCGAACAGGAACGGCTGCAACCGCGCGAGGCCGGGCCATATGATGTCGCGCTGAAAGATCAGCGGCACCACCAGATACGTCATCGCCATGAACGCGAGCGTCGTGCCGGCAACCACCGTGCCGTGGAAATGGCCGGGCACGTAGAGCGTGTTGTGCATCAGGACGTTGAGCTGCTCCGTTCCCAGCACGACGCCCGAGATGCCGCCGACGAAGCCGAAGAGCACCAGCGACATGAACATGCCGGAGAATGCGGGATTGCCCCAGGGCGCCTTTGTAAGCCACTCGAATATGCCGCGGTCGAAGCCGTTACGGCGCTGCGCGGCCTCGATGGCGCCGGGCACCGTCAGGCCGTGGATCATCGAGCCCATGACGGCCAGATACATCATGTAGCTCGTGTTCACGATGCGCCAGCTCGAACTCATGCCCGGTTCTGCAAGCAGGTGATGCGCCGAAGCCAGCTGCAGGAACAAGATGTACGTCAGGAATGCGGTGCGGCTGACCTTTTCCGACAACGGCTTTGCGCCCAGCACCATCGCGCCGATCGCGTACCAAATCGCCACGTGCGCGGAGACGTTGATCTGCTGCGAAGAGTGGCCCATGCCCCACCAGACGACCTTGTACATCAACGTGTCGATCTGGGAGATCACGCCGATCGACCACAACCAAGTCGGAATTAGGATGATCGCGCCCGAGGCCAACGTGAACACCGCGATAATGCCGGCTGTGATCGCGCCGAACGTCACCAGCGGCACGGAGCCGTCGTAGGTCTTTTCCTCTTTGGCCACGACGAGCGTGCCGAAGAAGACCATGACGGCAAGCAGCGCGCCGACCGCAAAGATGATAAGCGCCAGATAGAACCAGTGCGACGCCATCATCGGCGGGTACGACGTGAACATCACGGAGCTGTCGCCCCGCAACACGGCGTAGTTCGCCATCAACGCCCCGGCGATCATCAAACCGAACGCGAGCCACGCGATCCGGGGCGTTGCGAGGCGCGCGCCCAGGAGGACGGCGGAAGCGAAGTAGAGCACCGCGATCTCGAAGAAGATAATCCAGAAAAGCAGGACGTTGGCGCCATGCCCTGTCAACACAAGGTAGAACCATTCCGCCGGAAGCAACTGGATTGCCGGCCAGCGGGTGAGCGCGACGAGCAAACCCATCAAACCGCCTAGCGCAAGAAAGACGACCGCAGCCACCGCATTCACTTTGATCAGCGTCTCGGCATTGGCCTCGATGCGAAGCCCGGTGAAACGGCATGTGCGATAGTTCACGGCGATTCCGGCTTTTCCGACCGCGCCGACATCGACTGTTGTCATGGCTTTGTCCTCGCTCTATTCGACGACGCGGATACGGCCCGTCATCGTGTGATGACCGATGCCGCAATACTCGTTGCAAATGACGCCGAACGTCCCCGTATCCGTGGGCGTCAGATTGATGACGTGCTCGTAGCCGGGGTGAACGGAGATGTTGATATTCGTCGGCTGGAGCGAGAAGCCGTGCTGCCAGTCGACGGAAGAAATGTGGAAGCGATAGCTTTGGCCCTTCTTCAGCTCGATGATCGGCCAGAACTCCCAAAGCCTGGCGAGGATATAGACGTCGCCTCCCGCCGGCGGCCGGACGACCGGCACGCCCTTCTCTTCGAGCGGCGCGCCGTTTTGGTCCTTCGCTTGATGCTGCTGAGCGAAGGCTTCGACCTTTTCCTGATACTTCTCAGGGCGAATCCGATAGGTCTCGGACGATAGGTTCTGTTCGCCGATGAAGTGCCAGGCGATCATGAAGAAGAACATGAATAGCCCCCATAGGAAGGCTATGATGATCCACCCCAGTTCGACGCCGTGGATCGGGTCATTCCACCAAAGCCGATTGGCAGGAGGCTTGATAGCCATAGCGCGTCTCTCCTTCTTCGGCTGCGATTATTCGGCGATAGGGACGGAGGCCACCTCCATGATTCCCCAGATCAGGTAGAGCGCGGCCGGAACCGTGATGCCGAGGAACAGAAGAAGGAACGGGTTGTCGAGCACGCGCTGCATGATCGGGACGCGTTCCGAAATCGCTGCTTGCACGTCTTTGCCTTGCTTTGTGTCGGTCATCGGCCAGCCTCTCCCGCGGTGCGACTCCTCGCCCAGCTAGAAAACTAGCAGTGGAGGTCGTTGCGTCCTTTGATCAAAGTCAAAGGCCCGATTACTCTTGAGCTTGGTCAATTGCGTGCATGGCAAAGGACAAGTGGCTGCGATGACATCAGCGATCTTCTTTGACGTTCTGTCCCCACTCGCGTCTCGCTCCGCCGGCTTCGCGCGCGCTCGATGCTTGAGATAGAGTAGCCCCACGCGCACGTCGGTTTGGTTTTTCATTCATGCACTCGATACTGAAGCCTTGCACGATCGGCCTGGTCGCGGCCGTCGCCGCATGCGGCGATCCGGCGCCTCAGGAGACGTTGGAGGCCAAGGTCTCCCGCGCGGAGGCGCTCATGCCTTCTGATCCTGGCCTCGTGGAGAAGTACGAACGTTCGTGCCGGACATGTCACGTGAACCCCGACTCAGGCGCGCCTTTGACGGGCGATGTGCAAGCCTGGAACGCTCGCTTCGCCCAGGGCGCTGCGACGATCGCGGCGCACACGCGCGATGGAATCCGCGCAATGCCACCGCGCGGCCAGTGTTTCGACTGCAGCGAAGATGAGCTTTCGAAGCTAACGCTTTTCATGGCACAGCGGGCGGACCGGCGATGATCACGGTGTCGCGCCGGTCTGCACTGATGCTGGCGGCTGCGGCGGCCGGCGGTGCCGGCATTGCCACGCTCGCGCTCAATGCCGGCGATCCTCCCGAGCGTGTGTCGTCCCCTCCGCCGCCAGGCAGGGCGCGCTGGAGCAATTGGTCGGGACTGCACACATGCGATCCCGAAGCTCTTGCTGCACCCGCTGACGTCGAGGAGCTTCGCGACATCGTGCTGAAGGCGAAGGGGCCGATCCGTCCCGTCGGCGCCGGGCACAGCTTCTCGCCGCTTGTGCCGACCGAAGGCACAATCGTCTCGCTCGACCGATTGAAGGGGATCGTGTCACACGAAAGCGGCACCGCGACGGTGGGCGCGGGGATTCGGCTGTTTGCGCTTGGCGAGGCGCTGGAGGGTATCGGGCAATCGATGGAAGCTTTGCCCGACATCAACAAGCAGAGTCTTGCGGGCGCTCTGGCGACCGCGACGCACGGCATGGGCCGCGCGTTCGGCTCGCTCTCCGAGAGCATCTCCAGCCTCCAGTTGATGACGGCCGACGGCAAGGTGCTCGAATGCGATGCGGAGCGGAACGCCGAGCTTTTCGCCGCCACGCGCGTCTCGCTGGGTGCGCTTGGCATCGTCACGCAGGCGCGCCTCAAGACCCGGGGTCCGCTTCGTCTCAGACGCCGCACGTGGTTCGAGCCGATCGGCGATGCGATTGCGGCGGCGGCAGAACGGAGCCGCAGCCACCGGCACTATGAATTCTATTACGTGACCTTCACGGGCATGGCCTATTGCATCAGCCACGATGAGACCGACACGCCCGTCACCCCGCGCAAGCCGAATGCAGAGAACGAGGGCACGGAAGATCTCATGACGCTGCGTGATTGGCTGTGTTGGGCGCCGTGGCTCAGGCGGCTCGTCGCGCAGGGGCTGATATCCAATCAGGAAACGGAAGGCGTCGTCGGGCCGGCGTGGCGGTTGCTCTCGACCGACAGGCCAAAGCGCTTCAACGAAATGGAGTATCACCTGCCCGAGGCGGCGTTGAAGGCATGCCTCGAAGAAGTCATCGCGGCGGTGGAGCGGCACAGCGAGGTCTATTTCCCGATCGAAGTCCGCTTCATCGCGCCCGATACGTCATGGCTGAGCCCGTTCTTCGAACGGGCGTCCGCGTCGATTGCGGTCCACATGGGCCACACGCAGGACCATTCGTTTTTCTTCAGAGACATCGAGCCGATCTTCCGCCGTTTCGACGGCCGGCCGCACTGGGGCAAGCTCCACAGCCTCGGCGCGCGAGAGCTCGCTCCACTCTACCCGCGCTGGCGCGAGTTTACGGAGCTTCGCCGGACTTACGATTCGGCCGGTCGCTTTCTCAATCCTCATCTCCGCAGCACCTTCCAAGGCTAGCTGTTTTCGGCAACGTCCCGCTTGCAGCGCCTTCATTTAGGTCGCCATTTCGAAGTGGTCGCGCCAAGCCTTGATCCTGCCGTTCTCCATTTCGAAGACGCCGCAGCACAGCAGATCGACGTTCTTACCCATCGCGATGGTGCGGTCGAGCCGCTCGACCATCACTATGTTGCCCTGTTCCGTGCTGCGATCTCGTTCGCCCATAGCACATGCATGTGACCTGGTTGCCGGGCGGCCCCGCTTTGGTTATTGTACTTTCCGTCAATACCGACCGGGCCGATGCAATACGAAGCTGACACTGGAATGCTGAGCGGGCGCTATGCGGCGGCGACGCCGGAGCGGATTGCGCTTTTCGCTGCGACGGGAAACCGCACGTTTCGGCAATTGCACGAGAACGCGAACCGGCTGGCGCGCGCGTTCCGGCGCGCGGGGCTGGCGGCGGGTGATCCGGTCGCGCTGATGTGCGGCAACAGGGCTGAGTTCGTCGAGACGCTGCTCGCATGTTTGCGTACGGGCCTTCGGCTGACGCCGGTCAATTGGCATTTGGCGAAGGACGAGGCGGCCTACATCGTCGGCGACTGCGAGGCGAAGGCGGTCGTCGCCGAGGCGCGCTTTGCGGAAGCGATCCGCGGTGCGGGCGAGCGCGCGGTCATGCGTCTTTCGATTGACGGCGCAGGCGCGGGTTTTGAGCCCTACGATGCCGCGCTGGCGCGCGAGGCGTGCGCGGATCCGGAGGCACCGGAACTCGGCACGATCATGCTCTATACCTCAGGCACGACGGGACGTCCGAAGGGCGTCTATCGCGAAAAGGCCGAGGTGATCGAGCCGCAGCTTGAAGGCTCGTTCGCGGCCTATGACCCGATGCGCGACGTCAATCTCTGCTGCGGACCGGCCTATCACGCGGCGCCGTTGCTGTTCGACGTGCGCTGGCCGCTCGCCTCCGGCGTGCCGATCGTCATGCTCGACGGATGGAATTCCGAGGGCGTGCTCGAGGCGATCGCCCGTCATCGGGTGACGCACGCGCACATGGTGCCCATCATGTTCCAGCGCTTGCTGTCGCTGCCCGCCGACGTTCGCGGACGCTACGACCTTTCGAGCCTGCGCGTTATCTTTCATGGTGCCGCGCCCTGCCCCGCCGAGGTGAAGCGCGCCATGATCGCCTGGCTGGGCCCGATCCTTCACGAGTACTACGCGGCTTCGGAAGGCGGCGCGGGCATTCACATCACGGCCGAGGAGTGGCTGCGGAAGCCCGGCAGCGTCGGCAAGCGTCCCGACGGCGACATGGTGCGCATTCTCGATGCGGCGGGAGCGCCCGTGCGCGCGGGACAAGCCGGCGACATTTATATGAAGGTCTCGGAGAATCCGTTTTCCTATTTCAAGGCGCCCGACAAGACCGAGGCACAGCACAAGGACGGCTATTTCACGCTTGGCGATGTCGGGTATTTCGACGACGACGGCTATCTGTTCCTGACCGGCCGCACGGCGGAGTGCATCATCTCGGGCGGCGTCAACATTTACCCGCGCGAGATCGACGACGTCTTGCTTCAGCACCCGAGCGTGGCGGACGTGTGCACCGTCGGCGTGCCGAACGACGAGTGGGGCGAGGAGGTGCGCGCGGTCGTGCAACTCAAGCCGGGTGTCGCCGCCGGTGCGGCGACGGCGTCTGCGATCATCGCGTTCGCGCGCGACCGGCTCTCAGGTTTCAAGTGTCCGCGGGTGATCGACTTCGTCGACGAATTGCCGCGGCTGCCAAGCGGCAAGGTCCAGCGCGGCCGCGTGCGGGCGCCCTATTGGGCGGGACGCGAGCGGGCGATATGAACGCTCCCGTGGCGCGGCTCGGCTTGGGCACGCTTGGCGCCTACGGGTCGCTGGCGCTGCCGCTCGCCACGATCGGTCTTCCGCTGTCGATCTTCCTCGCGCCGTTCTATTCCGGCGAGCTCGGGTTGCCGCTTGCCGCACTCGGCATCGCGATGGTGGTTGCGCGGCTTTCGGACGTCGTGATCGACCCGTTCATCGGCATTCTGAGCGACCGCGTTCGCACGCGCTGGGGACGGCGGCGCGTGTGGCTGCCGTTCGGGGCGGCTGTCATGCTGATCGGCGTGACGCAACTTTTCATGCCGGCCGCGGGCGCTGACATCGTTTACTTCACGATCTGGGTCAGCGTCGTCTATTTCGGCTTCACGCTGATCAAGCTGCCTTACGAGGCATGGGGCGCGGAGCTTTCGAACGACTACCACGAGCGCACGCGCATCACGTCGGTGCGGCAGTTGTTCACCGTCGCGGGGTTGATCGCGGCGACGGCCCTGCCCGCGCTGGTGTTGGCGTCGGAGGGCGCGAAGTCGTCCGACGTCCTGCGCATTCTGACCTACGCCATGATGGTGGCGCTGCCACTTTGCACGGTGCTGGTCGTTTGGTTGGTGCCGGAACCGCCGCAGGGCTCGGCGGAGGCCGCAGTCGATCTGCGCAAAGGCATCAAGATTCTCTGGCGCAACGGGCCGTTCCGGCTGGTGTCGATCGCCTTGTTCCTGGGTTATGTCGCCGAGACCTTCCGCATCACGATCACCGTGTTCTTCGCGCGCGACGTCGTGGGCGTTCAGAACATCGGCTTGATCTACCTGTTCTACTTCATCACCGGCTTCATCGCCGTGCCGTTCTGGATGTGGCTTGGTGGCAAGCTCGGCAAGCACATCGCGTTCGCCTGTGCGCTCGGCATCGTCATCGTGACGAATTTCGGCGTGTTCCTCTTGAGCTACGGGCAGGTGTTGGAGTTCACGTTGCTGTTCATGGCGAAGGGCTTCTGCTTCGGCGCGTTGGAGCTGCTTCCGGCCTCGATGGTGGCCGACGCCGCCGACGTCGACACCGTGCGCTCGCGCGAGCGCCGTCAGGGTTTGTTTTTTGCCATCATCACGATGACGAACAAAATGGGCCAGGCGATCGGCCAAGGTCTGTCGCTGAACATTCTGGCCTTAGTCGGCTACAAGGCGGCCGGCGGAAACAGCGAGAGCGTGCTCTTTCTGCTCAAATTCTTCTACGGCGTCTTTCCCGCGATCTTCCTTGGCGTGGCGATCTGTTTGATGTTGCGCTATCCGCTCACCGCGAAACGTCACCGCTATTTCCAGGCTTTCCTGGAGCGCCGCCAGGCGAAGAGCGTCGCGGCGAAAGCTTGACGGCGCCGGGGCGAGCGCGCAGCAGGTCCTGCGACTTCGCAATCTTGGGCAACGCGGCAAAGAGGATCGTCATGACGAAGTTCTCGAGCCGCTCGATATCCTCGCCGGTGCGATCGAGAATTTCGCCCGCCGCACCCGTGACACCCATCAGCAACTCCGTCGTGATCGCGGCGATGTCGCTCGGGATATCGTATTTCTTGGATATCTGCTTCGCCAGGAAGCGGGTTGTAATCGTGCGATCGCGCGAGTCGATGTCGCTGATCGATGCGGCGACCGAGGGCTCGTGCATCAGCCGCTGGATGAGCACGCCGCGCGCCTTGACGTGCTCGAGATACGCGCGCGACGTGCGGCGCACCATATCTTCGAAGGAGGTCGACGCTTCGACCGCCGCCCTGCCCTCCTGTTGAAACTGCCTGATCTCGCGCTTCAGGAGTTCGCTCAACAGATCTGTGCGGTTCGGGAAGTAGTTATAGACGAGCGCCTTCGAGATTCCGGCGTCGCGTCCGAGGCGCTCCATCGACACGGCGCTGACGCCGCCCTGGACGACGAGCCTCGCGGTCTCGTCCAGGATCAGTTCGCGACGAACTTCGGGTGACAGGCGGCGGCGCAGCTTGGTCATGCCCTCGCAAGATGCAGGCGAATGCAGCAAAGCTCAATCGGTCAATCCGTCATCCGCACCGGATCGTTTGTTGACGGTTAATTCAATACGCGCGAGCGTCATGCCGCGCGCCACGGCCGCGAACTCTGCGACCGTGGCGGCGAGACCGGAGCTCAGAATCCCACTTCGAGGATGACGCCCAGCGTGCGCGGCTCAAGAAGTCGCGCGTTGCGGTAACGACCGATGAGGGCGTCTTCGATGATGATGTTCGTGATGTTGTCCTCATCCGTCACATTCTTAACGAAGAAGCGGACCGCGAGGCCGTCGTCGGCGCTGGTGAACCGTGCTTGGAAGTCGATCACGCCCCAAGCGTCGATCACGTCGGTCGGCGAATTGTATTCGCGCGCGAAGTAGGAATCCTGCCACACAGCGTCGACCCGGAACACCGCATTCCAATCCGCGATGATTGGGCCGGTGTCGTACTGCGCGCCCACCTTGGCTTTGAACTCCGGCGAGTGCGGCAAGTGGTTGCCACGCAAGTTGACTTGCACGGTCGGCGTCGTCACCAGCAGGCTTTGCGCGGGATTTGCGGCGTCCTCGCTGAAGAAGTCGCCGATCTGAGTGTGCAGATAGGAGACATTTGCGTCGAACAGCAGCCCCCTGGCCGGCGCGTACAGGAACTCGCCCTCAACACCCCAGATGTCGGCGTCGGCGTTGCGCGTCAACACGCCACCGTTGATGCGTTGGCCGAGCTGCAGACCTTCGTAAACATAAGAAAACGCCGCGAAGTTCGCCTGCAACTTCCCGTCGGCCAGCGTGTTCTTCGCGCCGAGTTCGTAGGCCATGACGGTTTCTGGCCCGTATGTGGGAGCGGAGTTGCTGTTATTGAGGCCGCCACCCTTGTAGCCGGTCGATGCCGAGGCATAGAGCAACGTGTCGTCGGAAGGCTTCCAGTCGAGCGCCGCCTTCCAAGTCGGACGGTTTCCGCCGAACTCGGAGTAGACGAACGGCGTCAAGCCAGTAAGTACGATAGAGCGCGAGTCGCCTGAGCGGAACTCATCCGTGTAACGGGCGCCCAGCGTCAGGCGAAGGTCGTCGGAGAAAGACACGTAGGTTTCGCCAAACAGCGCCCACGTGCTGCTCTCGCCATTACGTGAGAGGGCGGATACGCGCCATGTCTCCTGTGGTCTGCCCAGCGCTCGCTGGAACAACTCGATGGCCGGATGCCAGGTCTCAAAACCGCCTTCGCTCGTGCCTTCGGCCCAGAAGAAACCGCCGACGAAGTTGATCGGGCCTTCGAACTCGCTGGCCAGCCGCGCCTCAACGGTCTTGGTTGTCGACTCGCTGGTGAAGCTGTCGGTCGTCAGGAGCCGATCTGTGGTGACGATCGTGTTTCGATCCCTGAAGTATGTGATCGGCGCCCCAAAGCGGAACGGCAGGTCGGCGTTGTCCCAGTCGGTGTTTTGCTCGGTAAAGCCTTCGGAATAGGCGGCGACGATCGACATCTGAACAGAGCCGAAGTCGTGCTCGAAATTCGCCGACACCGTATTTTGTTCAAGTACGAAGTTGGGATCCGCATCGGCGGCGACTTTGCGCAGATCGGCCGGATTCGGCGCGCCTAGATATATATCGGTGCCATTCGGGAAAATCGCCGGCGGCAGCACAAAGTCCGCATCCAGAAGAGTGCGCAGGATTGTGGTGAATGAGTTCGGCGAGTCGAAGCCGAGTTCATTCGGCGAACATCCGAGCACCGGGTGCGCCTTGCAAAGCCGCTTTCCCTCGCGCGCGCGAGAGCTATCCTCCCGGTAAGCGCTCCCGATGACGGTGAGGTTCGTGTCCGGTCCGAATTCCAGAAACCCCGTGCCTCGCACCGCCCACTGATCACGGCCGTCGATGTTGTTGCCGGTCGAGAGATTCTCGGTGTAGCCGTCGCGGTTCAACCAATACCCTGCGACCCTCACGGCCAGAGCGTCTGAGACGGGAAGATTAACTGCGCCGCCGACCCGCCTGTTTTCGTAGTTTCCGAGTTGCAGGTTCGCATATCCGCCAAACTCCGGCTCAAGCTTTCGCGTGATGATGTTGATCGCCCCGCCTGTCGTGTTGCGGCCATAGAGCGTGCCCTGTGGACCACGAAGCACCTCGATGCGCTGAATGTCGAAGAACTCGTTCTGGGGCAGATAGCCGATCGCGGCACCGTTTACGAAGCTCTGCACGCCAAGGTCGGACGACCCGAGCGCATTGGTGCCGATGCCGCGAAGAGTGAAGCGGTCGTTGCCGGTCAGCACCGCGTTTGGAATCGAGAATTGAAGGTCGGTCGCATCCTCGATCTGTGCGCGGTCCAACGCAGCGCCGGTGAAAGCGCTGACCGCGATCGGCACGTCCTGCAATTTCTGTTCGCGCTTCTGCGCAGTCACGGTGACCTTTTCGATCTTGCCGCTGTCTGCCGCGGCCGGCTTGTCCTCCTGTGCGGATGCCGGCATGGCCGCAAGTGCCAGGCAGATGGCGGACGCCGACAAACCCAAACTGCGAACACACGTGTCCGTTATCTTGACGACCATGGCGCTTTCCCCCGTTTGCCCCACCCTCGGCATCAGGCGCCGAGCGCTATTATATTATTCGTCAATAACCTAAGTCTGACGTCTGGCCGCCGTCAAGTTGCTATTGTGTGATGCGTCAATTAGTGGGCGAGTGTTGCTCGAAGAGACACTTAACAACCGCCGCGTGATAGGCGCGGATGTCGTCGCCGAAAACCTGGGTCATCAGCACGCCGGCTTCGCCCGAGTGCGGGTCGGCCCAAAAGAACGTTCCGGCCGCGCCGCCCCAGAACATCATGCCTTTGGGTGGCGCGCCGGCGATTTTCCCGGGCACCTCGACGACGCCCAGACCATAGCCGTAGCCGATGCCGATGTCGGCGATGCGGGCGCTCGCTTCGGGTCCCAACTGGTTCGTGCCCATCGCCGCAACGGATTCACGGGAGAGAAGCCGAACGCCGTCGACCTCGCCCTGACCCGCCAGCATGCGCGCGAAGCGCAGAAAATCCCCGGCCGTACCCACAAGACCTGCGCCGCCGAATTCGATCCGGCCGTCTTGAGCAAAGGGGCTCTTCGCCGGATCGTCCACGAGGAACAACTCCGCCTTCGCCAAACGGGCGATTTCACCGTTCGACAGGATCGGCGCTTGCGCCCCGTTGGGCGACTTCAGCGCGTAAGCGGCGGTCAGCTTGGCTTGCGACGGCGGCGCTACCACGAATGTGGTCGACCGCATGCCGAGAGGCGCGAGGACGCGGGCCGCAAGAACCTCTCTCAATGGCCGGCCGTCGGCGACTTCGAGTACGCGGCCCAGAAGGTCCAGCGCGCCGCCATAGGTGAACTGCGTTCCCGGTTGTGCGGCGAGCGGCGTGCCGGCCACGCGGCGCGCCCAAGCGGCAATCGTCGTATCGCGCTCCCCGCCATAGCCGGGGACCGGTTCGCCGGGCGCGCGCTCCACGCCACGCATCGCGAAGAGACGTTCGACCGGCGTGTTCAGGCCGAAGTACACGATCCCCGCCGTCTGACGCAGCAGGTCGCGCACCGTGAGCGGGCGGACAAGCGGTTCGGTCTTCAACGATTCCAGCGTATCGCCGCCGGCATAGACGCGCGCGGCGGCGAACTCCGGGACGAATTTCGAGACCGGATCGTCGAGCGCGATCTTGCCCTCCTCGACCATGACCAAAGCGGCAGCGGCGGTGACGGGCTTGGTCATCGAGTAGAGACGGAAGAGCGCCTCCGCACTGAGCGGAACGGCGCGCTCTCGATCGGCAAGGCCGCGCACATCGACGTGCGTTTGCCCGCGCGCGTTCGCCAGCATTAGGACAAAGCCCGGTGCGATGTTCTTATCGACCGCGTCTTGTAATATGACGTGCACGCCCTGAACGCGCGCCGCCGCGGCCGGCGGCGCCTTGGCGACCGACGGCATGCTTGCATAGCCCGCCAGCGCGAGAGCGGCGACAGCCGCAACAAACGTAGCGCGACCAATGGTCCAAGAACGAGCCATGCCCGATACCCCCAAAACGGATTGAAATCCGAGCCAATAATGCCATTATTACATAATTCGTCAATAACGGCAGCTCGCTTGGGTCACCTGGCGACGCAACGGATCGGTCGTGCGCGATGCAGTTGATGTTCAACGCCGAAGAAATCGCGTTTCGCGACGAGGTGCGCCACTTCGTCAATGCGCACTTTCCCACCGAACGACCCTATCGTGGAACGCAAGCCGACAAGGACCGCTGGGCCGCAGCGCTCTTCGAGCGCGGGTGGGCGGCCTACAAGTGGCCTGTCGAGCACGGCGGCACGGGGTGGAACGCGACGCAGAAGTTCATTTGGGAACGCGAAACGTCGACGCGCGGCATCCCGGCTCAACTCGGCGGCATGGGCATGTTCATGCTCGCGCCGGTTCTCTACAGCTTCGGCAGCGCAGAACAATGCGAGCGCCATCTGCCCGGCATCCTGCGCAACGAGGTCGAATGGTGCCAAGGCTACTCCGAACCCGGTTCAGGATCGGACCTTGCTGCGTTGCGCACACGCGCCGAGCGCGTCGGCGGCGACTATGTCGTGAACGGTGAAAAAGTCTGGACGAGTTGGGCGCACATCGCGCACTGGATGTTCTGTCTCGTTCGCACGAGCACGGGCGAGCGGCGGCAGGACGGGATCACGTTCTTGCTGATCGACATGAAGACGCCCGGCATCGCTGTGCATCCCATTCCCACGATCGACGGCAAGCACCATTTGAATCGCGTGACGTTCGACGATGTGCGCGTGCCGGTCGCCAACCGCGTGGGCGAAGAGGGCAAAGGTTGGACGTATGCAAAGGGACTTCTGACGCACGAGCGCACGGGCCTTGCGCATGTCTCCGAATCGATGCGGCTCTTGGGCTTGCTGAAAGGGCTTGCGAAGGATCCTGCGCTGATCGCGAAGATCGCGGCGGCCGACGTTGAACTGACAGCGCTTGCCATGACGGAGCTTCGAACGTTGGCTGAGGCCGTGAACGGCGCGGCACCGGGTGCGCAATCCTCGATCTTGAAGCTCAAAGGCACCCAAGTCATCCAGCGCGTGACCGAACTCTTCGTCGAATGCGCCGGCCACTTCGCGATCCCCTGGCTGCCCGAACGTGCGACGCCGGGCACGAATGTGGAACCTGTCGGACCCGATTGGGCCCAAGAAGAACTCTGCCGCTACATGCTCGGCCGTTCTGCCAGCATCGCCGGGGGGACGGACGAGGTTCAGCGCAATATCATCGCCAAACACGTGCTGCAGCTATGAGCAACGTCGATCCCGCCCGCGACGCAGCCTTCGCCGGTCCGTGGCGCGCTCCTGTCAACATCGCCGCCGACGCGCAGGGCAGCATTCACGACGACAAGACGGCACGCGAACTCGGGCTGCGCGGCGGAACGGTCGCAGGCTCGATCCATATGGAGCAGTTCCCGCCGCTGCTCGTGCGCGTGTTCGGAGAGGCTTGGCTGAAGCGCGGCGGACTGTCGCTCTACTTCAAGCACGCGACGACGAACGGCGAGCGGGTGCGATGCTGTGCGTCCGTTCCGACTGGGGATGGGGCAGCGGGTCGCGCACGCGTTTGGATGGAAGCCGAAGCCGGTCAACTCGTGTGCGAAGGGACGGCGAGCGTCGGCGCGCCCGACCCCGCCTCGGCGCTCAGGCAGCGACTGGCGAGCGCAACGCCGCCGAAGGAACTTCGCATTCTGAAGCACCTGCACGCCGGGGCTACCGTGTCCGGTTGTCCGGCGCGCATCGCATCGACGGCGCTCGACCGTCATCTGAAGGTGATCACGGAGCCGATGCCGGGATACGCCGACGCGGTGGTGTTCGGCGGTCGCGCGCTGCCCGCGAACCTCGCGATCGATGCGCTGCGGGCGTGCGAAGCGACATTGACCCCGCTGACCGCGCCCAGCGTCGGGCTCTACGGCGCGATCGAACTCAATATGCTCGACGGACCAATTTTTGCCGACCGCGACTACCTCGTCCGCGGCCGCATCGTGGCGTTCGGCGAAACGCCGCAGACCGAAGTCATATGGACCGAGTCCGTGATTTCGCATGGCGATCGCGACGTCGCATCGCTTCTGCTGATGTCGCGTCTGATGAAGGCTTCGAGTCCGCTTTGGGCGGGCTCTTGATGCGCACTGCGGCGCTGTAGAACCCATCCTTGAGGTACGCAGCGTAGCACCAGACGTTGCGGCGCGTGACGAGGGCAACTGGGCGAAACCTGATGCATTTGATCGCGACCACGTCCGATCTCTTCCTGCACTCATCCAGCACACGGAGTATTGTTTGCGCTTGAAAAGAACGGCCGATCGCGGAAATCCATCATCGGCGCAACGCTGAATCGGTGCGTCAAGCGTTGATTCCGTCCGATCTTCCTTGCGTCAGTCGGTCCAATGTCGTTGCGGACGCATCTGAAGTGTCAGATGGCGTCCATCTGGTACGGGACACACAACCGGGCCCGGGCCGATCTCCCACTGACTTAGAGCCTCGCACTCGGATGTTTCACGACCAGCGTTCGCTCATCACAATGCTCTCCAGAGTCAGAGGACACGTAGCGCACGTCGAGGGCGCAATCTTGCGGCGGGTCATCATTGCGCCGTGCAGAAGCGGCGTCTGACCAGCCCCAGTCGGTCCGGGATATTGACCTGCCTCAAGGAACAGATGACTTCGACAGTGCGAGACTTCCCCAGTTTAGGAGCACTGCCAAATTGAAGGAAGTTCTTGTCGCCACGGATGGCTCGCTTGGTGCAGACAGGGCGATCGATTTTGCCGCCCACCTCGCCGCCGCCACACAAGCGCGGTTGTTGATCCTGACCGTTCAGGAGCCCGTGCCCGCCGAGGTCGTGGCCGAGATGAAAGCGATCGAGCACGTCGGCTCATCCGAAGTCGCCGAGTTGACGGCACGCGGCCTTCTCGTGCGTGCGATGGAGCGCGCAAAGGCCGCCGGCGCGCGCGACGTGCACAGCGAGTTGCAGATCGGCGATCCGGCTGAGCGAATCCTGCAAGTCGCGGCGCGACGCAAGGTCGATGCGGTGGTCGTGGGCAAGCGCGGGCGCGGGCCGCTTGCGGCGCTGCTGCTCGGCAGCGTCTCGCACAAACTCGTAAGCCTCGCGCCCTGCGGTGTCATCGTCGTGCCGTAACCGCGAGAGGAGATCGATCCGATGCCCTATGCACGCAACGCCGATCTGCCCGAGCCCATCCGTGCGTCTCTGCCCCGTCATGCGCAGGACATCTATCGCGCCGCCTTCAACAGTGCATTCGCCTCTTATGCGGGCAGCAGACGACACGAAGAGATCGCGCATCG
>JAEUML010000094.1 GCA_016792785.1 Alphaproteobacteria bacterium
GTAATCAACCCCGCATTGGACCACCCCCACGACCCATCGGGTTGCAGATATGCAAAGGTTCCGTTGCCGAGGTCGGTCAGACCGCGCCGATAAGCAAAACCGCTCTTCGCAAGCGACATGTCGAACCTCAACCTTTCTTCACGCCGCTTCGTACTTCGCGATTCGCACGAGCGCCGCGCGCGCGCCGATCGCCGCCTTCGATGTATCGTGAGCGGCCTGCATATTCGTCCACAACTCAGGTCCAGTGCCAAGCACCCGCCCAAGACGCAGCGCCGTATCGGCGGTGATGGCTTGCTGACCTCGCACGATACGCTCGATCCGCTGCCGGCCTCGAAGGCACATCAGCTTCGCCAATGCGCCGGCGCTGAGGCCCATCGGCGCCATATACATCTCGGCAAGCACCTCGCCCGGGTGGGGCAATGGCGTCTCGAAACGAGTCCAATCGATTCCGACGCGAGGCTTCGTCGTCTTTTTGCTCATGACAAGGTCCTCTCAACTCAATGCGGATCGCCAAACCAAACGTCGCCCACGTCCAGCGGAGGATCGCGCACGACCACAAAGCGCAGGCGATATTGCTGGTTCACCCGCATCTGCCACACCGACTTGGCGCCCTTGAGTTGCTTCAAATCCGCGCCGGGCGACGCCAGCGCCGCCAACGTCGGCGCGCCATGCAAAGCAAGCAGGCGCAACCTCGCTTGTTTCGCAATGTGCGGGCCAACGCCTTTGACCCGTCGTCCATAGAACAGGTCCTCAGTCTCATCGTCGGCGAAGTTCAGAATCGCCATATTCGCTTGTACCGCGTTGCGGTACGCCTGTCAATAGGTATGTACCGTACCGTGGTACAATCTCACTTCGCCGGCAACCCCTGATCCAAGAACCGCTCCGCCACCGCCGCGTAGAGCGCGATCCCGTGCGCCATCGCGTTCTCGTCGAGCATCATCTTGTTCGAATGGCAGGGCGCTGCATGATGATGATCGCAGCCCTCGGGTGCGACGCCTAAGAACACCATGCACCCCGGAATCCGCTGCAGCACATAGGACCAGTCCTCTGCCCCCATGACGGGCGAAGGCATCGGCATGAAGCCGCGTTCGCCGAACAGGTCGCGCGCCGTCGCGGCCGCGAGGTCGACCATCCGCCCGTCATTGACCGTCACGTCATAGCCCGGTGTCAGCGTCACCTCCGCCCGCGCCTCGTGCGCTTCGGCGATTTTCTTGGCGACATGCGTGAGCCCTTCCTTCGCGCGCTTGCGCGAATGCTCCGACACCGAGCGCAACGTGCCGACAAGCTGCACCGATTCCGGAATGACGTTGTTCGTCGTGCCGCCGTCGATCTTGGCGATCGTCAGCACCACAGGATCGAACGCGCTGATCTTGCGCGTGACGAAACTCTGCAGCGCCAGCACGATCTCGCACGCGACCGGCATCGGGTCGACCGTGAAATGCGGCTGCGAGGCATGTCCGCCTTTGCCCACGACCTTGATGTTGATGACGTCGGTTGCGGCCATAAAGGCACCCGCCTTCGCCGTGAAGATGCCCGTCGGCACATTCGGCGTGATGTGCATGGCAAAGGCGCCGTCGGGCTTCGGATACCGGTCGATCAGCCCGTCCTCGATCATCTTCAGCGCGCCGAAATAGCCTTCCTCGCCCGGCTGGAACATGAACTTCACGGTGCCGGCGAGCCGCCCGCGATGCGCGTGGAGCAGCTTCACCGCGCCGGCCAACATCGCGGTGTGCGAGTCGTGCCCGCACGCATGCATCTTGCCGGGCTCCTTCGACTTGAACGGAACGTCCGTGTCCTCCGGCATCGGCAACGCATCCATGTCGCCGCGCAAGAGCACCGTCCGCCCCTGCGTCGGCCCTTGCAGCGTGACGATCATCCCCGACGTCGACGGCCCGGTCTCGATCTTGACGTCGAGCCCGTCGAGCGCCTCGCGCACGGCGGCCACCGTCTTCGGCAGGTGCAACCCAAGCTCCGGATGCTCATGAATCTTCCGCCTAAGCGTCACCGTCTCCGGCAACAACGCCTTCGCACCCTTGAGCCAAGCTTCACCGTTTTCCATCGCACCATCCCTTGCCAACAGCAGTAATTCCCACCGCCCCCTCGGTGGGGCGGTCGAAATTTCGAAGCGCAGCTGAGAA
>JAEUML010000215.1 GCA_016792785.1 Alphaproteobacteria bacterium
TGCGCGGCAAAGTGCAAAGCGAAAGCAACGTCATCCACGTGATCGCCGACCACATCGAAGATCTGACGCCGATGCTGAGCGACCTGCACGCCGACACCAGCATGCTCGAACCCATGTCGCGCGCCGACGAAGTCAAACGCCAGCCGCCGAAAGAAGGCACGTCGCCCGGCGCGCGGGCGAACCTGCACAAACACCCACGCAACGTCCGCCCGCTGCAACTCTCGAAGGACTACGACGCGCACACCGCCACCAAGGTCAACGCCGTCCTGCCGAAGGGAAGGAACTTTCACTGAGACACGCGAACACAATATCCCGCCTTCCCCTTGCGGGGAGGCCAGCGACACGAGCGCTGCACGCGCGACTGAGCGGGTGGGGGTACGCAAGCGTCAGCCACCCCCACCCGCTCGGCCTCGCTAACGCTCGCCTCGCTGGCCTCCCCGCAAGGGGGAGGCGGATTCTCACTTCACGCTCGCCCGCGCTTGCTCCGCGTCGGCAGCACCTGTCGCTCGATCCAGTTCTTCAGCTCCTGCGTCCGCGCGCCGAAATCGTACACGGCCGAACTGATCCCGTGCCGCCAGGTGAGCGCCGTGTCCCTCGGATTGCTTTCCAGCGCCTCGAGCTCGCGCACATAACTCGCGTGATCGACGTCGCCCTTGAACAGCCCCTGCTCGATCACCATCGCCTTCACCCGCCGCGTGATGATCGCGATGTCGCCGAACGAATACTCGGGATGGTACTGCACACCCCAGAACGTGCACCGCCGCGTCTTGATCTCGGCCGCCTGCACCGCGCTCACCGCGTTCGTGGCAAGGATCGTCGTGCCCCGGGCCGTTTCCTCGATCTCGTCGAGATGCACGGTGATCGCATCGAACACCGGCGGTTTGTCCCAATAGAGATCGTGCTCCTCGCCCGCATCCGTCAGCATGATGCCGCGCGCAAAGCCGATCTCGCGCCCCTTCGGGTTCTTACGCACCGTGCCGCCGGCGGCGACGGTCGCCACCTGCAAGCCCCAGCACGAGCCGAAGAACGGCGTCTCTGTCTCGAACACCGCGCGCGCCAAGTCGACCTGGCGCATGATCGAGGGACCGAGGTCATAGATGTGCAGCGCCGACCCCGTGATCGCCACGCCGTCATAGCCCTCAAGGCCCGCACGATCCGGCAAATTGGCGCCGATGTCCGCCGGAAAACAGATGTCGATGCGTGCGCCAGGGCAAAGTTTGCGCAGCACGTTCGCATAGTTCTCGCTCGCAACGATGCCGCCGGCTTCGGCGTGCCACTTCCGCCCCTCGGCCGTGTTGCCTTCGACGACGAGGAGACGTGGAGAACTCATGCCGCTTTCAAATCACCTGTGAGCGCTGCATCGAAGATACGCCGCGCGCCCGCCACATCAAGCGCAATCGGATTGCCGCCCGCCGTCGGATCGACGATCGCCATCTCGGCGATCTGCTTCGCGCGCGCATCGTCGACCTTGAGCCCTTTCAGCGTATGCGGAATGCCGACCTCGTCGCGCAGCGTCAGCACGAACCCTTGGAACGCATCGAACGACCCACCGAGTCCCAGATACGCCGCAAGCCGCGCGATTCTGCCCTCGATGGCCTTGCGGTTGAACGAAAGCACATACGGCATGAACACCGCATTGGTGAGCCCATGATGCGTGTCGTAGAGCGCCCCGATCGGATGCGACAGCGCATGAATGGCGCCAAGCCCCTTCTGAAACGCGGTCGCGCCCATCGCCGCCGCCGCCATCATGTTCCCGCGCGCCTCAAGATCGCCGCCCGTCTTCACGGCGCGCACGAGATTCTCCTTCACGAGCCGCATCCCCTCGACCGCAACCCCGTCGGCCAACGGATGAAACCCCGGCGCGCAATAAGCCTCCAAGCAATGCGCGAACGCATCCATGCCGGTCGCCGCCGTGATGTGCGCCGGCAAGCCGACGGTCAGCGCCGGATCGCAGATCGTGGTGACCGGCATCATCTTCGGATGGAAGATCACCTTCTTCGTATGCGTCGCTTCCTGCGTGATGACGCCGGCACGCCCGACCTCCGACCCGGTCCCCGAAGTCGTGGGCACCGCGATGACCGGCGCGATACCCTTTGGATCGGCCCGCGTCCACCAATCGCCGACATCTTCGAAGTCCCACATCGGCCGCGTCTGCCCGGCCATGAACGCAATGACCTTCCCGACGTCGAGTGCCGACCCGCCACCGAACGCGACGACGCCGTCGTGCTTGCCCGCGCGCAACATCGCAACGCCCGCCGCCACGTTCGACTCGACCGGGTTCGACTTGATTTCCGAGAACACGGCGACGCCGAGCCCCGCCGCCTTCAACCCATCGACGGCCGCCTTCGTCATCGGCAACGCGGCCAACCCCGGATCGGTCACGAACAACGGCCGCGTGATGCCAGCCGCCTTGCACGCATCGCCAAGCTCAGCGATGCGTCCCGCGCCGAAGCGCACGCTGGTCGGATAGTTCCAATTCGCTTTCTGACTCATCGCTTAGACCTGATGGCGCAAGTGATAGGACTTCGGCCGCGTCAGCATATCGTACCCGATCGGCGACAGCGACGCCCCGCGCCCGGTGTCCTTGACGCCTGTCCACGCCAGCGCCGGATCGAGGTAGTCGCAGCGGTTCATGAACACCGTCCCGGTCTCCACCTGATCGCCGATCCGCTCTGCCGCTTCGAGATCGCTCGTCCAGATCCCGGCGGTCAAACCGTAGGGCGAGTCGTTCATCAACCGGATCGCCTCCTCGTCCGACTTCACCTTCATGATGCCGACAACAGGCCCAAAACTCTCCTCCATCATCACGCTCATGGAGTGATCGACGTTCGTGAGCACTTGGGGCGCGAGATAAGGCGAACCCTCGCGGTTCGCCGCGAACGCCTTCACATCGACATGCGCCTTGGCGCCCTTAGCGAGCGCCTCTTTCGTCTGCTTGCGCACGACCTCGGCGAAGCGCGTGTGCGCCATCGGCCCCAGCGTCGTCTTCTCGTCCATCGGATTGCCGAGCACGTATTGCCGGGTCAAGTTCACGAACCCGTCCAGGAACTTGTCGTACACCGCCTCGTGAACATAGATGCGCTCGATCCCGCAGCAGCACTGCCCGGAATTGTAGAAGGCGCCGTCGACCAGATTCTCGATCGCGTGGTCGAGCTTCACGTCGGCCCTCACATAAGCCGGGTCCTTGCCGCCAAGCTCGAGCCCCATCGTCGTGAACGTGCCCGCCGCCGCCCGCTCGATCGCCTTGCCGCCTTCAACAGAGCCGGTGAAGTTCACATGATTGACCGACCCGGACGACAACATCCGCGTCGTCTGATCGTGGCTGAGCACCAGATTCGTAAACAACCCCTTCGGCGCACCCGCCTTTTTCATCGCCTGATCGAACCGCTCGCCGACGAGGATCGTCTGCGACGCGTGCTTCAGGATCACGGCATTGCCCGCGATCAACGCCGGCACGATCGTGTTGACGGCGGTCAGATACGGGTAGTTCCACGGCGCGACCACGAACACGAGCCCGGCGGGCGTCCGCTTGATCATGCGCTTGAAGCCCGCCTTCGGATCGGCGGGCAGCACGGGCTTGAGCGAATCCTCCGCGATCATCGTCATGTAGCGCACGCGTTCCTCGAACCCGCGGAACTCGCCGCCGAAGCGCACGGGCCGGCCCATCTGCTCGGCCAGCTCCGGAACGATCTCCTGATTCATGGCGAGCATCGCGTCCATGAACTTGAGCGCGAACGCGCAGCGTTCCTTGATCGACGTCTTCGCCCACGCGCGTTGCGCCGCGCGCGCCGCGCTCAGCGCCGCCTCGATCTGCGCGTCGGAAGCCGTCGGCCGCCGCGCGACCTCACGCCCGTCGATCGGCGAAATGCAAACGATGTCTGTCACAATGTCATCCTCCACCAAGAAGGATCTCACGCGAAGCCGCGAAGATCGCGAAGAAGAAAGAAGATTGAACCACCAAGAACACCAAGACGCTCAGTTCACCGGGGTGACGTCAGTTCGGCGCGAAGCGCCAATATGGCGCGCTGCGCGCACGGGTACCCGTTCAATGGCGCTGAGCATCTTGGTGTTCTTCGTGTCCTTGGTGGTTCAACACTCTTTCTGACTTTCTTCGCACCTTCGCGGCTTCGCGTGAAACCAAGCGGCCTCGCCACGCGCACGAGGTCAAATAATCTCGAAGTACCGCGCCAGTTCCCAATCCGTGATCGCCTTGCGGAACTCGCGCTCTTCCCATTTCCGCGTCGCCGCATAGTGCTCCACGAACGCATCGCCGAACAAGCTCCGCGCCGCTTTGGACGCTTCCAACCGTTCGGCGGCCTCATACAACGTCCGCGGCAAAGCCCGGCTCTTCGGGAATTTCTTCTCGTAGGCATTGCCTTCGATCGCCGCATCCGGCTCGATCTTGTTCTCAATCCCCCAAAGCCCCGAGCCGATCGCACACGCCAGCGCCACGTAGGGATTGATGTCCGCGGCCGCAATCCGGTACTCGACCCGTTGGCTCTTCGCCGACCCCGGAATGACGCGCAGCGCGCAGGTCCGGTTCTCCACGCCCCACGTCGCATCCGTCGGCGCCCAGAACCCGGGAATGAGGCGCGTGTACGAATTCACCGTGCACGCGATCATGGCGAGCAGCTCCGGCATCAGCTTCTGCTGCCCGCCGACGAACCAGCGCATCGTGTCCGACATATGGTGCGCCGCCTTCTCGTCGAAGAACGCGGACTTTCCCTTTTTGTCGAACAGCGACATATGCAGGTGTCCGGACTGCCCCGGCCAATCGCGCGACCATTTCGCCATGAACGTCGCCATCCACCCGCGCCGTTCGGCAAGCACCTTGCAATAGGTCTTGAACAGTGCCGCGCGGTCGGCCGCTTCCACGGCTTCCGAATGCACGATCGCGGCCTCAAGCACGCCCGGCCCCGTCTCCGTGTGCAACCCTTCGAGCGGAAAATCCATCGCCTCGCAGAGCTTGATCAGCTCATGATAAAACTCCGCGTGCACGGACGAGCGCAGCACCGAATACCCGAAGAACCCCGGCGTGATGTTCTTCAGATTGCGATAGCCCTTCTCGCGCACCGAATGCGGCGTCTCGTCGAACACGAAGAATTCGAACTCCGCCGCCGCCCGCACGGAAAACCCCATATCGGCCGCCCGCGCGATCACGCGCCTGAGCAACCCGCGCGGACAGCATTCCTCCGCCTTGCCCTCGAACTCGGCGAGGAACATCACCATGTCCCCCTCGAACGGCACCGCGCGGCAGGTCTGCGGCAGCACGCGCACGTTCGCGTCCGGATAGGCCGTGTGCCACCCGGTCAGCTTCACGTTGTCGTAGAGCTGATCGTTCGAATCCCACCCCAGCACGACGTCGCAGAACCCGAAGCCCTTCTCGAGCGCGGAGAAGAACTTCTCCCGACCCATGTACTTGCCGCGCAGGATGCCGTCGATGTCGAACACGCCGACCTTGACGTGGGAGAGATTGCGCGCCTCGACGACGGCGCGCGCGTCGGCGGCGGTCTTGACCTGCCGGGGATCCATGGGGACGCTCCGCATTGCTTCGCCCCAAATAGAAAGGAGGCTGCGCCCGCGCGCAACCTCCC
>JAEUML010000226.1 GCA_016792785.1 Alphaproteobacteria bacterium
AGCGCGGCGTAGAACATCGTCTGCAGCCAGCGCCATGGCAGCAGGCGTTCGGCCAGCGTGCGCATCGCGGCGGAGGCGCGCGTGAATAGAAGTACCAGCGCCACGCCCATCGCGTAGAGCGCATCGACCAGGATCAGCCAATAGCCGCCCTCGAAGTAGGCGTCCGACTTCGCGCGAGCCTCACCGGAGACGGTGGCAAGGTAAGCCTCGGTCGCGGCCTTCGGATCGAAGTCGGCGGCGTGTGCGACGGCGGCGAAGATCATCCAGCTGAATGCCGCCAGCATCGTGAGCGCGATGCGCTTCGTCATTGTCGTTTCCCCCATGTCCCCTTGGAGGGCATCTTAAAGCGTGCTGGGCCGGTGTCTTGCGGCGCGGATGACGCATGGCGCGGCCTCACGCGTTGTTGACCGTTGGTCACCCTGGACTTAAGTCATTTGCCATGAGCGAAAAGGACATCGCCGAACGGATCGCCGCCGCCGCGCAACGCGCGCTTGCGGAGGCCGAGGCGCGGCGCGCCGAGGAGGCGAAGTCCAAGGTCGAACGGCCCAAAGAGATCGGCGGGCGCGGCGGCCTTGACCCCACGCGCTATGGCGACTGGGAGAGCAAAGGGATCGTTAGCGACTTTTGAATCGGGCGGCCCACGCCGGATTAACCGTTGCGCCCACGAACAAATGCCGAACCTCGAGCACGGAGCATTTCCAGTTCTCCACGTCGAAGACGCCATGCTGGTTGCGCGTCCCTGCTAAGCTTGCCCCTTGAAGGAATTTCGACTTGTCGACGCCGACAAGTCCGAAGACCCGCCACCATTCGACGATACTTGCCGATGAGCCACGCATGCAGAGATTCCTGAGCGAACTTCAGCGGCGCAAGGTGTTGCGCGTGGCCTCGGGTTACGTGGTGGCGGGTTGGGTGGTCCTGCAGGTGGCGCTGTCGCTGCAGGCGGCGATGAAGCTGCCCGATTGGTTTTCGACCATGATCTTGTCGTTGCTGATCATCGGCTTTCCCATTGCGGTCGTGGTCAGCTGGTTCTTTGAGTTCACGCCCGACGGCATCAGGCGAACCGTTCCGACGGCCGAGGTAGCGCGCTTCAAGCCGCAGACGACGGACTTCGCCTTGGCGGCGGCGTTGGTGCTGGTGCTGGCCGCAGTGATGGTGCAACTCACGACGCCTCCTACGGGCGTCACAATAGCGGTTACGCCGACGGTCGAGCCCGCGGCCTCCACCGCCTCGATCGCGGTGCTGCCCTTCGCCGATCTCTCGCCTGCCAAGGACCAGTCGTATTTCTCCGACGGCATGGCGGAGGAAATTCTGAACGTGCTCGCCAAGGTCAAAGGGCTCGATGTCGCCTCGCGCACGTCGTCCTTCCAGTTCAAGGACCAAGAACTCGGCATCCCCGAAATCGCCAAGAAACTGAGCGTCCGCCACGTCGTCGAAGGTTCAGTCCGCAAAGCAGGCACGACGATCCGCATCACCGCCCAGCTCATCGACACGCAGACCGACCGGAATCTCTGGTCCGACACGTTCGACCGCCCGCTGACGACGGACAACATCTTCGCGATTCAAGACGAAATCGCCCAAGCCATCGTCAAGGCGTTGAACCAGACGATGGGCATCAGCGCCGTAGCGGAGCAAGTGGCTGTCGCGCCCATTACAGAAAACTTGACCGCCTACGATCTGTTCCTGCAAGCCCGGCCACTATTTTCGGCGCGCCTAAACCTCGACAAGGCCGACCAACTTCTGGCTCGCGCCGTCCAGCAGGACCCCAGATTCGCGAACGCATGGGAGCTTCGAGCGGCGTTGCAGGCGCTGATGGTTGACTACGGCTACTCGAATGCCTCTCGGGCAGAAGTTGTCCAGCGTACCGTCGAGTTCGCGAACCGGGCGCTCGCCATCAACCCGCAAAGCGCCATGGCCATCGCGGTGCTCGCCAAATTGAAAATGGACGATGCGGAAGCCCAACGCGAACGTGGCGACTACGAAGCGATCATCGCCGACTTTGACCGCGCAGTTGCGATTGACCCGCGCAACGCCACCGCACTCAACTGGCGCGGACTCAGCTATGGCGATGTTGGAAACCTCAAGGCGTCGCTGGCAAGCTACAACCAATGCATCGAGGCCGAGCCCTACTATGCGACGTGCGTCGTAAACCAGGTCGGCATTCTCGCCGCCATGGGGCGGGATGAGGAAGCGCTGGCGGCTTATCGCAGGGCGCTCGACGCCGGCGCGGTGAGTTTCTATTTCTCACTCAATTTGTTGGCGCGCACTGGCCAAGAGTACGAGTTCAAGATCATGACCGGCTCGCCACGATTCCTCTTGGGCTGGCGGCGTCACGACGAACTCTATGAAGCCTTCCGGCATCCGGAGCGCACCTACCCGGAATTGATCGCCGACATCCGCCGGTTCAACGAAAAGAAAACCGAACCTCTGGTCAAAGACGACCTTGTCGAGCTGCTCGTCCCGCTTGGCTTCTACGATCTCGAGCCCGTCTCCAGCATACTTTGGGACGCCTCCTTTGCCGGGTACAGGCGCTCGGAACAGTTCAAGGCCAGAATGAAGAACTCCGGCGTCTCCGACTACTGGCGCAAGCACGGCTTCCCACGGCAGTGCAAGCCGGTTGGCACCGACGATTTCGCGTGCAACTGATTGACGATGTCGTCCGACACCACGCGCAAACTCGCCACCATCGTGGCTCTCGACGTCGCCGGGTATTCCGCGCGGACGGAGGTTGACGAGGCGCGCACGACGTCGGAGGTGGCGGCGCTGCGGAAGGTGATCGAGGGGATCGCGGCGAAACACGGCGGGCGGGTGTTCAACACCGCAGGCGATGGATTCATGCTGGAATTCGGGTCGAGCCTCGCCGCTGTCGAAGCGGCAGCCGAACTCGCCTCGACCTGCGAACCCAAGGTCCGCGTCGGGGTCCACCTTGGTGACGTCGTCGTGCAGTCGAACGGCGACTTGCTCGGCCACGGCGTCAACGTTGCAGCGCGGTTGATGGCGCAGTCGCAGCCTGGTGCCGCGTTGGTCTCGGCGACGGTGCGTCAGACGATCCGGGGACCCATCGCCGAACGGTTGGTGTCGCGCGGGAGCCTCAAGCTCGACAAGATGGCCGAGGTCATCGAGGCGTTTGCGCTCGGCACGGCGCCGACGCCGTTACACGCTGCACCACCCACCAAGGACGCCGAGCCGCTTTTGACCGTATTGCCGTTCGACAATCTCTCCACCGATCCGGAGATGCAGTTCTTCTCCGACGGTGTGTCGGAGGAGATCATTCAACGCCTGTCGCGCGGCGGGAAGTTGAAGGTCATCGGCCGCACGTCGAGCTTTCAGTTTCGCGGCGAGAAGAAAGGCGAAGCGGCGCGCGTGCTGAAATGCAGCCACGTGCTGGACGGCTCGGTCCGCCGCGCGGGCGGGCGCGTTCGCATTGCCGCGCATCTCGTCGAAGCCTCGTCGCAGACGACGCTGTGGTCCGACCGTTACGACCGCGGGCTCGAGGACACGTTTGCGGTGCAGGACGAAATCTCAGAATCGATTTCGGAGGCGCTGCATCAGACGTTCACGCGCGCTGCCACCAAGTCGGTCGATCCGGATGCCTATGATCTGTACCTGCGCACGACGGCGAAATCCTACGCACCGGACGAGGTGCGCACGCACATCGCCTTGCTTGAAGAGTGCGTGAAACGAGCGCCGCACTTCGGCGCAGCCTGGGGGCGTCTTGCCCACCTGCGGGCGTTCCTGCGCACGTACGAGCCTTACGCCGCCCGGGCTTCGACCGCGGCACGTGTTGGCCAAGAGGCGCAACGCGCGCTTGCCGCCGATCCGCAGGACATGCCGGCATTGCTCGCCGAGCTATTGATCGTGCCGCCCTTTGGGAGCTTTGCGGAACTCGATGCGGCGCTCGACCGCTTGCGTCGCTTGCCCGACAGCTTGGGGGGCAAGTTCTGGACCGGCGCCTTCTCGCGCGCCTTGGGGCGCATCGCAGAGGCTCTGGAAGACACCGAGCTTACCTATACGCTCGACACGTTGAATATCCTGGCCGCCAATCAGCTTTCGTTGGCGCGCATGGCCGCCGGCCGGTACGAGGGCGTTGTCAGCCTGCTTGAGGACTTGATGGCGCGCTCGCCCGACATGCATTTTGCCGTGGGCAATCTGATGCGCGCGCAGGCATTTCTCGGCAATTGGGACGCTGTCGACCGCCTGCTCGATCCGCTGTCGAACCGGCCTCTGCGGGAGTTGCAGGACGGCGTGCTGTTCATCAACACCAAGCGCGACCCGTCGCCTTCGAATGTCGGCCGGATGCGCGAACGGCTGCTCGCGCGCTATGAAGCGACCGGCGGGGTCGAAGTCTCGCAGCTTGTCTATGCCGCCCATGTGGGCCTGACCGACGACGTGTTTCGTCTGGCCGAAACGGCAAGGCTCGGGCCGCGCGGCGCCAGTGACGACGTCCTCGGCGTGGACGCGTATCGCACCGGATTGCTGTTCTGGAATGACATGCCCGAGATCAGGAACGATCCGCGCTTCGTTCGTTTGTGCGCGCGTCTCGGCCTTGTCGAGTTTTGGCTGCAAAGCGGCAAATGGCCCGATTGCGCGGACCAAGTGCCATACGACTTCAGGACCGCGTGCGAGAGCGCCCGCGCGATCGCGAAGGAGCGTTTCAACTTCTGACCGTTCCACGGAGCTGGAACGCGAGCTGTGCCAGCAGCTATGGTCGATCCGCCATCGGAGAATCACATGCTGCGCGTTCTTTCCATCGGTTTTGCCTTGCTGTCGGCCACAGCCGCGACACTTCACGCTGCACCTCAGCGCGCAGCGCTTGATTTCTCAACCGAACCGGATGAGACGGGCGACGTGTTCGCTATCTCCGTGGAGTCGCGCTATGGCGATCCCATCAGCATCGCCGACGCCGTCGCAGACCTGCGCGCGGCCGGCATGACGTGTACGCAAGACGCGTCGCCGACCTGCACCAAATCGGTCAGCGCCAACGGCTGTACTTACACCTTCGTCGCGACCATCACGGGCACGCCCGACCGCGCGGTCGTGCGCGGCGCAACGCGAATGGTGTGCTGAAGGCGATTTCGAGCGCTAACCGGCGCAGAGCAGGTCGACGCCTTCGCGGATCATGGCTTTGAGGTCGCGCTTGGGCGTGCCGGCGCGGGCGCGGAGCGCGAGGCTGTGGAGGATCGCGCCTGCGATCTCGGCGCGGGCGCGGGCGGCACGTTCGGGCAGGGTGCGCTTGAAGCGGTGGAAGAATGCCTCGTCGGCGGCGTCGATCATCGCCTTGAGGCCTTCGCGCACGTCGGCGCTCTCGACCGCTTCGGACGGCATCGTGCAGACTGCCAGGCAGCCGCGCGGTCCGTGTGCGCCAGAAAGGTAAAGTTCGACGCCCGCCTCGTAGAACGCGGTCAGTTCTTCGCGCAGCGAGCGTGATCCGCTCATCTTTGCGGTGACCGCAGCGCGCAAATCTTCGGCGAAGAGGGCGACCGCGCGTAGATAGAGGTCGCGCTTGTCGCCGAAGGCGGCGGCGAGGCTCGGCCGCGCGACGCCCGTCTTTTCCGCGATCGCATCGAGCGAGACATTGGCGAGGCCCTTGTCCCAGAACGCATCGCGGGCGGCGGCCACCACGGCGCGCTCGTCGAAGGCGCGGGGGCGGCCTCGAGGCTTTGCGTCATTTTTATGCGGCATCGCAAATAATCCTTGACCCGGCACATCGATCCGCGTCATTTATATGCGGTGTCGCATACAAATCAAGCCGGGAGACGATCATGGAGCTGTTCTTTTCGCCGTTGTCCTGCTCGCTGGCGAGCCGTATCGCGATTTACGAGGCAGGGCTCGAGGCAGGTTTCCACAAGGTGACGCTGTCGACGAAGCGGCTCGACGACGGCCGCGACTATCTTTCGATCAACCCGAAAGGGCAGGTGCCGGCGCTCAAGCGCAACGACGGGACAATGCTGACGGAAGGGCCCGCCGTGCTGCAGTACATCGCCGATCTGGACCCGCAGGGGCGGCTTGCGCCCAAGGCCGGTACGGCGGCGCGCTATGAGTTGCAGCAATGGTTGAACTACATCGCGACGGAAGTGCACAAGGCGGTGTTCTACATGATCTTCAATCCGGCGAGCCCGCCGGAGGTGAAGGCGTTCGCGCGCGACCAACTCCTGCCCGCGCGCTACCGGTTCCTGTCAGCGCACCTGGAAGGCCGCGAGTTCCTGCTCGATTCGTTTTCGGTGGCCGATGCCTATCTCGTGACGTCGCTCAATTGGGCGCGGCCCGCGGGCGTCGATCTTCGCGCGTGGCCGGTGCTTGCCGCCTACCACAAGCGGCTCTCCGCGCGGCCGGCCGTCGCGCGCGCGGTCAGCGAAGAACTGGCGCTGCGCGACGCGGCGTAAGGGATGTAGAGGGTCTCGTCGGGGCCGCGCGCGTTGCGGTATGTTTGAGCAACGCGTTTGAAGTTATCGGCGAGGATGGAGCGTGGCGAAGGGGCGAACCTCGGTTGGGGCAACCGTCGGCGTCGCCGAGCATGGCAACTCGGCGATCCTGGTCACGATTGCGCCCGACGGGCAGCTTCTCGATCGCCGGCGCGTCGACCTTACGCGCGATCTGCCGACGCATCCCTACCACCACGAAGGATCGTGGGCGGTGGGACGCTATGTCGACAGCCCATGGGCAAAGCAGACAACGATGGCCGAAGCGGTGGCGCTGGTCGCGCGCGTGCGCGAGGCGGCGGCGCGGGGAGCGCGTGAAGCGCTCGAAGCGCTGGCGGCCTCGGTGCCATCACCGATCGCGCGTATCGCCATTCGCGCGTGTCCGCCGCTTCCCGCGACGACGGAGGAACGCATCACCGACACGGGCGCGGCGAACGTCGCCGACTCCGTGATGTATCGCGAGACGCTTGCCGCTGCTGCCGAGGCACGCGGCTGGTCGGTCTTCTGGTACGACCGCGCGAGCGTATTTCGCGATGCTGCGAAGGCGGTCGGCAGCCAAGACATCGACGAACTCCTGCGCGTGATGGGGCGGGCGGCCGGGCCGCCTTGGCAGGCAAAGCACAAGCTTGCGGGGGCAGCTGCGTTCGCCGCCACACGGCCTCGGTGATGTTCCGTGGCGGCCTCGATCACGGCTTCTTGTCGAAGCCGGTGACAGGCTTAGATATCTGCCAACGAAACCAAATTCCTGGGCCAGAGCCCAGCGCAGCGGAGGCATCCCATGACACTGACCCTCAGACGCGCCGAAGATCGCGGCCGGGCTGATTTCGGCTGGCTGGACAGCAAGCATACGTTTTCGTTCGGGCACTATTTCGATGCATCGCACATGGGCTTTGGCCCCTTGCGCGTCATCAACGACGACCGGGTCGCCGCGGGCGGCGGGTTCCCGACCCATCCGCACAGCGACATGGAGATCATCTCCTATGTGTTGGAGGGCGCGCTCGAGCACAAAGACAGTCTGGGCACGGGCTCGGTGATCCGGCCCGGCGACGTGCAACGCATGTCGGCCGGCACCGGCATCCGCCACAGCGAGTTCAACGCGTCGAAGACGGCGCCGGTGCACTTCCTGCAGATCTGGATCATACCGGAGCAGAAGGGCTTGCAGCCGAGCTATGAGCAAAAGGCGTTCGCCGCGGCCGAGAAGGACGGCAAGCTTCGGCTGGTCGCCTCGCACGACGGGCGCGAAGGGTCCGTCACCGTGCATCGCGACGCCGACGTCTATGCAACGTTGCTGAGCGGCAGCCAGCGCGTCGAGCATCGCGTGCGCGAAGGGCGCGGCGCATGGCTGCAAGTAGCTCGCGGTACGCTGCTGGCGAACGGCGAGGCGCTGCGCCCCGGCGACGGCGTATCGTTCACCGGGCCGGGCGTGGTGTCGTTGAGTGACGGCGAAGACGCCGAGGTACTGCTGTTCGATATGGCGATGTGACTATTCCGGCCAATCGTCGCCGACGGCTTTCGCCAGCTTGTCGGCGACGGCGGCGCGGATGGCGAGTGTGCCGACGCGCGGCTCGCCGAACGTCAGCTCGGCGAGCTTTTCAAAGAAGCCGTCCTTGCGCTCCACGCGGATCTCTTCCCACGGCACGAAGAAGTCGCGGGAGAAGGGCCCGAGCAGCCTGATGACGCCGACGCGCAAGCCCGAACGGCAAGCACTGAGCGTCAGCGCGCCGCGATAACGCGAACGAAGCGGACCCATGAAGCCGGCCTGCCACGTCAAGCGCAGCAGCGCCGGCTCTTTGCGATCGGGATAGCGCCGCGCCAATGCGTACCAACCCGACATGAAGCCAATCAGCGTGGTCACGGCGAGCCAAAAGCCCGCGAAGACCAGTGGAAATCCAGCGCCAGCAATCCACGGCCAAAGATCGTTCATGCGTCGCCCCTTCCCGGTGCACCTTCGATCGTGAGGAAGCGCGGACCTTCATCTTCGCCGAGCGCGACGGCGGTCAAGCGGCCGTGAAACGTTGCACCAGTGTCGACGTTGATGCGGTTGCGCTTCAGTTCCGGTTGTTCGCGCGGCGTATGGCCGTGCACGACGATGAAGCCATGATCTGCCTCGCTGTCGAGGAAGGCGCGTCGAATCCAGAGCATGTCCTTCGCCTGCTGCTGCGCCAGCGGGCGGCCTGGGACCATTCCCGCGTGGACGAAGAGGTAGGGATCGGCGCGGTGGTAGAGCCTCAGCTTGTCGAGCCATGCCAGACGTTCAGGGCCCAACGCTTTGGCAAGCGCGAGCGGATCGTAGTCGTTGTAACGGAACCGGAGGCCGAATGATTCCAGCGTCTCGCGACCGCCGTTCGTCACCCACACGCTCCACGTCTCGCGGTCGTCGGTTTGCATGCAATCGAGCATCAGCTCTTCGTGGTTGCCCTTGAGGTACACAGTGTCAAAGCCTGGCAGACCCTGCATCACGCGGTCGATTACGCGCAGACTGTTCGCGCCGCGGTCGATGTAATCGCCGAGATATACAAGCGTCGCGCGGGCGCCGGAATGGCGATATGCGCGGTCGGCCACGATGCGCTCGTGCAGCGCCTCGAGCAGGTCATCGCGACCATGAACATCGCCTATGGCGTAGTGCAGCTCCATCCGAACCTGTTCACGCGAATGTGCACCGGTTGCACACTCGATTTCACGGCGACAATGCGGTCATTCTGACTGTCGCTTCAAGGGGGTGTGCATGGTTCGGGTCGTGTGGGTGTTCGCTAGTATCTTGTTGGCAGCGCAGGCGGCCTCAGCAAATTGTCCGCCGGCCGGGTGGAGCAAGGACAAGCTTCTGGCGCTCAAAGCGGCAACGTTCCAGATAGCCGATGTGCCAACGCGCGAACGGTTTGCGGAGGCGGTCGTCGCTTGCCTCGCATCGCCCGATCCCGAACTGCGCGACGGCATCGCGTTCGAGGCATTGTCGCACATGCTGCGGCAGGAGCAACTTGGGACCGAGGTTCGTTTGCGCATTGCGCGCGACTTGTTGCGGCGTCTTCAGGGCGCGGATGGCGCGGGGTTCGAGCGCCCATTCGCGGCGCTTGTGCTTGCCGAAATCGTGCGCGCCGACCGCATCAAAGCGTATCTGCCGGGCGCGATGCGTGAAGCGATCGCGGCGGATGCGCTTTCCTATGTGCGCGGCGTCAAAGACTATCGCGGGTTCGACGAGCGCGAAGGATGGCGCCACGGCGTTGCGCACGGGGCCGATTTGCTGATGCAGATGGCACGCAATCCAAACTTCGCGGCGCCCGATCTCGCGGCAAAGATTCGCGATGCGGCCGGCGCGCAGGTCGCGCCGCCAGGCCACTTTTACATCTACGGCGAGCCCGACCGTCTGATGCAGCCGATCGTCGTGCTGGCGCAGCGAAAGGCGTTTGATGCGGCGGCGTGGTCAGCGTGGTTTGCAGACCTTGCGAAACCCGCGCCGCTCGCCACTTGGGGCGAAGCCTACCGTTCGCAGGCGGGGCTCGCGCGACTTCACAATCTGCGCGCGTTCCTGACGTCGGTGCTGGTCACCGCGCGCCTCAGCGAGAACACCGACGACGACGTGTTGCTCGCGGGCGCGGAGGCGGCGTTGCGAGAACTCTGAAGCTTGGAGGCTAGAGATGAGAGCGTTCTTTCTTTCTGCTTTGGCGGCTTTGTCCGCGACATACGCGGTTGCGATCGCAGCGCCCGCGCGCGATCACGACGAGGCGCGGCTGCGTCACATCAAACTGGAAGCCTGGCCCGCGTTCTATCGGACGCAAGATGCGAAGGGGCTCGCCGGCTTCCTGGATTCCGTGTTCGTCAATGTCGGACCCGACGGGTCGCTCACCACACGCGCGGAGGAACTCGACGCCGTGCGCGCGCAACCGTGGAACCCGAAGAACTTCCGCTATACGATTCAGCACTTCGTTTGGATGAACGACGATCTCGTCCTTGTCGTCGGACGCGGCGAGAGCGAGCGGACCGGCGAGGACGGCAAGCCTTGCCGGCACGGCTATGCGTCGTCGAATTTGCTCAAGCGCGCGGCCGACACGCCGCTCGGCTGGCGGGCGCTCATGAGCCACGTGTCGGGCGTGGCTTGTACGCCTATGTGAGGGGGCTTCAGTTCTGAATGTCGATCAGGCGGCGGCAATTCGCGCGGTCGCAGTTCGACGGGTTGAGGTCGCTGCCCGGCGCAAACGTGATCGTCGCGGGTTTGCCGCTTTGCATGGCGGCCAGGCCCTTTTCCAGTACGCTGGCGGCCACGGGTTGTCCGGTGTCGACGGCGAAGAAGTTCAGCTTGCCCCGCGCCTTGTTGTAACAGCGGATATGCGTTCGGTCGTAGAAGGCCATCACGTCGCGCACGAAACACCGGAACACAGGCGCCTTTCCGGGTGCTGCGACATAGGCCTTGCCGCCCGGAATGTCGTCGACCGGCTGCATCACGCCGCGGGGCGGCGGGTTCCTTTCAGCGGTGGATTTGGGCAGCGGCGGCTTTGGCTGCGGTAGGCGCGCGGCTGCTGCGGGTTTTTCTTTTGCTGGTGCGAGTGCGGGCGGCAGCGGAAGCGCCGACTCGTCGAATTCGATGGCCGGCGGCCCGAGCGGTTCAGCGGTGAACTCCGGCGGCGGGACCGTGACGATCGCCTGCGGCGAGAGCGGCGTCGCAGTCGTGGCGGCGGTCTTGTCCGCTGCGGGCTTCGGCGCCGGTGCAGGCGGCTTCTCGCTCTTCTCCTTCGCCGTTTGGTTCAGCGGCAGCGTGACGACGGACTCGGCGCGCGCGGGCACTGCGGCGCAGCACGCACCAAAAGCGACGACCGCCAGCATGTACCGGCGCTTCATGACGATTTCCCCACCCACGGCCCGCGTGCCCCAGAACCCCACGCACGCGGCGGATGTATTAGACGCCCATCCGCTCGCCTGCTCAAGAGGGAATGTTTGGGCGGCGTATGGCTAACCCGCTCAGGGTGCGCCCCGCACCGTTGCCGGCGCGAGGTGCCACTTAGAACCTGAACGTCGAGCGCAGCGTTCCGAAGAAGATGTCCTGTTGTTCAAACTCGATCTGCGTGGCGTCGCCGGTTTGTCCTGAGCGGTGGGCGACGGGATGCGTGTCGCTCTCACCGTATTCAACGCCCAGCGACAGATCGAGCCCCTTCGTTCCCGGTGGCGCGTAGGCGATTGCGGCGCCGATCTTGTAGCCGAACGTCGTGTCGTCCTTGCCGACGCGAACGGCCTGGGCGTCGCTGACGAAACCGGTGAGATCCAGGCGATCGTGACCTTCGGCATCCAGGAAGTTCACGCCGACCTCGACGTTGCTTCGAATGCGGATGCCGGAAAATTCGCCGGCGTATCTGACGGCGCTGTTCCACAGACGATCGACGGGAACTTCGACGGCGCCCTTGACGAACAGCCCAACCTTGCGTGTGTCGACGTCGGTTGAGTACCGAAAATCGGTTAGGAAGCCGGGAATGCTTCCGGTCAGAACGTCCGTGGTGTCGAGGTCCGCGAACGACAACCCCGCCCCCAACGTCACGGCGCCGCAATCGTATTCGGATCTCTGATCGATGCCCAACCGAACGCCCTGCCACTCGCCGTGATGACGGTAGTCGATACCTTCAACATCGTTGAACGCCGGGTTCGCGAAGAACACGCCCGCGGGAAACATGGAGGTCAGGTCGCCGGTGCCCGGAATGCCGACGCCTTCGGTCGTGGTGACGATATCCGGCGCATCCGCACGGATGCCGTATCTCAGGGTACCGAGTTCGGCGGAGACGAGCCACCGTTGGCGCGTCGGATTGCCGATCTTTGGACCCGAACTACCGAAAGCGTAGGCTCCGTTTAATCCCACAGATGCGATCGTGTCTGTGCGATCCAAGGCGACGACGCCAAGTCTGAGGTTGCCGCCGACTTCGGTCGAGAGATACGGCTTGTCCGGGATTGTCAGTTCGCCGATGGCGACTTCGGTGCCGAGCGTCCAGCCGCCCGGAATCCAGCCGACTTCTTTGCCTTCGTTCGAGCAGTCGACGATGGGCGTGCTCTGGATGAGCCTGCGCGTCGTCTCGATCACTTCGATCGTCCTTTGGCGATCGGCGATCAGGATTTCGGTCTGGTGAATCTCGTAGTCCATCGAGGTCAACCAGTGGCTTTCGACTTTTCGCTGCTCAAGCTCTGCGCGCCGGGTCCGCAGTTGGGCGATGTAGGCCTCGTTGGCCTCGATTTCCGTTTTGGCTTTGGCGATTTCGGGCGGGATTAGGGCAAGTACCGCGTTCATTTCCTGTTGCGAGCAATAGTGCTTGGAGAGCGGCGGGATGTTGATGGCCTTGAACGGCGGGCGGGTCAGCCCCTTCAGCGGATCGACCGGTGGTGGCGGCGGCGGCGGTGGCGGCGGCTGAACAGGTGGCTGATTGCCGCCGATAACTTCGATCTCAGTCTTCGTCGGCGCGGCCGGCGCACAATTGCGCTCCGGCTTGGCTTTGAGCTCCGCGTCTCTTTGGTTGAATTTCTTCTGCAGGCGTTCGGCTTCGAGTTGGTACTTGTTGTCCCGCCAGTAGTTTCGTTCGCGAGGGCTCACGCCGTTGAGCATGAGCTCTTTCTCAAGCTCGTGATTGCCGGCGAGAAAGTCCTGCAGGCTTTGCTTGTTCGCGCGAAAGCGCGCCATCAGCGCTTGCGTTCGCGCGCCGAACATCTGCATCACGGAATTGTGCGGGATTTTCATCGGCTCAAGCGGCGGCCGGCAGTATTTCGGCAAGGGTTTGAAATTGTGCATTTCCAGCCAGAGATCCTTCATCTCTTGCCTGATGCTCTGGAACTCGGCGTCAAACGTGGCCGCGCTGGGCTTGGCCATAGCTGGCGATCCGACGGGCACGATCGCCGTCGCTGAAGCCAGGGCCGTGAAAAACGTCGCCAAAACGAGAATACGTGGCGGATGGTTCCGCATGGCAATGCCCCCTCAAGAACGCGAAGCGATTCGCTTCACCACCCAAGGGTGGGTGCACGCGCGATTACGCGCATGATGCAAACGCACTAAGCGGTGCGTGCATTCACGCCTTGAGCAGCAGGGAAACGAGTTCTGCCTGGCGATGTGTGCCCGTTTTGCAATAGGCGGCTTGCAGCTGGTTACGCGCGGTGTTGCGGCTGATGCCCTGCGCCTTTGCGTAGCTCGCGATTGTACCGCCGTTGACCAGATGCGCCGTCAAGCGCATTTCGGCCGGGGTCAGCGCGTATTTGTGCGCCCACGCATTCTCGATCTCCGCGACGCGCGCGTCCATCCGTTCGATCATGAACGCGAAGCCCGCGCTGCGGAGGTTTTGGTCGAGCCAATCCACGATGCCGCGAAAGCGATCGGGCATCGACGGATAGGTCCTTGCGTAGTCGGCCATCGGGATCGTGTCGATCTGGCCTTCCACAGCGTCGGCCAGCTTGATGTTGCGGGACATGAGCGCACCGTCTGTCGCGAATCAGCGTAAGATTCAGAATAACACCGCGCCGCGGAAACGAAGGACGATGCCGCCATGACCGCCGCACATACATCAACTGCTCTGCGCATCGAGCGCGTCGCGCCGGCGCCCTCGCGTGTTCCGTTCGCGGCTGTCGCGAACCGGCTTGCGACGGCGCTTCAGCGCACGATCGAGCGGGCGACGGTTGCGGGTGCCGTTCGGGCGCTCGAGTCGGGCGACGGCGAGCAGCTTGCGCGCTATCTCGCGCGAGGGCGCGCGATGCATGAACGCTTCAGCATGCCCACCGCTTCGCAGATGTCGGCCGCGATGGAGGGGCTCAGCATCCGACCTTCGGTGCGCCCAGGCGCGAGTTGGCTCTCGCACGACGACTTCGACGACGACGCGATCTTGGTCTATGTGCACGGCGGGTCTTTCATCGCCGACCGCAGCCCGCGCCTGACGGCGATGATCGCGCGTGTGGCGAAGGCCGCGCGGCTGAAGACCTTGATGGTCGACTATCGCTTGGCGCCAGAGCACCCCTGCCCTGCCGCGGTCGACGATGTATGCGCGGCACTGAACGACGTCATTGCGAAGGGCCGGCCCGGCCATCGCATCGGCATCGTTGCCGAGTCGGCCGGGGCGGCAATCGCACTCGCCGCGTGCGCGCGCATGCGCGATGCCGGCGTGACGCTGGGCGCGCTCTGCCTGTTATCGCCGTGGACGGACCTTGCGCTGACCGGCCGCTCCGCCGCGGCGCGGAGCGTCACGGGCGACAGCCCCATCTCCATGGAGTCGATGGCGATTTGCGCGCATTTCTATTTGCAGGGGATGAGCCCGCTCGATCCGGTCGCGTCACCGGTCTACGGCGATCTGCGCGCGTTGCCAGCCATGCTGATCCATACCAGCCGCACCGATGCGTTGCACGACGATGCGCGCCTGTTGGCGGAGCGGGTGCACGACGCAGGCAGCGACGTCATATTGCGCCTGTGGTCGCGCGGCAGCCACGTGTTTGAGCGGATGTTCGACACGCAGAGCGAGCGGGCAATCGCGGACGCGGGCGACTTTCTGCGCCGTCGCTTGAACGGAGCGCGGGGCTTGCGCGCGGACTAGGCCGACGGCGGGCGCAGGATCATCAGCGTCGAGGTCGCGTTTGCGAACAGGCGGTCGTTCTTGTCGATTAAGTTCGCCTCCGCGGTGACGATGTCGCGGCCGCGTGTGATGACTTTCGCCGTTGCGGTCAGGCGGCCGGACTTTACGGTGACCGCGCGGTGGTATTTGAGTTCGAGCGTCAGCGTCGTGAAGCCCTGCCCCGCCTTCAGCGTCGAGTGCACGGCCGAGCCCATGACGATGTCGATGACGGTCGCTATGACACCGCCGTGCACAGTGCCGAGCGCGTTGTAGTGGAACTCCGCCGGCTCGAAGCCGACGGAGACCTTGCCCTTCTCGGCCACGAAGTCCCCGACGCCGATGAGGCTGCCCACGGGCGGCGGGGGCACACGGCCCTCTGCCATCGCGCGCAGGAGGTCGAGGCCGGCGAGGCCCTCCGCCGCCTTTGCGATGTCGGCGGGGTCCGCCCAGCGGTATGTCCGTTCGTTGCGCATGTGCCCTCGGTCAGGATTGAAGCCGGTTGACCATGCGGGGCGCGCACTTCCCGCGGCAAGAGGGCTGACATTCCTGCTTCTCCGCCTATCTGCCCTACTCTCTTGCATCCACGCGAGGGACGGCGGCGTATAGGACCGTCGGCATTTTTCGGGGTTCGGGTCCATATGCGCGCGATTGCACAGTTTGTTGTTGTGGTTGGAGTGGTTCTGGGCGTCGCGAGTTGCGCGGTGTTCACACCGTTGCCCGAGCCGCGGACGCTGGAGCAGCGGCTGGCGATGCTTCCGACGAAGGGTCTCCCGGTCGGTGCGCCTGTGACGGTGTGGTGGAACGAGCGGCACGTGCCGTTCATCGAAGCCGCGAGCGACCGCGATGCGGCATTCACGCTGGGGCTCGTGCATGCGCATTTGCGGCTTGGACAGATGGAGGTGATGCGGCGGGTTTCGCAAGCGCGCATCTCCGAGATGGCGGGGCCCATCCCGCAAGTCGGCGACATCGAGCATGCGCTGCGCATCCTCAATCTCGGCAAGACATCGAGCGCGGTCTATGCCGCGATGCCCGCCGACACGAAGGCGTGGCTCGACGCCTTCGTCGAGGGCGTCAATTTCTATCAAGCGAACGCGACGGAGCTGCCGCACGAATATGCACTGCTTGGCCTCGATAGGGAGCCGTGGCGGAGCGAGGAGATTCTGACCATCGGGCGGCTCGCCTCGGTCGACGTGTCGTGGCTCGTCTGGATCCGGCTGATGCCGCTACGCGAACGCGAGGACTGGCCCGATCTGTGGCGGCAGGTTTTGGAAGAGGGAACCACGTCGGCGCCGAGCTTCGCTTGGACGTCGAGCAACGCAGCGAACGAGTTCTCGCGCCTGCTCTCGACGATGAGCCGCACGGGATCGAATTCGATGGCGGTCTCGGCCGCGAAGACCGGCACGGGCGCCGCGATGATCGCAAGCGATCCGCATCTTGGCATCAGTCTGCCCAACCTTTGGGTTCTGGCCGGCGTGAAGTCGCCTTCGTACAACATGGTGGGCTTCATGGTGCCGGGCGTGCCCTTCGTCGCGGTCGGGCGGAACGAGAACATCGCCTGGGGCGGCACGAACATGCGTTCGGCCGGCAGCGATCTCTTCGACGTGAGCGGCTTGCCCGCGGACCAGATCAACGAGCGCACGGTCTCGGTCGAGACGCGCTGGTGGTTCGATTCGGAATACAAGATTCGCGAAACACCCTATGGACCCATCTTGTCGGATGCGGCGCTCCTGCCGAAGCGCCAGGGGGATCAATTCGCCTTGCGCTGGATCGGGCACTATCCGTCGGACGAATTCACCGCGATGCTGCGCGTCAACCGCGCGAAAGATTGGAACGAGTTCCGTTCGGCGCTCGAGGGCTTTTCGATCTCACCGCAGAACTTCGTCTATGCGGACGTGCGCGGCAATATCGGACAAGTGACCGCAACGCACTTGCCGAAGCGGTCGAAAGAACTGCCGAAGGATTTGATCCGGCCGCTTTCGGACGCGGCCGCCTGGGACGAGATCGTGACGTCGCGCGACCTGCCGTCATCCTTTAATCCAAAGGAGGGGTTCCTGGCATCGGCCAACAACCGCGGTGCGGAGGCGCAGATTCCGATCGGCTATTTCTTCTCGGCCGACGACCGCGTGACGCGGATGCAGGAACTGCTCGGCGCCAAGGCGCGCGTCACAGTCGACGATCTGAAGCGCGTGCAGATGGATACTTATTCGCGCTCGTCGGTGGCAATGCGCGATGCCTTCGTCGCGCGCATCCGGCGCGAGACGCCGGAGCTTTCGGCCGAGCAGTCGCGTATCGTCGAGCGCATCGCGGCGTGGAACGGCCGCTATGACCGCGACAATGCGGACGCCGTGGCGTTCGAGGCAACGATGGCGGCGTTCATGCCGGCTGCCTTCGCGGCGGAGGAAATACTCGCGTTCGATGCGGCGGGCAGCGCCTATGCGCGTGTGGCAGGGCAAGTCGCCGCAATCGACGGCGCGAAGTTTCGCGCGGCGCTGGTCGAAGGGCTGAAAGCGGCGGAGACGGCGGTCAAAACCTATGCCGCCTGGGGCGACATGCACCGGATGGTCGTGCAAGCGCAGTTCGCGGCGATCCCGGTCATCGGCGGGCGCTATGTGTTCGACGATGTGCCGGCTGCGGGATCGAGCGAGACGCTGCTCAAGACCGACCACGACACCTCGGCCGAGAGGCATCCGACGCGTTATGGCGCGCAGGCGCGGCATGTGTCGGACCTGTCGGACCCGGACGCGAATTGGTTCGTCATGCTGGGCGGCAACGACGGATGGTACAATTCCTCGACGTTCCGCGATCAAGTGGAGTCGTTCCAACGTGGGACGTCCTACCAGGTGCCGCTGAAGATCGACAGTGTGCGCGCGTCGTTCAAACACAAGACCGTTCTCAACGCCCCATGATGGACTTCACGCCGGCGCTGAAACTGTTTGCGCGGCGGCGTCGGGCGCATCTTGCGCGGCTCGACAATGTGGCGGCTCAGGAACGGCAACTCGCGAAGCTGGTCGCGAAGGCCAAGGGTACGAAATTCGGGCGGGATCACGGGTTCGACCGCATCAAGACCGTCGCCGACTTCCAGGCGGCGGTGCCGCTCCGGCGTTACGACGATTTCTGGAAGGCGTATTGGAAACCTGCGTTTCCGGTGATCGAGAACGTCACCTGGCCGGGGCGTGTGCCCTATTTCGCCGTGACTTCCGGCACGACCGCCGGCGCGTCGAAGTACATTCCGGTGACAGCCGACATGAACCGCTCGAACACGCTTGCGGGTCTCGACCTGCTGACGCATCACGTGACGGCGCGGCCCAAGTCACGCGTCTTCGGCGGCAAGAGTTTCATGCTGGGCGGTTCGACCGACCTTGTGCGCGAAGCGAACGGCGTGTTCTCCGGCGACCTTTCGGGCATTGCGATCAAGCGGCTGCCGTGGTGGGCGCGGCAGTTCGCGTTCCCGCCGATCGAGCTCGCGCTGATCACGGACTGGGAAGAGAAGGTGCGGCGGCTCGCGACGCTGTCGGTCGAGAGCGACATTCGCGTGATCACGGGCACGCCGTCGTGGCTCTTGATCTTGTTCGATCGGCAACAGGCGAACGCCGGGCGGCCGGTAAGCGCGCGGGAGCTTTATCCGAACCTCGAAATGCTGGTGCACGGTGGGGTCAACTTCAAACCGTATCGTGCGCGGTTTGAGCAGTTCCTGGCCGGCGGCGCGGAGCTGCGCGAGGTTTATCCCGCGTCCGAGGGATTCATCGCGCTTCAGGACGAGCGACCCGAGGACGGGTTGCGGCTGCTCACTGACACGGGGCTCTTCTTCGAATTCGTTCCGGTCGAGGAACTCGATTCGCCGAACCCCACGCGCCACTGGATCGGCAACGCCGAGGCGGGAGTGAATTACACGATCGTGTTGTCAACGTGCTCAGGATGCTGGGGTTACGTGATCGGCGACACGGTGAGGTTCGTGTCGCTGAACCCGCCGCGGCTGCTGATCACGGGGCGTACGAGCTATTCGCTGTCGGCGTTCGGCGAGCATCTGATCGGTGAGGAGATCGAAGACGCGGTTGCTGCAGCCGCGGCGGCGGGCGGTTTGACGGTGACCGATTTCTCCGTGGGCGCCGTTTATCCCAAGGCTGCCGGCGAACTCGGCGGGCATTTGTACATCGTCGAATTCGAGGCCCTGCCCTCCTCCGCCGCGGGGGCGGCATTCGCCAAAGCGATCGACGAGACGCTGAAAGCGCGCAACGACGACTATCGCGCGCACCGGTCGGACGGGTTCGGAATGCACGCGCCCGACGTTCGTGCGGTGCCGCCTGGGACCTTCGCACGGTGGATGAAATCGCGCGGGCGCATGGGCGGCCAGAATAAAGTGCCGCGCATCATCAACGATCAGCAGCTGTTCCACGACCTCGTGCACTTTACGGCGTGAAAGCCTTTCGGGCATGGTGCCCCGCCTCACACGCGGGATGGTTCGCTTGCAAGCCCTGTTCATCGGCCAGACCTATATCGACATTACGTTCCTGACCGACTCCATACCGACCGGCGACGAGAAGACCGTCGCACGCGACTATGCGGTCGCTTTCGGCGGCAACGCGGTAACGGCCGCGTTCGCGTGCGCGAAACTTGGGATCGTGCCCGATCTTTTGACGACGATGGCCGACGATTGGCTGGGGCGGATGTTCATGGACATGGCGGCGGCCTATCGCATTCCCCTGCACGCGCGCAAAGTCGCCCGGTCGTCGCTGTCGTTCATCATGCCGAACGACGGCAAGCGCGCGATCGTGCGCTGCCGCGACGATCACTATCTACATCCGTTTCCGACGCTCAATCTCGACGGCTGCAAGGTGCTGCATCTCGACGGGCATCAACCGGATGCGGCGATGACCTATGCGAAGCTTGCACGCGAACGCGGCGTGCTGGTATCGCTGGACGGCGGCGGCGTGCGCGCGAACACGATGGAGTTGCTCGATTTCGTGGACGTTGCGATCGTCGGCGAACGGTTTTGCGAGCAGCTGCAGAAGACGCCCGAGCAAGTGCTTCAGTTGCTGCGGGAGCGGGGCTGCCGTGTCGGCGGCGTGACGTTGGGCGAGCGCGGCCTGCTTTGGTTTGAGGCGGGGGCAGAGACACGGTTGATGCCGGCGCTGCGCGTACCGGAAGACCGGGTGATCGACACGAACGGCGCGGGAGACCTTTTCCACGGCGCCTATGTCTACTCGTGGCTGAGCCGGCCGCAGGCGCGGTGGGAATTCCATTTCCGTTTCGCCCGGGCAGCCTCGGCCTATGGGGTGCAGCATTTAGGCAATGAGGCGCGACTGCCACGGCCCAGCGACGTGTTTGCAACAGCGGAATCTTTCGGGGACGCGCTGCAGCCCACTTGAAAGGGCTGGAAGAATGACAATTTGTCAGTTATGAAAGCGACGTCACTGTCGGCTCGCCCGAGGGTCCTCATGTCTCTTGCCGAAACCTACTTGCCAGAAGTTTCCCGTACCACGCCCGCCATCGACGAGCGGCCGTTTCGTATGCAGCCGCTGAAGGCGCTGCGCGCGCTCAGCCGGCTGCTCAAGGACAAGGAAGACACGGCGCAAGTGTTCGAGATCATGCGCGCGCTTTCCGGACGCTCGATCCCAAACGGCTATTCGCGGCTGATTTCCACGCCGACCGGCGGGACGATTGCGTTCCGGCATCAGGAACTCGCCGACATATTGTCGGATCAGGCGTTCTTGTCGCGTCTGCCGGAAGGCAGCGTCGGACGCGCCTATCTCAACTTTACAACCAGCGAGAACATCTCGGCCCAGGGCCTTATCGAAGAGAGCCGCAAAGGTATCGACGAGACAATCGACAGTGCGCATCCCTACGCTTGGTACGGACGGCGTCTGCGCGACATCCACGACCTGTGGCATGTGCTCACTGGTTATGGCCGCGATGCGCTCGGTGAGACATGCATCGTCGCGTTCTCCTACGCGCAGACGAAGTCGCATGGATTTGGACTTATCGCGGCGGCGGGGGCGTTGAAGCTGCGCTCCGAGGTGAAGGGCTATCCGTTCGCCAAGGCTGTTTGGCAAGCCTATCGCAACGGGCGCAAGGCCGCGTGGTTGCCGGGCGAGGATTATGTCCGGCTGCTGAGCGAAGATTTGGCCACCGCACGGGCGCGGCTGAACATCGCGCGGCCGACGGTCTATGACGCCATCCCCTCAAGCGTCCGCAACGGCAACGGCGAGATGATCGCCGCCGCCTGACGGCCGGCCGCTTGCAATCGCCGTCCGAAGCGTCCCACAGTTCTCGAACGCTTAGACATTCGAGGACGACGACGCATGAGCTACTCAACGATCAAATTCGACAGCCAGGCCCCCGTCGCGGTGATCACGCTGAACCGGCCCGAGCGGCTCAACGCGTGGACGCCCAAGATGAGCGAAGAGATGGCGGACGCCATCGAACGCGCGAACGGCGACCGCTCGATCGGCGCGATCGTGGTGACCGGCGAGGGGCGCGGGTTCTGCGCCGGGGCCGATATCGAAAGCACGTTCAAGTCGCGGATCGACGGTCAGGATCCGGGTTCCAATACTTCGCAAGGCCAAGGCGGGTTGCCACGGGGGCTCGATTGGATCGGACTCGTTCGGTCGTCGAAGCCTTTGATCGCAGCCGTCAACGGGCCCGCGGTCGGGATCGGCGTGACGATGATCCTGCCGTTCGACATTATCGTGGCTTCGGAGCTTGCCAAGTTCGGACTTGCTTTCGTGAAGATGGGCATCGTGCCCGAACTTGCGTCGAGCCACTTCCTGATCAGCCGTGTCGGTTGGGGCAAGGCTAGCGAACTTATGCTCACTGCGCGGCTGATCGACGGGCGCGAGGCCGAGGCGTGCGGTCTTGCGCAATATGTCACGCCGCACGAGGGCCTGATGCCCAAAGCCTATGAATTGGGCAAAGCGATGTCGGCCAATCCCGACCCGATGTTGCGCATGACCAAGGATTTGCTCTCGAAGAACGCGTGCGAGCAGGACATGGCGCTGGCGCAGAAGCGGGAGACGGACTACTTGCGCGCGTGTTGGGCAACCGCCGAACACAAAGAGGCGGTGCAGGCGTTTCTGGACAAACGGCCCGCCCGTTTCAGATAGTATGGGACCTAAGCGTTCGGGGGCGCATGGTAAACGGGTCCCCATGGTTTCGCGTATGCAAGACGTATCCATCGTTGCGACGGCCAGCATCTTGCCGGAGACCGTCGTCACCAACCGCGATATCGGCCAGCGGCTGATCGACGGCGCGCACGCGCGCAACGTGCGCGACGCCGATGCCGAGGCGACGGCGCGGGCGCGATCGGAACTGATCGAGCAGAAGACCGGATTGCGCGCGCGGCGGTTTTTCAACGCCGAGGACACGCCGGTCGAGATCGGCACGACGCTGCTCGAGAAGTTGATGGGCGAGAGCGATTGGGCGGCGTTGGACGCGGTCATCGTCTCCTCTTCGTCGACGCAGGGGTTTCCGGGCTTGTCGCAGCAGATCGTCGTGACGGCACGCGAGCGGCATGGGGCGCTGGCGCATCCCTTCGTGCTCGATATTTCGAGCAACGCGTGCACAAGCTTCATGTATGCGCTAACCGTGGGCAAAAGCTTGATCCTGGCGATGGGCTATCGCCGGGTCGCGTGTCTTGCGATCGAGTTCTCGTCGCGCTGCATTGCGTATGATCCGAAGGCATTCGGGATTTCGACGTTGTTCGGCGACGCGGCGGCCGGCGTGCTGCTCGAAGGCGGGGCGAAGGGCATCGCCGTGCTGAAATCGACGCGCGCTTCGTCGATGGTCGATCCGGGCACGATCGCGCTCATCAAGGGCAGCGGCATGCAGGCGAACGATCCTTCGCGCGACGTGCCGATGGATCAGCGCTGGTACATGGCGGGGCCGCCGGTTGCGGTCGGGGCCACGCGCATTCTGGTCGACGAAATCCGACGCACGCAGGCGGAAGGTCACGCGATCGACTGGCTGATCCCGCATCAGGCGAATTTGACGCGCATTCTTATCCCCGCGTGCAAATCAGCGGGGATCGACCCGAAGCGGCTCTGCGCCTCGTTCGCGGAGACCGGCAACACGTCGAGTGCCAGCATTCCGCTCTTGCTCGATCAACTCGTGCGCGACGGGCGCGCGCAGAAGGGCGAGAACGCGCTCCTCATCGGGTTCGGCGCGAGTTTTTCGGTTGGGTCGGCGCTGCTGACGTTCAGTTGAGCGTCGTCAGTCGGGCCACGGGAGCTGCGGCAAGCTTTTCATAGTGATCTTGATCTCCCGCCCACCTGTGCGGCATGCGATGGCGCCCGTGTAGCCCGACGCTGGCTTAAAGGTCGCGAGACGCCACCTATCCGGTGAATCACCATCGATGCGTTGCACGGCGGCGACCTCATCGCTCGCGAGCGAGACATCGAAGCTGTCGAGGGGATGCGAGAGCCCGTCGCCGATCGCTTTGACGACCGCTTCCTTACGCGTCCAACAGCGGAAGAACGCCTCGGTCTGCAAGTCCGCGGGCAAGGCGCGCAGCGCAGCCACTTCCGCAGGGGAGAAGAAACGACCGGCGATGTCCTCCTTCAAAGGCCTGACGCATTCGACATCGACTCCGATTTCGTGCGCGCGTGTAATGCCGAGAGCTGCCGTGCTCTGCGAATGAGTGAGGTTGAACTTCTCGGCGCAGCCCTCAAGCGACGGCTTGCCGTGCGCCGCATACGAGAACCGCAGCGCTTCGGGCTCGCGTTTCGTCACCCGCGCCAAGATCTCGCGCAATCGCCCGCGCGCTACGATAAATCGGTGGCGATCGCGCTCGAACACCAGACGCTCCGCCCGCGCGGTTTCGTCATGGGAGAGCAAGCGTGCCAGTCTCAGGCGCTCGCTTTCGTCGACGTCAAGCGACCAAACGTAAAGATCGATCTCGACCGGGTTGCCCGCGCTCATTTCGCGGGTGTACGCCCGTATCGGTCGTCAAAGCGCACGATGTCATCTTCACCGAGGTAGCCGCCGGTCTGCACCTCGATTAGCTGCAACGGGATGCGCCCTTGGTTTTCCAGCCGGTGCTTTACGCCCACGGGGATGAAGGTCGATTGGTTTTCGTAGAGGTGAAAGACCTCGTCTCCCCGCGTCACCTTGCCGGTGCCACTCACCACGATCCAATGCTCCGAACGGTGATGGTGCAATTGCAGGCTCAAGCTGGCGCCTGGGTTCACGGTGATCAGCTTCACCTGATGGCGCACACCCTCATCGATGCTTTGATACTTGCCCCAGGGCCGGTGCGTGACCGTGTTCTCGCGTGCTTCTTTGCGATCTTTGGCTTTGAGTTGATCGACGACCTTTCGCACGTCCTGCGCGCGATCTTTCGCGACGACCAGAACAGCATCGTCGGTCGTCACCACGATCACATCCTCCAACCCGACGACGGCAGTCAACCGCGCGTCCGAGCGCACAAGACAGCCGCGTGCGTCCTGCACGACTACATCGCCGGAAATTGCGTTGTCATTGTCGTCTTGCGGCAGCGCCTCCCATATCGCCGACCACGACCCCAAGTCGCTCCAATCCGAGGCGAGCGGACAAATTGCGGCCCGTGCCGTTCGCTCCATGACCGCATAATCGATCGAAATATTCGGCGATTGCGCCAGGGCGCCTTTGTCGAGTCGAAGGAAGCCTAGATCGCGCTGCGCCTTGTCGACGGCTTCCTGCGTCGCGGCCATGATCTTAGGTTCGAACGCCTTCAACTCAGCCAGCAGTACCTGCGGGCGGAACATGAACATACCACTGTTCCAAACGTGGCCGCCTTGAGCGAGCAGCTGTTCGGCCTTTGCGTGATCCGGCTTCTCGACAAATTTTGCGACCCGCATGCAGCCCTCGGCGTGCTCGAGCTTGTCGCCAATGCGAATGTAGCCGTACTCGGTCGCCGCGTGCATCGGCGCCACGCCGAATGTCATCAGATGATCTGCGTTGGCTCCACCGGCCGCGACCGCGACCGAAGAACGAAATCCGGCGACATCGCGGATCACGTGATCCGAAGGCAGCAAGAGGACGAGCGCGGTTGGGTCAGAGCGCTCACTGATCAGCGCCCCGACCGCCGCTGCGGCCGCCGAGTTGCGTGCAACCGGCTCGAGTACAATTTCCGCACCCTCGATCCCGGCTTCGCGCACCTGCTCAGAGATCAGGAAACGATACTGGTCGTTGCACACGATGATGGGCGGCAGGAACTGATCCGACGCAACGCGCAATAGCGTCTGTTGCAGCAGCGAGCGCTCGGAGACGAGGGGCAGCAACTGCTTAGGTACGGCTTCGCGCGACAGCGGCCACAGTCTGACACCGCTTCCTCCCGCAAGCACAACCGGGCGAATTTTCGACTGCCCCATTCGGCAGCACTCTCCTCAAGGCAAGCCAAGCCAAGCAGACAGCACACACGCTAACGTCAGGTCAACGCGAGCGCCTAGGGCCTACCACGGTGAGGCTTGCGCGCCTGGCGTAAGCAGTCCGGATTGCGTTAAGGCCGCTCCTTCGACAGCGCTGAAACCACACCGTGGCGTGCAGGTATGAGGCCCACGGGCTCCGCAACCTCGCTCGGCGCTTGCTCATCGAGCGTCTTGCGTACCATCTCCTTCAGGCAAACGCTGAGAGCTACCATGCAGAAGAACACGTCGTAGTACGCCATCGACAAGAAGGTTCCGGCCATTAAGAACCCCGCGAGGCTGATCAGCAGTGCGCGGGACAGATCGTTCGCCCAGGCGAGCTCTTCGTGTCCTCGGGTCCGCCTTTGGACTGTAAAAAGGTTGTACATGGCTGCGCCAATGATTGCGAAGTAGAGCGCCAAACCCACAAACCCGTGGTCACCCAAGACTTGGAAGTAGATGCTGTGCGGAGCGCGCGCGTGCTCGGCTTGCGCTCCGGGGCGGTACCTGACGAATGTCGGCTTGTGCTCGATCGCACCGAATCCACCCCCTAGGACCGGGCGATCTGTCGCCAAGTTCCAGGACGTTTGCCAAGCCTCGATCCGACCCTTCGCGGAGCTGTCCTTTTCGTAGCTCTGGGTCGTGGCCATGCGCTCCTTCCATTCGGCCGGTGCAAAGGTCACGATCCCTGTGACGACTGCTGCAGTTACAGCAATCGCCGTGAATTTCTGTTTGGAAAGGAACAAGAAGGCCAGTCCCACAACGATGAGCCCGATCATGCCGCCGCGGGAGTAGGTTCCCACGATCGCGATGACCGTCATGACCAGCGAGAACCAGCAGACGAACTTCACGTATTTGTTGGCAGAGGTTACGCGGAGGTAGTTCAAGATTGGCAGCGTCAGCACCATCGCAAGGCTTAGGTTGTTGTTGTCGGCGATCATCGATTTCTGCGGACCAAAGATCCGTGAACCTGTCGATCCGGTGAACAGGACGAAGCCGCCACCTTTGATCGCGTAGTATCCGATCGACAGCGCGATGATCCAAAGGAGGGCTTGAACACGAAGGCGACTGTTGACCAGCCCCATGACGACCAACGCGAGCGCCATGGTCTTGATGTGCGTGTCCCAACGTTCGTAAGCGTCTTCGGGCCCAAGTGCCGTGAACGTCGTGAGCGTTATGAACGCAGCGAAGGCGATCATGAGCCCGGGCAGCAGTTGCGAGGGCAAAGTCTTCGGTTCCGTAGACATCACCCAAGCCGCGAGCGTGGTGACGGCAACGTAGAAATTGAACGGAAATGCGGTCGCAAAGTCGTACGCTTCGCGGTGCGGACTCATGAACGAGATCCACGCCCACAGCAGCACGCCGACGAACGGATAAAACAGCGTCACTGGAAGTGCTGAAAACACGACCAGAAAAATTGCTATGCCACGCACCCCGCGCCCCTCTTCCCCCAGCGGGTTAGCCGGAATTCAATTGCCTCGCCCCAAGGGGGAAATCATTGCACAGCTCGTTGATAGAAGTGAACCCGGCATCTCGCGTAGCGCGGGAAGCTAAGCTGATTTACGATAAATTTCAGCCAGCGTGGCGCGTAGATGACACGCCAACAGCCCCATGCTACAAAAGTCGCATCCCGACCGTTGGGAGCCGGGCTGTAGGGGGCCAGCGATGTCATCGTTACCATACCTAGCTGCACTGGTGTGTATCGGCATCATTATCTTCTGGTACGTTCGCGACGAAGCCGTCCGAGACGGCAAGGGCAATAGCGGCCTTTTGGACATGGGCGGCGGAGAGCGGCCCTCTGGTAAGTCCAAGGGCCCGCGCTGGAAGACGGACAAAGAAAAGAGGCCCTGGCGGCCGCGCGGACACTAGGCGGTTAGCCGCGGCTCAAGAAGTTGCGGACCAATTTTTTGGCGAACGACTTCACGCCTAGTCGATCAAGCGACGACGAAATCCAGGCTTCGGCTCGCGAAAAAGCCCGGTGAACCCGCGCGATTGCGGAAGCGCGCGACCATCGTTTGAGTATCAGCAAATCCGCGCATGACAGGGCGTGCGTTGAAAAAAGCTCCTTGTGTCGGCCCGCGCCTTCGGTGAAGTCAAAGACGCTGAAGATAGCTTCGGCGAACAACCTCTCCATCGCGAGCAACTGAAGCACGGTGCCCGGCGAGTGCTCAGCGCAGTTCGGGTCGTAACCCAAATATGCGTAAACCACCCGCCCACCTTCGACCGGGAGGTAGAGGTAGCTGACCGCCCCCGCGTTCAGAAACAGCAGGTAGGCGCGCAGCGTTCCTCGGTCTGCGCGCGCAAGCGCTTCGTCGGTGAAGCTTGGATCATCCGGCAATCCAGCGTCGAGTAAGCGCTCCTGATACGTCTTCGCGGACAGCTCGCGCGCCAGCGGCAAGAACTGCGCAATCTCCTCTCTCGTTCGGTACTCGGACCATTGGATCTTCCCGCCCGAGAGCTCTTCAAACTTGCGCAGCTTTCGGCGCAAGGTCGATCGCGTCTTCGCCGAAAACTTCGCCATGTAAGCGTCGAAACCCGTCGACATGTCGACCAGATGACGCGGGTAGCTGCGAAGGACACTGTGGCGCCAACCGGGAGGCGCGCGCTCAAATTCAGCATCGAGGGGCAGTGTGGCACCCCTGATCAGATATCCTTGGCTCCCCCCGAGCGGCGGTAGGCGCATTTGCCAGCCGGGCTCGAGGGTCCCGCCGGGTTCGCACTCCAACACCGCCAGTGGTGCGCTCGGCGAGGAGAGTCGCAATTCGCCGATCTGGAAGCGGAACGGAATGCGCTGAATCCCAAGAAACGAGGGTTCACCGGAAACAGACGCGGCTCGGCCAGTGTCACGCCCGGTCATACAGCAGCATTCCCAGCGCCTGTTCCGCCATACGCGCGGCCGTGCGCGCCGGGTTGGACTTCAGCGCGTCGGAGCGACGCGCGGGGCTGCACAATGCGTTCTCATCAACATCGCGGAATGTTACTACCGGCGCTCGCGCGTCTTGCATGATCGCGCACAGCTCATCAAAACGGCGCACGAGCAACTTGTTCGCGCGCGTTCGCCGGACGTTCAGAAGTTCGAAACTGTGTGAGACGACCGTGATCGTCGGACGCGCCGCGTCGATGCACCTTCCGATACACCAATCGAATTCGCGAGCGGACGAGGCACACAGTTGCAACGGACGCGCGTGCCCCGGAAAATCCTCGAAGAAGGTGACTGGAACCTCGGTCACACCGTCCAGTTCCGTCGGAACCAGCAAATCCCCCTCCGCTTCGATCCGACAGTCCGTGCCGAGGAAGGGTCGGTTGTAGCTTGAGTCATAACGCAGTCCGAGATTGGCAAGCGCGCGCAGGGTAGCATTGTCGGCGCCATAGTTCCCGGCGCGGAAGGCTGTGGGGCGGGGCGCGCCCGCCCGCGCCAGCGCTTCAACGCCGAGTTCGAGCAATACTCGCTGCTCCGGTTCGGTGAAGTCGGCGATGTTGTCGCCTCGCCTTCCCGCGACGGGGTCGCGCTCAATCCATGCAAGCCACTCCGTGTGGATATGAAGCTGCACATCGTGGCGACGCGAGAGGATCGGGTCGACGATGCGCTTCAAGACGTCTAACCCCAGCGCATGGGCACACAGCGCTTCGACGAAGAAGATGCCCTTGAGTCCGTGCGTCTCAAGGCGCGTCATTTGGTGTTCGATCCCCCATTCCCCGCCGCCGACGCGTCCGAACACGGCGATGTCGAGATTTTCGCGAGCGTCGACGCCGCGCTGGTGCAGCGCCGGCGAGAGCTCGGTGTCAACAGTGAACAAGATCCTGGTCATGCAACTTTGGCCGCGCGGCCAGCGGTCAAGCGTTCGTACACCGGCTCATATCTGTTGACGCTGGCCGTCCACGTACGCTCGCGGATAACATAGTCGCGGGCGTTTCTGCCGATCACGGGCCACGTCTCTCGCTTCTCAACGGCCGTCACGATGCCATCTGCAAGTGCCATGGCATCATCAGCGGCAAACAGCAAACCGTTGATGCCATGGGTGACGATTTCGCGATGCCCACCGCAATCCGACGCCAGAACCACGCGCTCCTTCGCCATTGCTTCGATCGGCTTGATCGGCGTGACGAGGTCGGTGAGCCGACTCTTGCGGCGGGGGTACACAAAGACATCGACAAGGTCGTAGTACTTTTCGACCTCGGCGAAGGGTACGCGCCCCGTGAAGACCACCACCCGTTCGAGACCTCCGGCCGCGACAAGCCGTTTCAGTTCCGCCTCATGCGGTCCGCCGCCCACGAGCAGTAGCTTTAGGTCCGCGCCGCGGGCCAGAGCTTTGGGCAGCGCATGCAGAAGGACATCGAGCCCCTCGTACTCGTAGAAGGAGCCGATGAACCCGAGAACCGTCGTACCATTCAATCCCAGCTTCTCCGCGAGAGCCGCGTCCCGACGGCGCTCGGCTGAGAAATTGGTAAGATCGACCGCGTTCGGGATGACGACGATTTTCCCTTCGCTGACGCCACGGCTTGTCACATCCCGACGAACGCCTTCGCACAAGACGGCGACCGCGTCGGCGTGATGCAAAACATAGGACTCGAGCGAACGGCTGGCGCGATAGCGCAAAGAACCGGGCTTTACCGTGCCGGCTTCGACGCCAGCTTCTTCCCAAAGAGCGCGCACCTCATAGACGACCGGGATTCCCTTGGGATGCGCGGCCCACAACGCGGGCAAGCCGTTCAACGCCGGCGAATGGGCATGCACGATGTCGGGCCGGACTTCGTCAATCAGCGCTGACACACGGCGTGCGGTCGCCTGCATCTCGCGCACGTAGTTCACGACAGGTGCGCGCGAAAGCACATCGTTCGGCGCGGGCGTCCGATGGAACCGCCAACCCGAAATCTCTTCGACCCCAACTTCGCCGCGGTTTTGACGCGGCGTGGTCATCAAGACAGGATCCCACTTTCGCGCGCGCTGCTCGTTCACGATGCCCAGCGTGCGCGACACATACCCGCTTTGCAACGGCAGCGAATGGTCCAACACATGGAGAATCCGCATCGTCGGCCTCACCAAGCGCCGACGGTGTCGATTACGAATTTGTCCTTCAGCATGTCGCGGTCGACATGCATGAAAGCACGATGCGACACCAATAAGACTATCAGGTTCGCCGCCTTCACCGCGACTTCGAAGTCTGCGAGCTCTAGGTTTGCGTTGTCGAGCTCTGCGGGGAGCCGGTTCACATGTGGCTCGACGACCAAGATCTTGCCAAGGCCAGCGCCCGCGAGCTTCTTCACCACCTCGACGGCAGGGCTCTCGCGCAAGTCGTCGACGTCGGCTTTGTAGGACAGCCCCAAGCAGGCAATGACGGGTTGCCGCAGCTCTCCGGCACGCTTTCTTACCTTGCTCACAACGAAGTCTGGCTTTGCGTCGTTGATCTCGCGCCCGGCACGGATCAAACGCGCGTCCTGCGGCGCACCATCGACGATGAACCACGGGTCGACGGCGATGCAGTGCCCGCCGACGCCGGGGCCGGGACGCAGAATGTTCACGCGCGGATGAAGGTTCGCGAGACGGATGAGTTCCCAGACGTTGATGCCTTGCAGGTCGCAAATTACGGACAATTCGTTCGCGAAGGCAATGTTCACGTCGCGGAAGGCGTTCTCCGTGAGCTTCGACAGCTCGGCCGTGCGCGCGTTCGTCACGTGGCACTCGCCCTTGACCACGATCTGATAGAGCGACAGCGCGAGTTGGGCGCATTTGCGGGTGATGCCGCCGATGACTCGAGGGTTGTTGACCACCTCTTCCAGAATACGGCCAGGCAGAACACGTTCAGGGCAGTGGGCAACACGAATGTCGGAAAGTTCGCCCTTCTGATGCGGGAAGGAGAGGTCCGGCCGCGCGGCGCCCATGATGGCACTGATGCTTTCCGTGGTGCCGACCGGCGATGTCGACTCGAGGATGACGAGATCTCCCGCCTTCAGCTTCGGGGCGATCGCGGCGGCGGCGGCCTCGACAAAACTCACGTCCGGACGATGATCAGCCCGCAACGGCGTCGGCACTGCTATCAGGTAGGCGTCGGCCTCTTCGTGCTCCAGCGAGGCGCGTAGCTTGCCGGATTCGACGACGCGACGGACGAGCGCGTCGAGGTTGGGCTCGCCGAAATGCGCCTTACCCTGACGAACCTTTTCGACGACACCGGATTTCGTGTCGATGCCCACGACTTCGACGCCCTGATCGGCAAAAACGGCGGCCGTCGGCAAGCCGATGTAGCCCAGTCCCACAACTTCGATCTTACGGAATTGCGGCATTGATCAGACTCCGCGCGATGCGTTCGGCCGCACGGCCGTCGCCATAGGGATTGTAAGCGCGCGACATACGCTCATATTGGACGTGATCGTCAAGCAGCGCCGTGGCGCGCGCCAGGAGCTTTTCGGCGTCGGTGCCGACGAGTTCGACCGTGCCGGAAACAACCGCTTCGGGGCGCTCCGTGGTGTCGCGCGTCACGAGCACCGGCTTGCCAAGCCCCGGCGCCTCCTCCTGGATTCCGCCGGAATCAGTCACGATCAAATAGCTTTGCGCCATCAACCAGACGAAGTCGCGGTAGGGCTGCGGTGGAATGAGATGAACGCTGCCGATGCCGTCTAGAATCGCGTTCGCGGCCTCTTGAACCTTCGGGTTCAGATGAACCGGAAAGACAACCTGCACATCCGTGCGACGGGCAAGCACCGCCAGCGCGCGGAACACACGCTCAAGCCCGCCGTCGAAGTTCTCGCGGCGATGGCCTGTGACGAGGATCATGCGGCGCGTCGGATCAAGAAACGGATAAGCCTTTGCGATCGACGCCTGAAGGGTGGGATCGGCAAAGATCTTGTCCCGCGTCCAAATCAATGCGTCGATCACCGTGTTGCCGGTGACGACAATGCGGTCGGCCGGCACGCCCTCTGCCTTCAGATTGGCGCATGCGCCTTCGGTCGGCGCGAAGTGCAGCGTCGCGAGTTGGGAGGTGAGCTTGCGGTTCATCTCCTCGGGCCAGGGCGAGTAGATATTGCCGGTGCGCAGACCCGCTTCGACATGAGCGACTTTGATCTTGCGATAGAAGGCCGCAAGTGACGCTGCAAAAGTGGTCGTCGTATCGCCCTGTACAACGACCCAATGGGGGTCGAACGCCGTCAGGACTGGCCCCATACCCTCAAGCACGGCGCTGGTGATGTAGTCCAAGCCCTGCGCGCGACGCATGAGATCGAGATCGGTATCGGCCTTGAGGTCGAAATGCGCCAGGACCTGATCGAGCATCTCTCGATGTTGCGCCGTCACGCACAGGTGTCCGCGCAACCGCGCATCGCCGGCGATCGCCTGCACGACGGGCGCCATCTTGACGGCCTCAGGCCGCGTGCCCACGACGCTCAAGACGCGTAGCGGCTGGCTTGCGCTTTTTGCCGACATAAGACCGATGAACTATGGTTGCCGGCCCGACATGAGCACATCTTTCAGGCGATTGGTACCTGCAGCTTGCGTGAACTTTAAGAACGCAAAGGCCGGCCGAATTAACCGTTCCCCGCCATCCCTCAGCGGCTGCCGTGACCGAATAACACGACACGCACGGTCTGAACGAGAATGGCCGCATCGAGCAGCGAGTCGTTGTTTTTCACGTAGTAGAGATCGTAGGCGAGCTTGCGCTTGGCGTCTTCCATCGAGGCGCCGTACTGATAGTTGACTTGCGCCCAACCGGTGATGCCGGGACGCACCCGATGGCGCAGATCATAGAACGGGATTTCCTTGCGGATCTGTTCGACGAAATAGGGGCGCTCCGGGCGGGGCCCGATGAAGCTCATGTCGCCCTTCAGCACGTTAATGACCTGCGGGATCTCGTCAATCCGGGTCTTGCGGATGACGCGCCCTACCCGCGTCACGCGGTCGTCACCGTTGGACGCCCAGCGTGGAACGCCATCGTGCTCTGCGTCGACACGCATGCTCCGCAATTTCAGAATCTTGAAAACCTTGCCGTCGAGACCCACGCGCTCTTGCGTGAAAAAGACCGGGCCGCGGCTGTCCAACTTAATGAATGCGGCCGCGATCGCGAGCAAGGGTGCGGCGAGCACCAGGCCCAGCAGGCTGACCACCACATCGATCACGCGCTTGACCGAGCGGCGCGGCAGATTGAGACGGAACCCGTCGGCGAAAGCGAGCCAGCCCGCCCCGACGTGGTCGATATCGATCTGCCCGGCTTCGCGCTCCCAAAAGGAGAGGTAGTCCGTGACCTGAATTCCCTGGAGGCGACAGCGAAGCAACTCCTCCACGGGTAGGCCGCGGCGGTCGTCGGTTGCAACGATGATTTCCTCGGCGTGCAATGATTCAGCCAAGCGGGCGTAGGGCGCGGGCCGGGCAAAAGGCCTTGCCCGCGCGACGATATTGCCGAGCGAAACGGTGTTGCCGCCAACAACGTTGCGGCCCTGGGCCAGACGGCCCACACACCGCAAGTGGCTTGACCCTTCGTTGCTGACGAAGTTCGACACTGTATCGGCCAGCGTGCCTTGGCCAAGGATGACCACGCGCCGCTTGAGCAGGTCGAGGTTCAGCGTCCAAAACAAAAGAACGCGTATCGCGAAGATCGCCGCAAAGAACACGGCAATCGCAACGGTGAGAATGCCGATGTACCAACCGAAGGGAAGATCGGCCGCGGACTTCAAAATGCCGACAACCGCCACGGTCGGGAGAAGCACCATCTGGGACGCGAGAACAAAGCGTTGCGCAAACACCCGGAAGTCGACGAACGCATCGCGGTTATAGAGACCCGTGGCCGCCACGATGAGAAGGAACGTGCCCGTGACGAGCAGCGCCTCGTAGACTTCGAGGTCCACGACGTCGTCGAAATAGCAGGCTTCGCACTTGCCAATGAAACCAAGCGCCCAAAGCCCGCACAAGAACAGCGCGCCTTCAGCCAACGCGAGCACAATTGTCGGAAGTCCGACGTAGTGTCGGAGAATTCTCATGCCGTCCCCCAAACAGCCCTGCGCGCACCCCATGCGCGAATTCAGGACCGCCCCATTCCCCAATAGGCACCTTAACTCAATCACCAAACTGTCATGATTCCTAGGCCCCTTCTTTCATTCGAAGCCGCTCTGCCCGGACGACCCTTGATCATGTTGAACGCGATAGCCCCGACGAGGCCCGCCGCCACGCCCACTTGCAACTACCTGATTCGGCGTGATTATTTGGGGCTCGAAGGCATGCCATCCCGCCGCGTGCCGCTTTTGTCCGCCTGCGGACAAGTGCTAACTCAGGTAAGACGAAGTTCGTGTCTGTGATCTTGCCGTCACATTGAGGGATAGAGCCCGCTTGGCCGCGCTTCGCGTTCTGACGTTCACCACGCTTTTCCCCAATTCGCAAAGGCCCAATCACGGCGTCTTCGTCGAAAACCGGCTGCGTCAGACCGCATCCCGGCACGGGTTGCAGGCCACCGTTCTGGCACCGGTTCCGTTCTTCCCCTTTCGGTCGGCGACATTCGGGGCGTATGCGGCGTTCGCCCGCGTCCCCCGGCGCGAGGAGCGGCACGGGTTCACTGTCCATCACCCGCGGTATCTCGTCATACCGAAGGTCGGCATGACCGCCGCCGCATGGCTGCTCTACAGGGGCGCTCTTGCGGCGTGCAAGCGTCTGGGACTTGACCGAACGACGATCGATGTCATCGACGCACACTACTTCTATCCCGACGGGGTGGCCGCCGCTTGGCTCGCACGCGCATTGAATCTACCGTTCGTGGTGACCGCGCGCGGCACAGATCTCAACGTCCTGCCGCAGTACCAGGGCGTGCGCCGGCAAATACTCTGGGCCGCCTCACAGGCAAGCGCGGTGATCACCGTGTCGGAGGCGCTGCGCCAGCAGTATCTGACACTGGGCGCAGAGGGACGAAAGGCTGCTGTCCTGCGAAACGGCGTCGATCTCACCGCCTTCAAACCTGTCGAACGCGAGGCGGCGCGCAAACTCTACGGCGTCACGGGGTTCACCATCGTGTCCGTCGGCAACCTGGTACCGCTTAAGGGGCATGCGCTGACGATCGAGGCGATGGCCTCTCTACCCGACTGCCAGCTTCTGATTGCGGGCGGCGGACCACTGCGCGCGTCGCTTCAAGAAACTGCCCGAGCGATGGGTGTTAGCGAGCGGGTGCGATTGTTGGGCGAGGTGCCGCACGCCGAGTTACCTCGGCTCTTCTCTGCAGCGGATGTGTCCGTTTTGATGTCGGAGCGAGAGGGGTGGGCGAATGTGCTGCTCGAGTCCATGGCATGCGGTACGCCGGTGCTGGCTACCCGCGTGGGTGGGAATGCGGAGGCCATCACGGCCGTTGCGGCCGGAGGCTTGCTGAAAGATCGTTCCGTTGCGGCGCTTGTCGCTGCGGTGCGTGACTTTCGCGCTCGCGGAGGCGACCGCGCGGCGACGCGGCGCCATGCCGAAGCATTTGGGTGGTCGGCGGTGGCGGCCGGCAATCATGCCCTCTTGGCGGCTGCGGCGGACGGCACATGTTCCGAGCGGCCGGCACAAGAAATCGTCGACCGCGCAATGCACACCATCGACTGACGCAACCCACCTTCAACTACGTGTGGTTGACCAGGGCGCGCCTGCACATCCCACGCGCGGTTTTCCCGCAGGAATTGCGGCCTCAGAATGCCATGGTCGCTGTCGACGCAATTCTCGATTTGGTAGACATGCTTGCGTGATGATTCGCCCCCTGCATCACATACAGCTCACGAGTTCCGCCCCGATGAAACTGCTGTTGCGACCTGAATTGCCGTTGACCGATGAAGCGTTCGGGCAGCCTCAGGAAGAACTGCTGCCGCTCAAGTGGAGCATCGCCGTGTGGCTGGTTCTGGCGGCGCTTTCGTGGGGCGCCGTCTATTTCGTGCTGTCGCTCATCCTATAGCCTATAGCGCGAGCGCGCCGACGGGTGCCTTGGGCGCCTCAATCTTAGACATTACGGATGGCGCCCGAGCGCCGGCACGCACGTTCAAGAATGCGTCGAAGACAAAGAGCAGCCATAGCGGTTGCCAATGATCGCGAACGCCCTGCAGATGCTGGTCGACCCAACGGTCCACTACTTTCATATTGAAAAGGCCGCAATCCTGCAGCCGCGAGCTTGAACTCAGACCCAACGTCATGTCGCGCAGCGGCCCGCGCAGCCACGCCGAGATCGGAACGGAGAAGCCGCGCTTCGGCTGATACAGCAAGTCGTGCGGCAGGTGCGCTTCCATGCCCTTCTTCAGGATCGCCTTGCCTTCGCCGCCATCGACTTTGACGTTTGTATCGAGCGCGAACGCCCAGGCGACGAAATCGTGATCGAGGAAGGGCGGGCGCGTCTCCAACGAGTTCGCCATCGCTGCGCGATCGACCTTTACCAAAATGTCGCCGGGTAGGTACGTCATCAGGTCGGCATACTGAGCGCGCTGAAGCGGCGTGAACTCCCGCGCCTCGCGGAACCGATCGCGAATGACGTCGGCGGGATCGTAGCCGTTCAGCTTTTGCAACAGGTCGCCGCTTAGCAGCGAATCGCGCTCTTCCGGCGAGACCATCGCGACCATGCGTGCAAAGGCGCTGTCTTCGTCACCCGAAAGCTCGAGAAGTGTCGTCTTCGCGCGTAGCGGCCGCGGCGCCCAATCCAGCTTCGGATAAGCGCGCGCGAGTGGCGCCATGATCCTCTTGCGCAAGAACTCCGGCAGGTAGCGCCGTGTCGCGTTCTCAGCCAGGTGGAAGCGGTAGCGGCGGTAGCCTGCAAGAGTCTCGTCGCCCCCATCACCAGTGAGGCAGACTTTCAAAGTACGCGCCGCCTCCCGGCAGACTGCGAAGGTGGGGATCGCTGAGTCGTCGCCGAAGGGCTCGTCGTAGATGGTGGGCAACCGCGGCAGAAGCTGCGTGAGGTTGCGCGGATCGACATCTCGAACCTCATGCCGGGTCCGGTAACGCTCTGCGACCGTCCGCGCGAACGCGGCCTCGTCGCGGTTCTCTAGACCAACGCTAATCGAGTAGGTGGCGATGGGTGCCGAAGCGATTTGGGCCATCATGGCCACGACGCTCGATGAATCGACGCCGCCGGACAAGAATGATCCGACCTCGACGTCAGCAACCATCTGGTAGCGGACCGCCGACTTCAGCCTCTCGGCGAGTTCCTCACCCGTGGCGGTTCGCGTTTCCGTACCCGCGGCTTCGAGCACGTTCCAATATGGGGCGACGGCCGGCGTGCGGCCACGCATAAGCGTCATCGTGTGTGCCGGCGGCAGCTTGCGGATGGCGCGATAGATCGTTTTGGGATCGGGCACGTAGCCATAGGTGAAGAAGTCGGCGACCGCTTCGGTGTCGATCGTCAGATCGACGCCCGGCAGTGTGAGAAGCGCCTTGATCTCGGAGGCGAAGGCGAACGTGCCGTCGGCAAGCGTTGTGTAGTGGATGGGCTTTTCGCCCATACGGTCGCGCGCGAGGAACAACGTCTTTTGCCGCTTGTCCCAAAGCGCAAAAGCGAATTGCCCGCGGAGCCGGTTCACGATCGCCGGCCCCCAGGCGCGCCATCCCTCGATAATCGCCTCGATATCGGAGGCCGTCGCAAAGCTGTGTCCCTTCGACGCGAGTTCGGCGCGCAACTCTTTGTAGTTGAAGATCTCACCATTGAAGGTGATCGTCACCGTGCCGTCGATCGAATGCATCGGCTGAATACCGGCGGCGAGGTCGATGATCGCCAGGCGGCGATGGCCAAAGGTCACGCCCGGCGCCGCGAAAAAGCCATCGCCATCTGGACCGCGATGAGCGATCGAAGCGGTCGCGCGACGGATCAAGTCCGGGTCGAAATCCCGCTCACCCCGCGTGTCGAATAGGCCCGCGATGCCGCACACGGGGAAGCCCTCAAGGTTGCCGGACGGGACCATACGAAAAGTCGGCGCGGGTCTTCAATAGATTTGAAAATCCACTATGTTGCGCGGCTCTCATGGCCCGCATCCTGTTTCTCGTTCATAGGTATCCGCACCCGCCGAACAAGGGCGACAAGATCCGCGCGTTCCATATCGTCGAGCACTTGCTGAAGAGCCACGACGTCGCGATCGGATTTACCGTAACCCCTGGCGACAGCGAACCAGACATGGCCTGGGCGCGGTCGTTCTCCGGCGCCTATTGCGGGCGTGTCTCGACGCACAGCCGCATGATGCAGGCCGGGCTTGCGGCCTTCACCGGCGAGTCGATGAGCGTCGCCGCCTTCCGGCACACGGGTCTCAAGCGATGGGTCGCGCGCGAGATCGCGGAGAGCAAGCCCGACTTGCTCTTTCTTTATTCATCGGCGATGGCGCAATACGTGCCCGAAGGCGTCCCCTTCGTGTTGGACTTCGTCGACGTCGACTCCGAGAAGTGGCGCCAGTACGGCGACACGCAGCCGGTTGCCAAACGGTGGTTCTACCGCATGGAGGCGCGCCGGCTTCTCGCGTTCGACCGCACTCAAGCGGCGCGCGCACGCGCCGCATTGTTCGTGTCCGACGACGAAAAGCGCATCTTCGATCGGCTCTCTCCCGAGACGGCGGCGAAGCACGTGGCGATCGCCAACGGTGTCGACATGGCGTTTTTCGATCCGCGCAAAGTGCAGGCACGCGCGAATGACGCGCCGACCATCGTCTTTGTCGGTATGATGGACTATTGGCCCAACATCGACGCCGTTTCTTGGTTTGCGAATGCCATCTTGCCGCTCGTCCGTCTGAGCCATGCGCGAGTACGGTTTCAAATTGTGGGCGCACGCCCGACCGCCGCTGTTCGTGCGCTCGGCGCGGCGCCGGGGGTGGAGGTCACCGGCGCAGTCGACGATGTTCGCCCCTATGTTGCTGCGGCAGACGTTGTGGTTGCACCGTTGCGCATTGCGCGTGGAATCCAGAACAAGGTGCTCGAAGGAATGGCGATGGCGCGGCCTGTCGTGACCACGTCGGGCGCGCTCGAAGGCATCAATGCCGTTGACGGCCGCGACCTGCTGACGGGGAACACAGAAGCGGAGCTCGCTGCTGCGGTCGTGCGCGTGCTCGACGGTCGCGCGCCGCAAGACCTCGGCGCGGCTGCACGCGCCTTCGTTCTAGGGCATCATGAATGGAGCGCAAACTTGGGCAAACTGGATGAAGTTGTGGCGCACGCGCTTGCTGCAGATTGATCGGTTTGCCTCATCCAAGGCTCGGGCTGATGAACGACGACACCGCGTTCGCGACGGGGATCGGCAAGCGGCGCCAAATGCCGATCAACTGCGCGTAACGTGGGTTTGTGGGATTCACATTCGGCAGCGTTTCGCCCTTGAGCAGCAGGTATTGGTGGGCGATCGGGCGCGGTTCGAAGCCCCAGTTCTTCTTGAATGAATAGGGTCCGGTGCCGACCTTGCTACGCCCGAAGTCGAAGACCCTACAGCCCCGCGCCACCGCATGGCGCATCAGCTTCCAGTACATGTAGTCATTGGTGCCCGCGACGCGCGCGGCCGGATCGCTCCCGGTGTAGTACGGATACACACGATCACGGAAGTAATACGACAGCACGCTCGATAGTGGCCGGTCGTCCAGCCACACGGTGAGGATATCGGCGTCATCGGGGAATGCCCGCAAGATTTCTCGGAAGAAGCGCTTTGGAAAGACCGGCGTGCCGTGATCACGAACTGTGCGCGCGAATAGCGCAAAGAAGGTGTCGAGGTCCCGATCGACCGTCACTCGGAACTGACCATCGATTGCCTTGCGCACAACGGCGCGCTGCTTGCGAGGAACCTGCAAGAGATTCTTAGCTTCGTCTGCATCCATCTCGCGCTCGAAGCCGGCGTATAGGTCGCTTCTGGCGACCCAACCTTCCGCCGGTGCAGCGTCACGCAGTTCGACGTGGTCGACACCGCAAGCACGCCCGATCTTTGCTGCCTCGTCCAGTAGGACTTGACGAGCTTCTTCGTCGACAGCGAGCGGCCCGCCACCCACGCAGAACGCGTTTGAAATCAGCGCGTGTCCGAACAAGCGGCTCTTGATTTCGACCAGCGGCACGACGCCGGCGACCTCGCCGTTCCGAATTGCCGCCACAAAATGGGTCTTGTGCCGGTAAGCCTCCCTCATGACGTCGGCCCAAGCGGCCAAATGGAAGAACGTACCGGTAGGCTGCGCGGCGACGAAGGCGTCCCAGAGCGCGCGGGTGTCAGGGGTAAGCGGGGAAGTTGCGATCATTCCGCCGCTCGATACGATCCCCTTGGAGGCCGCGCAAGGGGCTTGGCAGGCGTGGACGCAGCGGCCAATTCGCCTTAGGAATAGCCCTCATTTTAGGGGAATGAGGATGCGCGGCGTAATCTCGCGACGTCAACTGCTGACCGGAGCTGCGGCTCTGCCGCTGGTATTTGCTGCGAGCCGTGCGGTCACGGGGACGGTACCGCTCGCGTTTTTGCTCATCGGCGATTGGGGCCGTGAGGGCGAGGATCGGCAACGCGATGTCGCCGAGCAAATGGGCCGCATAGCCGCGCAACGCCAATGCAAGTTTGTCGTCACGCTCGGCGACAATTTCTATGAGCGTGGGGTGGAAAACACGCAAGACCCCCACTGGCAGGATTCCTTCGAGCAGATCTACACGGCTGAGAGCCTTCAAGTCCCTTGGTACGCGATTCTTGGTAACCATGACTACTACGGCAATCCCGACGCACAGATCGAGTATTCGAAGTTGAGTTCGCGCTGGCGTATGCCGGCCCGGTACTATCAGCAATCGATGATGTCGACCGACGGCGCCACGATCGACATGTTCTTTCTGGACACGGTCGAAATCGAGGAGAACTACGTCATCCATCATGAGAGCGACGACGACGACGAGAACCGCCGCGAGCGCGCAGAGTCACACAACGCTATCGAGCAACTCGTGTGGTTGGAGGGCAAGCTTGCCGCTTCTCGCGCCGCGTGGAAGCTCGTGTTCGGGCATCATCCCATCATGTCGGGCGGGGAGCATGGACCAACCGAAGAACTCGTGATGGCCATCAAGCCCTTGCTGGAGCGCTATCGCGTTGCTGCCTATTTCAACGGCCACGATCACGACCTGCAGCATATCGTTGGGAACGGGATACACTACATCGGTTGCGGCGCGGGCTCGCAGACGAGGACAGTCTCTACCAGCGAAGGGGCGCGCTTCTTTTCGGACCGCGAAGGATTCGCCGTGTGCACAATTGATGCGCGCCGCATGCTCATCGATTTCATCGACTACAAGGGTGAGCGGCTCTATGCGGCGTCCATCGATCGGGCTTGATCAGTCGGACTCGCCCTTGTCGCGCGTGACATGCCAAATGCGGCGCAATGATCCGGGAACTTCGCCGACGCGCCACGCATGTTGCTTATGCGTGGTCGGCGCCTCTCTCTGACTGCTCGTTCTGATCAGCAGCCAAAATAAGCAAACCACCACGATCAAAAGATATGGCAACGCATTCAGGTTCTCACCCAGGAACCAATTCGACATCGCAAACTCCCCCCGAGCAATCGGCACGCGTGGTGTGGCGTCGCTCGGCCTATCCCCAGCACCAGAGTACGCGTTGTTTCGCCTTCCACGAGATTGCCGAAGGCGATTGACACTTATCGCGGTTGCATAGGTGCGAGAGTGCAACGCCTGCTGTAACGCATTGATCTATATGAGATTAGCCGCACAACATTCGCTTCGTTTGGGAGCGGCGCGCTCGTTATGGCTGCGCCGTGTTGCAACACGGCACCAGCTCAAGCTGAGAGCTTGAGCGGCATCGGGCCATCTGTGGCGCCGCCGACGGCTGGACCGAAGGTGCGATCGATGCGGTCCCAGCGGAAGTCGTTCAAGAGCCGCTTCAAGCGCGGCACCGTGCGATGCAGATTGAGGTAGTGGCGGAAACGCGACTTCAACTCGACGCCGGCGGGCCGGGGCTGGTCGGGATCGACCTCCCAAGGATGCAGATAGAAAACCGCCGGCCGACCTTCGTTGCTGTTGATGTGAGCAATGGCGCGGCGGAACATGCCGTAAGGCGCCGCGCGAAAGTAACCGCCGCCACCACATGGGAGATTCCGTCCCGCGATGCGGACAGTCGAGATGGGGTATTCCCACAGCCGCGCCGTTCCCGGTGGCCTATAGGCAAACCGCGGAGCATCCGGGTTCGAGTAGTTGTCGTGAGCGACGGGATAAATGCTCGACGAATAGCTGTAGCCGGCATCCTCAAGCACTTTGAAAGCCCAAGGGGTCGAGGCGCCGACCGAGAACGTGGCGGCGCGATAGCCCCTGACAGGCACGCCGCCCACGTCCTCGAGAATTCCTTTCGTGCGTGTGATGTCGGCTGAGAATTGCGCAGCTGTTTGTCCGTCAACCCGATGATGATCGTAACCGTGGCTCGCGAGTTCGTGACCTTCGGCGACCATACGGCGCACCAGCGCGGGAAAGCGCTCCGCAACCCACCCTAGCGTGAAGAACGTTGCGTTGACGCCGTGCTCCGCCAGAAGGTCCAGGATCAGGTTGGTGTTGCGCTCCACCCTGGGCTCAAACGCGTCCCACTGCGCGCGATCGCAGACGCTTGCCAGAGCTTGGACCTGAAAGTAGTCCTCGACGTCAAACGATAGTGCGTTCGTAATCGACCCTGATGTCATGGCGAGCCGGTGCACCTCAGAACGAGCGCGCGATGCCAAGGCGAACGACGTTCTCTTGGCTGTCGTCGTTGTTCTCGCGAACGTTGAGGCCCCAAAGATAGCTGCCGGTGAAGGTCACTTGCGGGGTGAACAGATACGTGAACCCTGCCTGGGCCCTGTATTGCTGCACCTCCTGCGATCCCAAATTCGGTGAGTAGTTGTCAAAGAAGCCAACGCTGGCGGTCGCGGTCAGGCTTCGAGACAAGGTTTCCTTCCACTCAAGGTCGACGCTGTAGATCTTGTCCGATAGGCCCAACCCCGGAATCTGGCGGTCGGCATGGCGACCGATCAGCGAGTACGTCGCAAGGCCAATGCGATAGTCGGCGCTGAAATTGAAATTCTTGTCGCGGACGACTTGTCCGATGAGAGCCGGATTGGGAACGAGTTGGGTGGGCGTCGTGCCAAGGTCGACAGACCCGGCATCGTCGAACAGATCGTCCAGAGGACGAACGAGGGAAAGTTGGGCAGGCGCGATCGAGTCCGTGTACTGACCGGCAATGTTGACCCGCGACGTCAGCTGAACACTGACTTCGCCAAGCCAGCTGGTGTCGTTGAAGCGATTGCCGTATTCCACGCGGATCGCGGAGTTGTCGGCGAACGAATAGCGACCGCCGAACGACCATCGCTGTCCCTTGATGGTCGGAAAGCTCGGATCCTCGATGCGCTCATAGCCGTAGCGGCCGATCACGTCGATCCGGTCCGTCAGATGAACGATCAAGTGTCCGACGATGTTTCGCAGCCTGAAGTCCGCATCCGTCTCGAGATACTCCGCCGTGCCGATCGCCTCATACAGCGACGAGCGATCTCCCGTCGTGACACGACCTGCCGCTTGCTTGGCCGTCAGGTCTTCGATCGGAACAAGCAGCGGACCCGTCACCGGTTCGCTGAAGAGGATTTGCGAGTAGGTGGCGCGGGCCACCAAGTCGGCGATGTCGAAGACGTTCAGAGTTAGTAGCGGACCAACGCTGTAGTTTGTTTCCTTCGAGCGCGATCCGCCCGGTGAGAGGTTCGAGGCCGAGGTCGAATCCGGTGAGAGGAAGACTTCCTGGCGGCTGACCTGACCGTCGAGGAACAGGCGGTTGTGCAGCAGAGTCACACGCCCCGCCGCGATACCTTCGCCGTTGAAGTTGTCGAACTCGTCGGTGGCCCAGAATTCGTTGTAGTAGACGCTGGCGGACATCGCAGCCTCCACTCGGGTGCCGTCCAGTGTGGCGTCTAGGCGAGCGCCAAGCGAGGTGACGCCGTCGGCATCCTGGTCGGTGCTGGATCCGCGGATGTTGTCGGTGAAGATTTGCTCAAGAAACAGCGTCGGCGTGAAGCGGAGGATGTCGCCCCAAGCCTGGGTCGAGAGCGTCGCCAGCGCAACGCCCAAGCCGGCCGCAAGCGCCGTCGGCACCTGCAAGCGGCTCAGCGAGCGCGAGCGCGAATTCCCTCCCCAGCGCATCTCTCCCCCAAAGAGATTCTACAACTCAAGCGCGATTCTCGCGGCGGAGCCGATCAGTTGAAGATCAGACCCACCGAGTTCTCATCGATGGGACCGGCAATGCGATCGAGCGTCGCCAAGCTTTGGTTGATATCGCTACGACGCGTGCGGTTGGCCGCCAACACGAAGCCGATTTGTCCGGCACTTCGCGCCAACACGGCCGCGCCTCCCGACAAAACGGGACCGGCATCAATGATCACAAACGCGTTTTCGTTCGCGGCCAAGGCCGACATCAGGTGTTCGACGCGGCCGCTCGCTAAAAGCTCCGGCGCATTGTCCCGCCGGCTGCCCGAAAGGATGACTTTCACGTTCGGCAAGCCCGTCGACATCAGAATTCGACTGTGGTCGGTGGTGTGGTCTTCCAGATAGTCGAGCAGACCCGGACCCGAACTGGAGCCGCCCATCCAAGACGACGATCCGAGCGCCGGGTTGTCGAAGTCAGCGTCGACCAACGTCAGCTGGACGTTGGGATCGAGTGCGAAATTCGCCGCCAGATGGTGCGACACGTAGCTCTTACCTTCGCCCTCGTTGGCGCTCGTGATCAGGATGACCCGCGGGTGCTTTCCGCCCACAGGCGCCGTGTTGGAGTGCGCAAGAAAGTGCCATTTCACTAAGCGGAATTCGTCGTTCGTGCCGGAGCCGCCCGAGAACGACCTAACCGCTACCGCGCCTTCGTCCGAAGAAGATCTGAAACTCGTCAGAAGCGACATTGTGAATCCCCTAGCTTCCAAGACCCAAGGCGCGGCCGATACCGACTTGGAACAGCTGATAAATCTGGTCACGTATCGGCGCCGCCCAACCGGACGTGGCCGATATCACGTAGGCTGCGGCGAATATGCCGCCGATTGCGCCCAGCAACATCAGCACCTCGATGAGCTGCGAAGCGCGTGTGATCACGCCCTGCGTGTTCGCAAGCCGCGCGATCACGGGAAGGCCGAGTGCCTGCTCCGCTTCATTTGCACTGACGAACGTGCCGCGCAGCAATCCGAGACCGTAAGCAATTGCGCCGCCCGCCAAGACCGACGCGAGCGCGGCCAAGAGCAAGATCGAAGGACGATCGGGGCTCGTCGGACCGGTCGGCAGAGAAGGCTCTTCCAGCACGCGGAACTGCTCGATGCCAGTGGAGAGATCAACGGCGGCCGTGATCTTCGCCGATTCACGACGCCGGACAAGTTGCTCGTAGTTCTCTTTCACGACGGCATACTCGCGGGTCAACTGGTCAAGCTGGGCCTCGGCCGCAGGTGCGGTCCCCGACTGTTCTTGGATGGCCGCCACTGCCGCTTCGGCATCCCTCGTCTTGCGCTCGGCGTCGAGCACAGCGAAGTTGGCGCGCACCAGCTGCATCTGCATGCTGTTCGTCTCAGCGGCAGCCGGCGTGAAGGTCGGCGACGCGGAGGCGGGTGTCAGCGGCGTCGGCTCAGGTGCGCCGATGGCCGCGTCAACCGCTGCTGAGGGCGCCACCTGTCCGGGCGCAAACGGTTGGGTCACCCTTCCGAGGTTTTCGCCCAAGCCATATTGCTCGGTGAGCAATGCGATTTCGCGCTTCGTGGCGATGACATCCGGATGCTGGTCGGTGTATTGCAGCAGCAGTTGGTTCAGCTGATTCTGGAGCGCGCCCAACCGATCGATCGCCGCCGGGAAAGTCTGATCTGTCGCAAAGATCGCCTGGCCGCCGACTTTGCCTTGCGACGATGCCGCGATAACACCTTTGATCCGATCGCGATTGGCAACGGCAATCTTGCGCGCCAATTGGGCCTCACGCAGTGCCGTCAACGCAACCGCGAGACGCTGCTGGTGGGTCGTCGTATCGCCGAGCAAGTTGGCGTTGACCAGCCTGAAGCCAGCGATCTGGGATTCCAAATCCTGCAGCTTCACCTGATACTCTTGGATTTGCGCATCGAGGAACTTTTGCGCGTCGTCATAGTCGCGCTGCGCAAACCCCGACTTAGCCTTGAGCAGGACCTGCAGCAGCCCCGCGAGCACGTTGCGGGCGCGAGTCCCATTGGTATCGGCATAGGCGAGGTCGTAGAGATTCTCCAAATCGTCCTGCTCGACAATCTTGAAGCCGCCACGAACTGCGCGGATGGCCTTCGACCGTTTGCTGGGCGTGGATACATCAAATCCGAGCTCGGGGATTTCCAACAGCATGTCGATGTTGCGGTCGTTGAGCACTGTCGACTGCAGAATCTTGAGCATGTTCTCCCGCGTGTCGGGATCATCCTCCGGGGTGATGCCACGAAGCAGCGGCCGCAGAACGACTTCAGCGTTCACGTAGACTCGCGACTTGGACTCGTATTGGTCCGGCATTGCCATGACCGTGATCGCCACGACCGCGACGATGGCTGAGGCCACGAAGATCCCCAACCAACGGTTGGGCCACGCCCTCAGCAACTCAAGATAGAGTCCTGATAGAAAGTTCTTTTCCATCACCTAGGCCCCCCCAAAGGCCTCAGAAATTCTCGCCCGCAGCGCCTTCCCCAAAGGACGCCGCGTACCCCTCGTTCAGAACCAACGTTCCGGAATGCGAATCACGTCCCCAGGCGCAAGCTCGACATTGGCGCTCGTGTCGCCGTCCTTCATGAGGTCCGCGACGCGAATTCTGAATTCCTTTGTACGCCCGCCCGACATGCGCATCAGACGCGCGTCGTTGCCGTTGGCGAATTGCGTTAGACCGCCCGCCTCGATCATCACATCGAGCAGCGTCAATCCGGCGCGATATGGGACAGATCTCGGCGTAACTGCTTCGCCAACCACGCTCACTTTGCCTTGGCCGGTGCCGAGCACGTTCTGAACGATGACGGTGACGACTGGTTCGCGAACGAAGCCTTTGAGGCCTTCCTCTACCGCATCGGCCACTTCGCTGGGCGACCTTCCTGCAGCCTGGACGTCCTGCAAGAGCGGCATCGAGAAGCGACCGTCGGGGCGAACCGGAACGGTTACCGAGAGCTCGGCGCTGCGCCAAACAAAAACCTGAAGGCTATCGCCGGGCCCGATAATGTACTCGGGTGCGCTGCTGTAAACCTCGGGCGCTTTCGGTCCGACCGGCGCCTTGTCCAGCCAGAACGCACAACCTGATAACCCGAGCGCAGCGAATGCTGCGACTACCCACAAGCGAAGCATGTCTCCCCCTTCACGGAAGTCTCGCGCGGGACCCGAATTCGCGACGCTATCCCCAGTTAGATCTAGCGCCGCGCCCCATCGGTACGCGATCCGTTGACATCCCGAAAACTAGTACCAACAATCCCTACGAAGCGAAATCGAACTTGACGATTTAATAACATTTGATGTGGCTGATGATACGCAGAAGTCACACTATCATTAATGCAGTCGATTTACTTTGAACTATATATAGTATTCGTCACGTCCTTGCAGGCAATATGTGTTGGACGTCGAGCTTGCCATGTGACATCGCAATCACAGCGCGACATCCATGTGACATGCAATCTGAGCGCGAGCATGTGACCCGCGGAACATCAACTAGCCGGGTTGCCCCAGGCCATAAACGGCCAGATAACGCGCCGAAATCTGGTCCATTCCGAACCTAGGGATCACGAAAGTGCGTGCATCAGCGCCCATCTTCCGGCGCAAGTCCGGTTCGGCCAGCACTCTCAGTACAGCGTCGCGAAATTGCTGCTCGTGATCGAACAAGAAGCCGGTCTCGCCGCTCTTGATGAAAACATCATTCACGCCCGGCAGTCGTCGAGCAACAACCGGCAACGCGTAGGACATCGCTTCGATCATCGCCGTACCGAAGCCTTCCTCATGGGAGGCGAAAACCATCATGTCGGCGGCTTCATAGTAGGGCCACGGTTCCTGCACCCAACCCGCAAGACGCACGTTCTGCTGAAGACCATTTGCCTGGATGAATTCGTCCAGTTTCTTCGCATAGGCCGGCTCAAGCGCGGGGCCCATGAGCACGAGAACCAGATCGGGAAACTTGGCGACAATGTCCGGCAAGGCGCGGACTAGCGTCATCTGGTCCTTGCGCTCGCTGAGGGCGCCGACCGAGATGAGCACGCGCGTATCGTCCTTAAACCCAAGATTGCGTCGCGCCTGCAGTCGCCGCTCCTCGGAGAGCTGCGGCATGTTGATGCCCATCGGTATCAAGTGGGCGCGACTGTCGCCCAAGTCGGACACGGTTTCGGCGTGAAGCCTTGGGCTGATCGAGACAAAGGCGTCGAACCGCCGAAGCAGCCGGCGAACCAGCGGGCGAAGCCAAGCGCGATACGAGCTGCCGATTTGCAGCGTGCTGTCGTCCAAAGTTGCGGACAGGACGATCCTTTTTCCGAGCAGACTTGCGAGCCAATACGATAGGAACGTTCGGTCGACGTGGGTGTGATAGTGCACGACGTCGTAGCGCCATATGTTTCGTAACGTCCACCAGAAGAGTTCGACAAACGTCATGGCGCTCTTGTTGCTGCGCGCTGTGAGGTAGCGAACCGACCCGATGCCATCGAGGGCGCCGATCCCGCCTTGAGGCTCGCCCGTCAAAGTGCAAAGCACGTCGTGGCCGACGTCAGGTCGCGCTTTCCGGAAGGCCGGCGCGATACGTTCGAGAAACGTGCCTTCGCCTGTGAAGTCGGGTCGAAAGTACTTGAAGACATGAAGGATCCGACGTTGGTCCGACATTCACCCCGCTCCTTCCGATGATGTCGCCCGACCGGGCCGTTGCACTTGCTGCTCAAGGCTAAATCCCAGGCCCTTTAGGAATGTCAGCGCATGTTCGTCGTTCTCGGCCACTGCGAGGGTAATGGAACCGACGCGACCCTCCGACTGCAGCCTCTGGATGATACCCTCAGCCAGATTGCGACCCGCCGTTGAGGCGACGTCCAATTCCTCGTTGGTCCAGCCGCGCAGTGTGGCGACGCTCCCGTCGCCGGTGGTCTCCACCCATGCCGCGTGCAACGTTCCGTCGCCATCGGGATATGCAAAACATGTTTCACCGGCCTCAATCCGCGACAGGGTACGCCGGAGATGCTCGTGCCTTCGCCCCTGACCCTGGCGCGTCGCCCACGCGACCAATTCGGCGAGCGGATTGGCTATGATCGAGACTTCCTGCGGTCGAGGTTTCACGTTCCCAAGGTCGACCCGAAGAATATGGGTATGCCCGGTAGGTCGCCGTTCTTGTGTCGAGGAAGAGGTTGAGCGGCGTAGCACGTTCTTGATCGCTTCACGACGCTCCGGGCTGATCGACAGCGCGTTCGCGACAGCCGAAAGGCCTCGCCGCATGCCGGCCTGCAGCTTGATACGCATGGCCTCCGCCCGCGTCGGGTAGGCGATCAGTTCGAACGCTGTCTCATGGTGTGTGCCGAAACGCTCCTTCCAAGCGTCGCCCCCCGGCGTCATGTCGAGCTGATTGCAACCCTCGGCCGCAAGCGCGCGCGCGGCCATATAGAGCAGCAGTTTGCTGGGCGAGTGAGCCGCCACTTCCGGCGCATATGTCACGATGCCGATGTGCGCAGTGCGTTTGCTCTTGATGAGAAATACCGAAGCGATCAAAGCGTCTCCCAGAAACAATGCCGAAACATGACATTGCTCAGGCGCTGCTTCGAACCACGCAAGGTGGAACGGCGCTTTTCGCGGATCATCGGTGAACGGGCAGGAATCGTTGACGGCGCCTTGACGAAAGTCGCATTGCGCGGAGATCGCCCCCGCATGTGTTTGCCAATCGGCGGATGAGAGGCGCTTGAAACCGAAGTCGCCAAGCCGCTTGAGGCGATTGAGCTTGCTCTTGTTGCCCTTCTTCTTGAGGGCGTCATCTATGGCTTGCTCGTCAAGGCTCAGGTACGGGCATTCGTGGCGTCGCACGAGCACGCGCGGGTCTCGCGCGGCGAGCGCCTCCAACACCGCCGCCGGCACCAGCGGCGAGACATAGCGCCAGTGGATTCGCGACGTCGGAAAGGCTCCTCGAAGCAGATCGAGCGCTTGCCCAGCGAACGCCGGCCCGGCCGCCTCATCTCCGATCCAGCCGTGGTACTCAGCTTGATGCGCCCCGACGCCGGTGATCACCCCGGATCTTGAGGCCAAAGGCATGAGGCCAATGAGGCGCCCTTCGCTTTGAGCGACCGCCAGCACGGGGATCCATTGCCCACCGTAATGGTCGAACCAAACGTTGAAGAAGCTCGGCGTTTGAAACGCGGTACCCCAAGGGCAGGTCTCATAAAGCGCGGCCCATTGCGATCGATTCTCGGCCGAGCGCGCCCATGCCCGACACTCGTCGCCAACGAGAAGCCGGACCTCCATGTGCTTTGCGTGCGCCGTGTCGGAGGTGTCGCGTGTAGGCATGTCGTGGCTGAGGTGTCGATCCAAGTCCGACCGTCAGCCGAACGATAGCCTGAACTCAACCTTCTGCCGAGACACGTAGGTGAGCGCGGTTACAACATAGAGGATCAACGCGCACATCTCGAAGCTTTCTTCGAGCATGGCCGAGGCGACGTAGGGCCAAGTGTTCTTAACCTCGGTCCATTGTGTTTTCGTCATTTCGGCAACGGGCGTGCCGGTGGCGGCTTCTGCTATGCTTGCGCCAAACCACTCCATGGCAACGGCCCCGAAGGTAAACAAGAGGCCGGAGACCACGAGACCAACGGCAGTCGGACGGGGCAATCGTAGAAGCAGGGGAAGCGCACCCACCGCAAGCAAACCGACTGCCGGCGCATAAATGAGCGTCCAACCGACGAAGGCCGGTTGACCAAAAAGGGTCGCCACGTAGGCGTGGATCGACGCCACTTCGTCGAATGAGAGAAACGCGAGTATTCCTGAGATTCCAAACCAGTAGCCCCGTTCCCACCCGTGTCCCGTCGCCAGTCCGCACATGGCGCTTGACAGTGCGGCCGCCAAGAACAGAACGCCGGTAAACCAATCGGGCGCACTGATCGGGCGGTCGAAATCGAAGCGGAGCGCCAGGCCGTAGAGGTAGTCGCGGCCAAACTCGAGACGGAGCACGACGACTGCAATGTGGGCGAGCAGCAGCACGGCAAACAGGCAAACGAGCATTCGACCCACTACAAAGGGCCGGATGCGCAGTTCAAACATCGTACAACTCCGGGAGCCACCACCTCATTCAGCATAGACAAGTCGGCGAACACAACGCAATGACGGGCATTCTGGACGCCACTGGGCGACAGCCCTATTCTCGTTGTTCGTGACGGGCCGGCGCTTTGGGGACTGCATGGTCGAATTGAAACTGTCGCCGCGCCGGATCGCCCTCGGCCTCTTCGGCGTCTTCCTTCTGCTCCTGATTTGCTACGCCGTCGTGGTCGTGTTTCGGCTGCAGGCGGGGGATCACCAGCTCCTGATCGATCCGCTCTTCGATTTCGACCGCGAAGGAAACTTCCCTTCCTGGTTCAACTCCGTTCTGTTCGTTCTTGCCGCTGCGGCGAGCTTCATCAACGGGCGCTTCGCCCACCGTCACGACCCGCGCCAGGCCGCTAGATGGTCGGCGCTTGCGGCGGTCATGATGTTTTTGTCCGTGGATGAGTTGGTCGCGTTCCACGAACTGCTTGGGCAGTTCAAGGCGCTTCGCGGAACGTTCTACTTCAGCTGGATGATGGTGTTTGGGCCGCTCGCCGCCGCGCTGGGTTTGTGGTTCATACCGTTCCTCTTGCGCCTTCCGAGGACAATCGCTCTGCCGCTGGCTTTCTCGGGCGTCGTGTTTCTGACGGGCGCCATCGGCTTTGAGATTCTCGGCGGCAAGATCGTCGAGAGCATCACTCACGTTCCCTCTTCGGAGGTTACGCCGGAGCAGTGGGCCATTGTTGCCCGCACACCGCTCTATCTTCTTGAGGTCGCGCTGGAGGAATCGTTCGAGCAATGCGGCCTTATCATCTACATCTATGCCGCACTGCGTTACCTGTCGGTGGCCAACGCGACGATGAGCGTTCGCCTTCCGTCAGCGAGAGCCTGATTGCACCAACGACTTCCGCAATGCGCTGATCCGCCGCTCAAGCAGGGCCGACATCAACCGCCGCTTGACGACCGTGCCAAGGCCACCCGACGCCGCATGCCACACCAGATAGCGCGCGAGATCGTAGACGAGAAAAGCGAGGAGAGCCGTCCGATCGGGCGGTTGAACCTCGCTCGCATAGCCCGCAAGGAAGGCTCGCTCAAGCCGACCCAAGCGCAGCATGAGCGTCAGTCGACCGCCCTTGATGAGATCGAGCGCCAGCGCGTTCAGAAAATGCGCCAAATCAAAGCAAACGCTCGTTACGTCGGAGTCATGAAAGTCGATGGAAAACATCTCGCCGTTGGTGACGATGACGTTTGCGGGCTTGAAGTCGCAATGCAGCCGGCTTGCCAGCATCGGCCGCCCGGCCAGCAGTGATCGCCCTTCGCGCAACTGTATTGCAGCCCTTGCGAGCACCGCCGAGGTTTTGGAGGCAGCCTCGATTTCGGCGGCCAGCAATCCGGGATCGAAGGGCTTCTGCTCAAGACCGCCCGCCTTGTGATAGCGGGCGAGCCATTTCCCCGCGTCGCGAACAAGCGACTCAACGCGAACGCTCCCCACGGTCCGGTCGCTGAGGAGAGCGTCGAGCCCCTTCCCTTCGATCCAGGCCTGAACGATGACAGCCTCGGGCTCGAACAGCCGAAGGGGGCGCGGCACGTTCAGCGCCCGGCCGGCCACCTGCGCCTCAGCGGCGCGGGTCAGTATTTCAAACTGCCGGCGGGCGTAACTCACGTTGGGGAGGCCGGTCGCCGCATCGACTGCGACTTTGACCAACACCTTTCGGGCGGAGCCCTCAAGAGTGCCGAGATACAGACGCGTCTGCTCCGATTGGTAGATCGGGCCGGTCAGCGCCAACTTCGAACTCTCGCCGACGCCGTCGATGGGACCCGCCCCTTGCAATAGGCGCGTCAGCCACTCGCGTTCAGTCTGAGACGAGGGAGATTGCGCGATCACGCGCCTGGCTGCCGACCGGCGCTGGTTTGCGTCCTAAAGTACACGTCGCCCGGCCACATCAACGTGTGAAGCGCGAAGAACGCGCTGCCAACAGCCATCAACATCTCTCTGATCTCGGTCGGCGTGTTCGGCGGCTGGAGGTCCGGAACGGGAAACCAAACCCGATAGTACGCGCCATAGACATAAGCGCCCAGAAATAGAACTGAGTAACACCAGGGCGAAACCGGGAAGCGGAAAAATGCGAAGATCTGTTTGCCCCAATTGGTGAGCGCAACCAGCGGAATGCCGAAGCCCATCATCAACAAATAGATGCTCATCCAACGATACGTACCGCCGAAAAACTCGTTCACCGCGCCGATATTGTGGAAGTTGATCTCGCCTTGCGTGTTGATTTCCGACATCGAGGCCGGCGTTTCAATGCCGAGAATGCGCTGACCCCAGCTGATCTCTTCACCCAGGGCGAGCAGCATCAGCACTGCCCAGCAGATCGTCATGGCCCGTGCCCATACCGGCTCCCGCAGCTGCGGGGCCCTTGCCGCGGCGAGAGCAAAACACACGGTTGCCACCGCGAAACTGATTGCCGTTATCGACTCGAGCAGGCCGTCTTCGCGGGCGATGAGCGCCAAACTGAACGGCACCGTCTCCATCAAAATAACCAGCAGCGCTACGATGGCCGCAGGAACTGCGAACAACGCATATTGGACGGTGGCTGACTTCATTGCGATCCCGGATGTTGCACGGTCGCAGTGCGCCCGGCGTGCCCTTCGTACTCAAGACTGAGTACCTCATCCTAGCTCTGCGGGCGTCCGACCTGTCAAGCAAAGGCTCAGCTTTCCGCGGTCGCGGTAAACGCTCCTGGCGCTCGCGGACTGTTTGACCTCTCCAGACCGTCCGCCTACAGATGACGCGTAAGATCTCTCCTGGAGCAGAAATGAGCGAGGCGACCGCTTTGTGGGAGCGAAAGCCGCAAAGCCTGAGGTTCACCTTGGGCGATTTCTGCTATTGGCAGTACCCATTCGAGGCGATGGTGTTGGACGCGCCGCTGTCTTTGCAGATCGAAGGGTCGTTTGACCCCGCAGCGCTGATCGCAAGCGCTCCGCACGGGCCCAGTTCTTACGTCGTGCGCGCAATGCCTGCGAACGGTCCGCTGGCGAAGATCAGCAGCGAGGCGGGCTTCATACGCTATGCCCCGGCGCAGTATCCGCGCCATTTCGTCAAGCTTGAGGGTACGTTTCCGGACTATCTGGCGAAGTTCTCCGCGAAGTCACGCTCTACGATGCGGCGCAAGGTCAGGAAGTTCGCGGACCAAGCGGGGGGAACGATCGAGTGGCGGCAGTATCGGACGCCGGACGAAATGAGAGCACTTTATCCGCTCGCGCTGGAGCTCTCGCGCAAGACCTACCAGGAGAAACTGTTCGGCGACGGCTTCGAGAACCATGCGGGATCGTTGGACAAGCTTGTTTCGCAGGCCGAACGCGACTTGGTCCGCGGCTACATGCTTTTCCTTCGCGGGGAACCGGTCGCCTACGTCTTTTGTCCCTGCTCCGCGGGAACGATGCTCTACGGAAGCTTGGGTTACGATCCGCAGCATAGGTCGCTTTCTCCGGGGGACGTGCTGCTGTTCTTGCTCATCGAGCGGCTGTTCACTGAGCGCGACTTCAGATACCTGGATTTCGGCGAGGGCGAGAATTGGTACAAGGAGCACTATGCGACGGACTCCATACGTTGCGCGCGAGTCTACTACTTCAAGCGATCTGCCAAGAATTGGACCGCTGTGATGCTCCATTCCTTTGCCAGCAAGGTGACCGACCTGCTGGGCAGCGCCCTTAGCGCGCTTCGCGTGCGTGACACGATCCGGCGGCTAATCCGACGGCAAGCCACGGACAGCGGACCGAGCACGGCAACTTGAACCCATGAGTACACTTTCGGATGCGGCACGCGCCGCCAACGTCCCCATCGAGAGCGTGCGGCGATGGCTCGTCGACAAAGCCCTGCCGCTCTGGCTGACGACAGGCGTCGATTGGACGAGCGGCGGCTTCGAAGAATCGTTGACGCTCGCAGGCGAACGCATTCCGGGCCAGAACAAGCGTGTTCGCGTGCAAGCGCGGCAAATCTATACAGCCAGTCACACAGCGGTGCTCGGGCTTCACCCTGATGCGCTCGCAGCGGCGCGCCACGGGTATGACTTCCTGACGCGTCACGGCTGGAATCCCGAAGGCGGCTGGGTAAATCTGCTGTCGGCTACAGGAGAGGTGCGCGACGCCAGGCGCGACACATACGACCATGCCTTCGTCCTGCTCGCGCTCTCTTGGTACTACCGCGCCTCGCGCGACGCCGGCGTGCTTGCGTGGATTGAACGCACCGTAAGTTCGCTCGATGCCGTATTGAGCGACGGTACGGGCGCATATCTCGAATCGAGTCCACCGCAGCAGCCGCGGCGGCAGAACCCCCATATGCATTGCTTCGAAGCGATGCTGGCGGCGTTCGAGGCGACCGGCGACAGCGATTATGCGCGGCGCGCCGAGCGGTTGTACAACTTGCTGCGCGAGCGTTTCTTTGATCCCGCCAAGGGCGCGTTGCGCGAGTTTTACGGCGACGATTGGCTTCCACTGGCTGGTCCCGAGGGCCGGGTGGTCGAGCCGGGGCATCACTGTGAGTGGGTTTGGCTCCTGGACAAGTTCGAGCGCGCCATATCGCTGGACACCAGCACCATTCGACGCGCGCTCCTCGACTTCGCGATGATGCACGGACGGCATTCCGGCAGCCGGTTACTGGTTGATCAGGTCGATGTCGACGGCAAACAACTCCAAACCTCGCAGCGTTTGTGGCCGCAGACCGAGGCCATCAAGGCTCTACTGACCCGCATCGAGCGTGGAGACATGTCGGCGTGGCCGGACGTGAGTACGTTCGCCCACGGCTTGCTCGATCGCTTTCTGGCCGTCGAACCCGTGGGCATATGGCACGATCACTTCGGCGCCGACGGCAAACTCCTGAACTCGTTCGTGCCCGCGAGTTCTCTCTACCATCTGTTCGTCTCGTTCTCGGAATTGCTGCGCGTCGTCCCTGCCCGATCGACCGGCTGACCGCTTCAGCCGCCGGCCTCGAGATTGCCGTCTACGATCGCTCTGAAGCGCGGCGCCAAGACTGCGATCTCACGGGAGCGGGCCACCTTGTCGAGGTTGTCGATCTGCCGACGGTAGCGATCAGGATCGACAACCGTAGCGGCCCGCGTGACGGCTTGCACGATCTCAGCCTGCGATCGGCAAATGTCGCCGATGTCGCCAAATCGCGCGAACAGATCCCGTGCAAAGGGAATGTCGGTGACGATCACCGGCTTGCGGTGTGCGATCGCATCCAGCAGCACGCCGCTTGCGCCGAGACGATAGTAGTTGGGTTCGTAAAAGGCGCACACATAGTGCTGTTGGTTCACCTGCTCGATGTAGGCGCGGCGGGGAATTGCGCCGGTATTCGGCGGTGCGACAAGCGCGCGTGTCGGAAGGTGAGCGAGCGATGGGTGAAGGCGCCCGATCATGCGGAATTCGGCTTTGTCGCCGACGACCTGCCGTACGTCAGCGGCGGCAGAGAGAAAGCGATCGGCGCCTTTGTCCTGCGTGCCCACGCCGAGGAACGCAAAGCGCACGGCATGACCCACCTGCGGGACGTCCAGGGCACCTTCAGGCTGAAAAGTCGGCGGCTCCTCGAGAACGTAGACATGCCCGTTCAGTTCGGGCCGGAGGGCGAGCAGTTCCTGCCGGATCGACTGCTCCAGCACGACAAGCCGGATACCGGTGCGACGCGCATGCCGCAAACCGCTTTCCAGACGAAGGGCCTGCCGAACGGGATTACGCGCGCGGGGGCTCGTGATCTCGTTCAGATTCCCGTGTAACCGCGCAACGATGCGATCTTGCGGACGGCCGGCGAGCCGCCAGCGCATCGCGCAGAGTGCGAGACTTGCTCGATAAGCGGAGCAAAGGACGAGGATGCCGCGTGTGCCTTTCCGCATGAGATCGAATGCACGAGAGACGTTTCGCCAATCCTGACGCAAGCGCGCGTAGGGCGATGACTCCTCATCGGGGACCTCAATCTCGTGCGTCGTCAGATTTGTCATGCCCGGCAGGTCGGCCAGCACGGCAGCCATGTGGTCGCGCTCGCCAAGAAAGGCGATGGGTTCGTTCGGGTAGGCCTCGCGCACGACACGCAGTGTCGAGGCGTTTCCAGTCGTATGGCCCAATCCACGCCAATACGCTTCCATCACGACGATCATGCGCGGGCTCGTAGTTGCGGCGCGTTGCATGCCGCAACCCCGCGAGCGACACAAGGCGGCACCGCACGCCGTCGGTAACCAATCCCTTTGATGATTGGGTCCGGCGCGCCTCGTTCGATTGATTCCTTACCGGCAATGGCGCAGTTTTGCGTCCACCCTGGAGAACAAGGAACGGCTATGGGAACGACGAGCAGCGTCCGCGCACGCGCCCCCCTCAGACTGGGGCTCGCCGGTGGCGGTACCGACCTGTCGCCGTTTTGCGACAAGTATGGCGGATACGTCCTGAACGCGACGGTGGCGCTTTATGCATACGCAATCTTGAGCCCGCGCGACGATGGCCGGGTTCGGATGATCTCAGCGGACCGAGGCGACGTCTTCGAGGCGCCGGCAGCGAGTTCGTTCGACACCAATGGACCGCTGGTCCTTCATCTTGGGGTCTATAACCGTATTGTGCGCGAGTTCTGCGGCGGGCGGTCACTCCCCATCACAATCACCACCGGCTCGGACGTACCAGCCGGCAGCGGGCTTGGCTCTTCGTCGGCCCTGGTCGTCGCGATGGTACAGGCCTATGCGGAGCTGTTGAGCTTGCCGCTGGGCGAGTACGATGTGGCACGGCTTGCCTATGAGATCGAGCGTGTGGACCTGCTGCAAAGCGGCGGACGGCAAGATCAGTACGCGGCGGCGTTCGGGGGGCTGAACTTCATCGAATTCTATGATCGGGAACGCGTGATCGTGAACCCACTGCGCATCAAGGAACATGTGCGCAGCGAGCTCGAGTGTTCGATGATCCTCTACTATACCGGCGTGTCGCGGCTATCGTCGCAGATCATCAGCGAGCAGAAGCGCAACATCGAGACCGGCGACGACGCGTCGATGAAAGGGATGCAGTTGCTGAAGACGAATGCGATCGACATGAAGGAAGCGGTCCTCAAAGGCGACATTCCGCGTGTCGGCGAACTCTTGGGCGCAGGATGGAAGGCCAAGAAGGAAACGGCGGCCGGGATCAGCAGCGACTCGATCGAGTACGCGTTTTCGACGGCGCTCAAGGCTGGCGCCTACGCCGGCAAAGTCTCCGGCGCGGGCGGCGGCGGTTTCTGCATGTTCATGGCTGAGCCCGAGGCGCGGCAGAACGTGGTCAACGCGCTCTCTGCGCTGCCGGGCAAGGTGATCAACTGCAATTTCACCGCGAATGGCGCAACGGCCTGGCGCATTCGCTCATAGGGACGATCATGCCGGCGATCGACGAAGCGATCATCCTCGTCGGCGGGCTTGGGACCCGCTTGCGCAGCGCCGTTCCCGATCTACCAAAGCCGATCGCGCCGGTCGCGGGCCGCCCATTCTTGGCCTGGTTGCTCGATCACTTGGCGCGGTCGGGCATTCGCCGGACCATCCTATCCGTCGGCCATGGCGCCGCGCTGATCCGCTCAGCTATCGGCATCCAGCACAACGGGATGACCGTGGACTATGTGGAAGAGCGCGAGGCCTTGGGCACCGGCGGCGCGTTGCGCCTAGCGTTGACTCTTGTTCGGAACACGAGCGCCTTTGCCTTGAACGGCGACACGCTCTTTCTTGTCGACTTGCATCGAATGGGGGAAGCAGCCCAGCCCGAGCCGTCGCGCTTGGTGGTGGCGCTGCGCACCGTCGACAACGCCGATCGGTACGGAACGTGCGTTGTCGAGAACGGCACCATCGTTGCCTTTGCCGCCGCCCGTTCCGCACGTCAGGCGCTGATCAACGGGGGCGTCTATGTTCTGCCGCGCGGCGCGTTCGACCCGTTCGATTTGCCCGAGAAGTTTTCGTTCGAAGCGGATTTCTTGGAGCGGCACGTCTCGGCTTTGCGGCCGCGCGCGTTGATCAGCGACCGCGAATTCATCGACATCGGCGTGCCGGCTTCCTACGAAGCTGCGCAGACCCTCGTCCCGGCTTGGCTGAGCAGATGAGCCTGCGGCGAGCGCTGTTCCTGGACCGCGACGGCGTCATCAACATCGATCACGGCTATGTCCATCGCGTTGATCAAGTGGACTTCGTCGACGGGATCTTTGCGTTGTGCCGGGCCGCGCAGCGCCACGGCTACCTCAGCGTCGTCATCACCAACCAAGCGGGGATCGGCCGCGGGTACTACGACGAAGGCGATTTCCGTGCGCTGATGTCGTGGATGAAGACCGAGTTCGAGCGGGCAGGCGCTTCGCTCGACGGCGTTTACCACTGCCCACACCACCCGGTGCATGGGCTCGGGGTCTATCGCATCGCCTGTGCGTGCCGCAAACCCGAACCGGGACTGCTGCTTGCAGCACAGCAGGAGCTGTCGCTAGACCTTTCGACATCAGTGCTTATCGGCGACAAGATGAGCGACATTGAAGCGGGCCGGCGCGCCGGCGTCGGGCAGCGGATTCTGCTCTCCGGGGATGCGGCGGCACTCGACGGTGCGGGGGAGGCGGTTTTGCCGTCACTCGATCTGATCCGCTTTCACCTTTTCGGGCATTGACGCTAACGCCAGTGCTCGGCCGCCAGAGTCGAAAATTCGATTGACAAGGTAACGCCCTGACCATTCTTAGGGCGCGAACAGGGGCTCGACGCGTGTACTCAACCTCCAACCGGCCGCCGGTCGGCCAACCTTCGCACGACACGGGAGCGTTCTTATGCTTCGCCTGAACGAGGTGCAGGTTGTTCGCGATCTTCTTGCAATTCTGCCTCGCTCGCAGCGCACCAAGTTGCTCCTGCTGGCGGGGGGGCTGTTGTTCGTCGGCCTCATCGAAATGGTCGGGCTCAGCGTCATCTTCGTCTACATCAGCGTCCTCGACAAGATGTCGACGCAGAACGTCGAGAGCGGAAGTCTCGTTGCGACGCTGATCGCATGGACAGGCGTCAACGATGTGGTCTCGGCCTCCGTCTGGTTCGGCCTTGCGCTGATCGCCATCTTCATCGCCAAGGCCACCACGGTCATCTCCGTCTACTTCGTCGTGATGAGGTTCGTGTTCGACAATTTCAGAATCGTCGGCGAACGCCTGTTTCAGGGCTACTTGAGCGCTCCTTACGAATACCACCTGGAGCGCAGTTCGTTCGAGCTGCAGCGCACGATCAACGTCGAGCTGCCGGCTGCGTTCACCTCGGCGAGCCTCGCCGTTGTCTATCTGATCGCGAATATCTTCACGATCGGCTTGATGTCGATCGCACTGATCATCGTCCAACCTTACGTGACGGCGTTTGCGATCGTCGTGCTGGGCGGACTGAGTACGCTTTTCTATTCGTTCTTCCGCAAGTTCGTTTACAATTTGGGCGTCCGCCGTCACAAGCACGTCGAAGGCTCGATCAAGTGGGTGAGCCAGGCGTTGGACGGCATTCGCGAAATCCGCGTCTTCGGGCGCGAACCGTTTTTCGCCGACAGCTTCCGTGAAAACATCAAGGGCGTGACGGATTCCGAGCGGAAGTTGCGCACGTTCTATCAGGTGCCCAGCCTGGTGAACGAAGCGATCCTCGTGTGCGGTGTTGTCGGCCTGATCGTCGGATCGATCTTCGCGGGGCAACCGCTGCCCACGCTGTTGCCCACGCTGGCCATGTTCGGGGTGGCGGGCGTGCGCATCAGCGGCATGGTGAGCAGCATGGTCAACCAGTTGCAGATGCTGCAGTACACTGCCCAAGCGGTGAAGACGATCCGCACCGAACTCGACACCGTCAACGAATTCAAGACGCCTACCGCCGCGTCGAACGAGCCCGACTTCCTTACGGGCGACATCGTTCTGGAGCGCGTCGGTTACCGGTATCCCAGCGCCAAGACGCCGACGGTCGCGAACCTGAGCGTGCGCATTGCTGAAGGAAGCCGTGTCGCCTTCGTGGGCCCCTCGGGGGCGGGCAAGTCGACCATTATCGCTCTGCTGCTGGGTTTGCTGCGGCCAACGGAGGGCAGCATTCGCGCAGGCGACGTCGAGATCGCGCACGCGTTCGCCACGTGGCGTAAGGGGCTCGCCTTTGTGCCGCAGTCGATCTTTCTGCTCGACGATACGATCCGAACCAACGTGCTCTTCGGCACCGCCTCAAACGGCCACTCGCGCGAGGCGGACGTGTGGGAGGCACTCGAAGTTGCCCAGCTTGCCGACTTCGTGAGGGCGCAACCCAAAGGGCTCGATACACCTGTCGGCGAGAACGGTTTGTCGCTTTCAGGAGGCGAGCGCCAGCGCTTGGGAATCGCGCGAGCGCTGTTCAGCAAACCAAAGGTTCTGATTCTCGACGAAGCTACCGCCTCTCTGGACACCATCACGGAACAAAAGCTCACGCGGAACGTCCTCGACCGCTGCAAGGGCATGACGCTCGTCGTGGTTGCCCACCGGCTCTCGACCGTGCGCGATTGCGATCGCATCTATTACTTGGAGGGCGGGCGCGTGGCTGCGAGCGGCAGATATGATGAGCTGCTGAACAGCAGTCCGGGCTTTAGAGCCATGGCTCAGACGGGGATGACCACAGAGACCAAGATCCCGGCCTAACCGTTCGGCGCCAGGGCCGATCGATATTCGCGCTCGTATCGCGCGATCATGGCGGTCAGCGAAAATTCGCGTGCGACGCGTGCGCGATTGGCGGCCCCAAGGCGAGCTCGCAGGGCTGCGTCCCGGAGCAATGTCTCCATGGCTCGCGCTAGCGCTGCTTCGTCCTCTCGCGGGGCGACGTAAGGCGCGTTTTCCTCGGCGACGATGCTGGCGACATCGCCAACGTTTGTGCACACGGCCGGCAAGTTGGCGGCCATGGCTTCGACAAGACTGATCGGAAATTGCTCGGTATCCGACGATAGCGCAAAGACGTCGAAGAGGCCGACATATCTCTCCGGACGGGGCAAGAAGCCGGTCAGATGAACCCGATCTTCGATGCCTTGTGCGCGCGCCTCGGCTTGTATTCGCTCGCGCGTGGGCCCATCGCCTACGATGACGAGGCGGGTGGATATACCGCGCGCGGCTTGCGCGAAAACGCGAACGAGGCGCGTCAGGTTCTTCTCTTCCCTCAACCCCGCGACCGTTCCCACCTGGAGAACACCGTCTCCACGATCGAGACCCGGCAGCGCATCGGACCGCGGCACAGCGGCGAATGCAACCGCGTCGACGCCATTCGGGATGTAGACGACCTTGCCCGCAGGCTGGCGCCAGACATCACGCGCAGCGCGTTCCAGCACATGGGAGGGAACGATCAACCTTCGCGCTGCAGGCAGGGCGAGGCGGCGGAACCAGACGCGGCGCCCGAGTTGGGTCTCGCTTTCGTCAGGGCCGAAGCCGTCTTCGTGGTGGACGAGAGGCGGACCTCCAAATAGTCGCTGGCTCATCACGACCTCAACGGCACCCCAATTGTAGGTCAGTACAAGATCCGGTTTGAGCGCGGCTACCCTGTTGCGGATGGCGCGGAGACGTGAAGGCAAGGACCCTTGCTTGAGGTCAGGGAAATCGGGGAACTCGATGGAGAGCGACGTCTCCAAGCCCGCTCGCGCGGCCAGTTCGCCATGTCCGACGGAGACGATCGAATGCGCGAAGGACGATCCCCATGCGTTCATCAATTGTACGGCGCGCACCTGTGGGCCGCCCGGATTGAAGGTCGAGAAGACGTGCAGGAGGCGCGGCTGGGATTGGCTCATGCTCAGTCGAAGAGCAGCGCACGCGCCGGCACGCGAATACCGCGCTCGATGAACTTCGCACGGTCCCCGAGGGGTCGCCATGCGAGGGTTGCTTCCGTTGCAGCCGTGTCGAAGCGCGCGAGCATGCCGCGCGAACGCAAATCCCGCGCGCCGGGGAAGGGTACAGCCCGCCCGCCGGCACGCTTGACGAGCCATTTCGCGACTTCGATCGCTTGCATCCGCCAAACCGATCGGGGGTGAAAGACCAACGGCCGACCCAGGGCGTGTGCGAGCTCGCCGATATACTCGCGCGCCGTTAGGCGCACCGGCCCCACGATGTTGTCTGCACGGCCGTGGATGGCGTCATCCGCTTTCAACGCGCACACGATCGCCGCTGCGCAATCTTCGACCAGCACGAACGCCAGCGGGTTTCGACCGTCAGACCAACCCAGGCAATGCTGCTCGTTGTTGAAGAGGCCGAGACCGGAATGGAAGGGGCTGGCACCTTCGCCGACCACGACCCCCGGACGCTGAATCGTGACGGGCAGTCCTTGCGCCCGGTGCATGGCGAGAAGAAGGCGCTCAGCCTCGGCTTTCGCAAAGGAGTAATCGCCGCGCTCGGCGCCACGATCATCGGCGGGCGTCGAGGACGTGATCGTTTCGTTCGGGTCACCCAGATAGAGTGCGGCTATCGAGCTGACGTGAATCAAGCGCCCGACACCGGCGGCGAGGCACGCATTTGCGACTGTCTCTGCCGATCCGACGATCGTCTTGACGATCGTTTCGCGAGACCCTGAAGCCCCGCCATGGGCAAGGTTTACGACCGCCTCGGCCGAACCAATCGCACGCGCAATGTCTTGGCTGTTCGTGACGTCGCCTTCCAGTAACGTCACTGCGGGGTTTTCAAACACGGCGGGAAGCCCGCGCATGCCGCGCGCCATAACACCGACTTTGTGGCCGGCCGCCACAAGCTGTTCGACCGTCGCCTTGCCGATGAATCCCGTGCCGCCGAGAACGGCCACATCGTATTCGGGAACCGGATTGCCGCGGGTCACGAGTGTTTTGGGCCGAGGCGCCGGCGCCGTCGAAACGCCGGCGAGACGCACGACGTCAGCGCAAAGATCGACGAGATGAGCGCCGGTCGAGCCGTCGACGGGGACAGGCGCCTGCTTGTCGACGGCGCCGTGAAACTCCTGAATGCTTGCGAGCATGCTGCGGAAGAATGCGTCACGGCGCTGAACGAGTTTCAGTTGCGCGCCGAGTTGACCGAGGAGGCCGCCGGCGGCTTGGCCGACCAGGCCGAGGCCCGCTGCCGCCGAAACGAGAGCGACATCGCCTTGCTCGAGGAAGCGGGTGCGTTTGTAGCGCAGGATTTGTCCACGGTCGAAGTCAAGGATCACCAACGCGTCGTCGCATAGGCATTGAAAGTGCCACGCCGGAAAGTTCTCGGCGAACGCCATATGGAGTTGCGCCGTGCCATGCTCGGCGCGGAAGGAGACCTCGAAGCCATGATGGAAGGTTAGACCGGGCGCGATCTCGACGGCGGGCTTCGTCGCGGCCGACGTGACAGTCAACCTGCCCAGCAACCGCACCAGCTGTGAAAGCGGATGCACCATCTGTTCGAGCACGATGTTCGACGGCCGCTCGAACATCCAGTGGCCGAACTGCTTGGCCGCGAGCTGTCTGAGCGGCACGGCACAGAGCGCACTCACATGCCGCAGGCGGCCGAACTTGCCGGCCGCCAACTCGCGGGCAAAACGCAAGAGCAGCGGATCGAACATGAAGTTCTGATTGACGCCGAGCGGCGTCCCGCAGGTTTGAGCAATGCGCACGAGGTCCGCGACTTCGGCCGACGTAACACCAAGTGGCTTCTCGACGAGGATCGGCAGTCCGGCGTCTAAGGCCTGAACCGTGAGGGATGCGTGAAGTTGGGGCGGCGCCAGGATATGCACGCGATCGACCGCGCGGGCCTCGATCGCTTCTGCGAGCGAGGCGAACGTCTTGGCTTGCGGCACGCTACCCGCCAACCGCGCGGCGGATGCGACATTGGGATCGATGACGGCGCCTATTTCGACGCCGGGAACGCGGCGAAGGGCCTCGATGTGTGCGGCCGCAATGAAGCCGGCGCCGACCAAACCAACGCGAGCCTGAGACATCATGCGGATCTTCAGCGATTTTTCTTGGCGCAGCCGCCTTTGCCCGGTCACCTAACACGATCCCACCGTGGCTGCACGCGGTTAAAGTCGATTGATGGTTAGCCCGCAGTCCCGCAAGCGTCAGGCGCGGGTTGCAAATCCGCCACAGGGGCGCTGCCCATCCCTATGGCCATAGAAGGGCTTTGGTAAATCTGGTAATCGGTGATCGTGATGGCGGCGGCAGGCGTTGGGGAACGCTTGCTTGGGGTTGGGGGACCTTCCGACGTGATCAGCTTCGTAAGCACCCAGTCGCGACTGGGGGACACTGCTGCCGTTGCGGATGAGGCGGGCTCGCCTGCTCCTCCACGGCTGAGAGCGGTTGACGTCGAAACCCAGCCGGATGAACCGCGGTTCCTCGGCGCGGGTCGCGGTGCTCAGGTGTTCGCACTCCGCGCCGCCAACGGCGCGACGATCGCCAAGAAGGTCTTCGTCGGATCGGGACTCGCGCGCTTCGTCCATCAGTTCATTTTCGGCGCCGACAATCCGTATGTCTGGGATCGCACCGCCATCGAGGAAGCGCGACAGCGCCGCCGGGTGCTCAGCCCGCTCGTACGTTGGTGGCTGAAGGGCAAGCTCCACATCACGGAAATCTACGACACGACCTGGAACGACACGCTCAAAGTCAACGAATGGACGATGGAGTACGTGGACGGCCGGTTCGCCCGTCTGCGCCAACCCTTCGCCAAAGAAGCCAATGACGAAATCGACGACCTCGTCAACGACGTCATGCGGCCACTTCAACGCCACCTCGTCGAGGCTGGATTCGACGGCGCCGCGTGGCAGGCCGGGCTTCACAACCCGGTCGCAACAAGCAATTTCTTGCGGCGGTTTCGACGGGATGGCAGCGCCGAGTGGGTGTGGATCGACGTGGAATCCGGCGTGCCGGCGCTGTTCCCCGCGAATCCGATCGGTCTGTTCAGCTACTATATTCCGCGCGCCATCAAGTTTGGACGCCCACTTTTCGACGATGTCGATTGCGTCAAGCTGCGTCAGTACCTCGCGCTTCACGAACCTGAAATGCGGCCGGAGATCGGCGACGATGCTTGGCATGCCCTCATGTGCGACGTCGACGCACTGGAGGCAGCCTCCGCGCAAAGCGGCTGGAAGAAACTTGGGCGGACAAAGCGCGGCATCGGCGCGCGACTGACGCGTGGTGAAATCAACGCCGATCAGGCCGAGTTCTATAAGCGCTATCCGTTGCTTTGGATGATGCGTGAGTTTGGGGGCGCGGTCTCGACCGTGCTGCGCGCGCTCGCCGCTTTGCTTTCGGCGTGGTTCGATCCGAAGCTCTGGCTGCTGATCTGCCGTGAGACGATCAAGCTCTTGTGGTCCGATTCCTATCGGACCGCCTTCGCCAAGCGCTACGTCACAAGCGGTATCGATCGCTGGCGGGACCGCAAGCAGCTGACTGCCGGCGAACGCGATTCCCTTGTTTCCGACTTGGGCAATGAGGGCAGTGCCGCCTATCTGACCGACTTCGGCATGCATTTGGCGACAAAGCCGCTCGTCAAGCTCGTGACGTGGGGAGGCGTTCCCGTGCTCTACGCGTTTGGCCTGATGAGCGCCCTGACGCTTGCGATCCTGGTCATCGGCGGCGGCGCCATCGTCCGCACCGGTTACACGCTCATCCGCGTCGTGGATGCGTATCGCAACGGATACCAACGGCCGTGGGTCGCGCTCTGGGTCGGCACCCTGCCCGTCATTGGCAATGTCGCCTTCCCGTTGCAGCTGTTGTTCGACGGCGTGGGCAACGGACGGAACCTGTCACAGTTCATCGTCTACGACACAGCCACAAGGGTCGGACGTTCGCTTCCCATCTGGGGCGGCGCAGACACGCTGACGGAGCATCGCGCAAACCGCGCCGCCGACTGGCTGTTCTCACTGTCCAAAAGGTTCAACCGCCGCGTCACTCAACGCCGAGAGAATCTCAGCTCGATCACCACGCCGCGGCGCGCGAAGTAGTCGAACACGCCGTAGATGTAGAGAATCGAGCCGCACATCTCGAGCGATTCTTCCGCCGTGTGCTCGAGCACGTAGAACCAGTTCCGCCTGATCTCGGCCCACTGCTCAGGTGACACTTGGGTGATCGGGACGCCCGCGATCGTCTCTACGATCTTCGTTCCCAAGCCCTCCAGCAGCACGGCACCGCTGACGAACATCACGCCGGCAAGCACGAGAATGATTGCGGTAGGCCGCGGCACGCGCAGCAAAAGCGGAACAAGCCATAGGCCGAGCACGACAGCCAGTGGAACATAAAGAACGGTCCAACCGCCAAGACGCGTCAGTCCTTGACCAGAGCCGAGAAACGACAGTCGCTCGTGAAGCGCAGCAACCTCATCGAACGATAGAAACGCAAAGGCCAGACCGATCACGATCAGACGAGCGGTCAGAGGGCGATCCGCGCTCGCTGCGTAGCGTGCCCATAGGAACGTGACCGCGGAGGCAACCGCCAGCAGCAGACCGTTGAACCAAGCCGGGACCGTTCCCTCATGGTCGAAGTCGAGGCGAGGAGCGATGCCAAGCAGGTAATCGCGGTCCAACTCAAGCCGGAGGACCATGACAACCAAATGCGTGGCGAGCAACACGGTAAACACCGCGAGCAGCCCCAGACCAATTCGTCCCGGAGATATTCGCCGAACCAGCATTTGTACCCCAAACCCCGTCGCGAAACTTAACTTGGTGGAGTTTGCAAGTCCACACTGCGTCGACGCTCGTCGCCTCGAATGCTGGACCTTGGCACCACACGGGAATAGCTTGCCGAGGATTGTCCCATCGTCGGCTCGCAGAATGAACTTGAAGATCGTCCCGTGGCGCGTTGCACTGGTCCTGTTGCTTGGATCGGCCACGCTGTTCGCCGTCTACGCGGCCGTCACTTGGCTGCGGATGCGCTATGGCTACGACTACGCGCTGGGCGTTGCGCCACTATTCGACGTCGATCGGTCACCGAACATCACTGCGTGGTACAACGCTCTCTTGTTTGCGGCGGCCGCCGGGTGCATGGCGCTCGCGGGCACGGGTGTTGCACCCCGAGAGCGCCTCTCCTGGTGGGGTGCGACGGCCGTGCTGACGGCGCTATCCATCAGCGAGATTGCCGAGTTGGGGTCCACCTTGACCAAGGCCATCACGGGTATCTTCGACATCGAGCGGTCGACGCTCATCGCGACCTTTGGCGCGGCGGGGATGTTGCTTGCCATCGCGTTTCTGCCGATGCTGAGTCGTCTGCCACGCGGTACGTCGGCCCTGCTGGTTCTGGCCGCGGGCGCGTACGTCGCCGCGGTCAGTTTGGGATACGTGCGCACGCAGACGGCGGAGGCCATCACGCAGACCGCGCTTGGAGAACTTACCGAAGTGCAATGGGCCAAGGTCAGGCAGGATTGGGCCTACGTCTTTCAAGCCGTGAGCGAACGCGGTTTTCGCATGGCTGCGCCGATCCTTTGCGTCTATGCCGTGCTGAGCTGTTTGTCCGGCAATGGCGCGAGCCTCAACCTCCACATAGCGCCGAAGACTTCGCCTTCAGGCGCGTCAGAATGACAGACGATCTTTTGCCTATCGGCGGTTCGCGAGCCGACCTGTGACGCGTGGTGACGACCTGCATGCCGACATCCAAGACGACGCCGGCCTGAGGTGGCGTGACGACCGCGTTCCTCTGGAATTCCGGATCGGGCCGCTCGACCTTGGCCGATCGGCGTTGCAAGCCTTTCGTCTTGTAACACCGTGTCTGAAGCTCTCGACGGCGAGCGCACCGGTGAATGGTTCTCTACCGACGGGCTGCAATGCTGCCTATTGTCCGGCGTTGCCGGTCGAAACCGAACTTCCGATCTTCGCTATGTCCGGCGGCGCGATCCGGTATGTCCTTCGCCAAGAGCAACGCTACTTCGTCGTTGTGGAAGGCTCTCATGAGGCCTATCTCGCGAAATTCTCGGGCAAGACCCGCAACACGTTCCGCCGACATCTGAAGCGCTTCACGGAGAGCAGCGGCGGCTCTCTACACTGGCGAACATATCGAACGCCCGATGAGGTCAGGGAGTTCCACGCCAGCGCGATCTCGCTGTCGCGCGCGAGCTATCAGCACAGCATCGGATATGGATTGCCCGATACGCCTTCGTTCGTGGACGAGCTAGCGGACGACGCCGGACGGGGGCGCGTCCGCGGTTACCTCCTGTTCCACGATGGTGTGCCCGCGGCCTACGCGCTGTGTCCGATTGTGGAGGACGTGATGGAGTACGCGCGGCTCGGCTATTCTCCGGCATTCGAAAACCTTTCGCCTGGACGGGTTCTGCTTCTCCTCATTCTGGAGCAGTTGTTCGAGGAAAAATCCGTCCGGTATCTCGATTTCGGAGCGCAGGAATTCTCCTACAAATCACAGTTCGCGACGGACCAAATGCGCACCGCCCGCGTGCTCTACGTCCGACCGACGGTGGCAAATGTTTCTCTCCTGGCCGCCCACGCCACGGTCAGAGGCGTGTGGAACGGGCTCTCGCTGGTGCGATCCCTCATTCGCGGTCCCGCGCGAGCTTGAACGACATGCGTCTCGTCTGAACGGGAGAAGAAGCAAGATGCGCCGCCGCGTTACCTTGGGATCGATCGTCGTTGTGTCGGTCTGGGCGTTGTTGTTTGCGTCGACTGCCTTTGCCAAGACGGACAACAGCGCAAAGCCCTATCTCAATGTCAGCGCGCGCGAGTTCCTGCCGTTGCTTCCTCCACCGCCCAAACTCGGTTCGGCGCAGGACAAGATGGAGCTTGAATCGGTCGTGCGCGCGGCCGCAACGGCGGACGCCGCGCGCTGGAAAGCCGCAGAGGCCGACGATGCGGCGTTGTACGAGCGTTTCGAGAGCGCGTTTGGAAACCTCGAGCGTTCCAGCGTTCCGCACCTTCGCGCTCTGCTGGACCGGGTACGGGAAGACCTATCCGGACCGATCTCGGCCGCCAAAGCGCACTTCGGCAGACCACGGCCGTTCCAACGGTATCAGTTCGCGCGCGCCTGCGGCGAAGACCAGCCCAGAGTGCCGGAAAAAAATCCGACGAAGGGTTCGTCGTATCCTTCAAGCCATGCGGCGCAGGGTTGGGCTGTCGCGTTGATCCTGGCCAGTGTGTTCCCGCAACGATCCGACGCCGTGTTTGCGCGGGCGCACGCCTATGGGGAGAGCCGGATCATTTGCGGCTATCACTACCCAAGCGACATCGATGCTGCCCGCCTGCTCGCCACGGCCGTCGTGTCCAGGCTCCATGCCGTGCCCGATTTTCGCCGCGACTTGGCTTGCGCCCAGGCTGAGCACCGCGCCGTTCGAGGTGAACGAGGGCTCCCCGAAAGAATCTGCCTGCCTTGATGGGTGGGGAGTGGCGGATGGGGTGAGATTCGAACTCACGGTACGTTGCCGTACTCCGCATTTCGAGTGCGGTGCGATAGACCACTCTGCCACCCATCCGTTTCTGAGGGCGTGGCCGTTAGAGGGCGGGATGAATAGCGGAGGGGGCGCGCGCGTGCAAGGAAGGGACTTCAAGAACGCGTCAACTGTTCGATCGCGGCTTTGGCGTTCGGACCCTGCGCCAGCACGGACGCCAGCCATGCCAACAGCTCGCTCCATTCCGCGGCCAGGGTGAACGGCGCATTGCAGAGAACGAGGCCGGTCGCGCCGAGCCCTTCGGTCCGATCGACGTCCAAGGCCATGCGCGTGAGCTTTGGTATCGCGGCGCTCGCGAGTTCGGCGGCGAAGCGGTCGGCGGCGGGGCGGTCCTTGATCGGGAACCAGAGCACGAAGACGCCGGTCGGCCATTTTCGGTGCGCGGCGATGAAGCTCCGGGCGAGATGCTCGAATTCGTCAGGCGCTTCAAAAGGCGGGTCGATAAGGACGACACCGCGTTTTTCCGGCGGCGGGATCAGGCTTGGCAGCGTGCGGTAGCCATCGCCCAGGACCACGCGGACATTGCCTGCCGCGCTTGCGCGTAAGGCCTCGCCGTCCTCGGGGTGGAGTTCGCAGGCGACGACGCGATCTATGGGTCGCGCCATGCGGGCGAACAGCGCCGGGGAGCCGGGATAGCGGCGGAGGGGGCCTTCGCCGTTCAGGGCGCGGACCGTTTCGAGATAGGGCGCGAGTGCGGCCGGCGCATCGGTTCGCGCCGCCAAACGCATGATGCCGTCCTTTGCCTCCGCGGTCTTTTGGGCTTCGAGACCCTCTAGGTCGTAGAAGCCGGGACCGGCGTGCGTGTCGATCAGCGCCAGTGGTGCTTCCTTTTGCTGCAGGTAGCGCACCACCCAGCACAGGACGGCGTGCTTCAGCACATCGGCGAAGTTTCCGGCGTGATAGGCGTGGCGGTAATTCATAAAAGCGGCCAAATTCCGCGGCTAATCGGCTTGACAGGCGCGAGCCGCCCCCTCATAAGTGCGCCCCTTCGGGCGGCGCCGGTTTTCAGACCTGCGGCCGCCCTGATCAATTGCACGAGAAGAAACTAACATGTTCGCGGTCATCAAGGCCCAAGGCAAACAATTCAAGGTCGCCACAGGCGACCGGCTCACGGTCGACCGTTTGGCGGGCGAGGCCGGCAACAAGATCGCGCTCGGCGAGGTCTTGATGCTGATCGACGGCGCCACCACGAAGGTCGGTAAGCCGACGGTCAGCGGCGCCAAGGTCGAAGCCGAGATCGTCGAGCATTCGCGCGGCGACAAGATCAAGGTCTTCAAGAAGCGCCGGCGCAAAAGCTATCACCGCACGCGCGGCCACCGTCAGGATCTGACGACGGTGAAGATCACCGCGATCACGGCATAAGGTTCGAGGGCGCTCATGGCTCACAAAAAAGCAGGCGGTTCGTCGCGCAACGGTCGCGACTCGAACCCAAAATATCTCGGCGTGAAGATGTTCGGTGGGCAGTCCGTCGTGCCCGGAAATATCATCGTTCGCCAACGCGGCACGAAGTTCCATCCGGGTGCCGGCGTCGGCATGGGCCGCGACCACACGCTTTACGCGCTCGTGCCGGGCCATGTCGGCTTTAAGCTCGACGTACGTGGCCGCCAAGTCATTTGGGTAAAGCCGGCTACGGCGGCGGCAGCGGAATAACGGGACGTCCATATAGGACCCTCCCGGAACGGGATGGCGGTCCTAGAAGTTCAAGAGGGAGATGGTCCGCCATCTCCCTCTTTTTTTCTCCCTCGAACGGCGTCTCTTTGAGGAGAGTTCACGATGACTTTCGAACCGATCGCGACCGAGCGTTTGAGCCTGCGCCCGCTGGAGCCGCGCGACCGCGCGCGTCTTGTCCGCCTCGCGAACAATTGGAAAGTATCGAAGAACCTTTCGACGATGCCGTTTCCCTATACGGAACAAGCGGCCGATGAATGGCTCGCGAAGCAGCCGGAGATTTGGGCGGGCGGAAAAACCGTGGCGCTTGCGATCACGATCGCCGACGAGCTGATCGGCGGTATCGGGGTCGGCGTGCGCGACAGCGCCGACTGGGAGCTTGGTTACTGGCTGGGCGAGCCCTATTGGAACCGCGGCTATGCGAGCGAGGCTGCGAGCGCGCTCAGGGACTATGCGTTTTCGGGCTTGAAGCTCGAGCGTGTCGTCGCCGGGCACTTCGCGGATAACCATGCTTCGGGCCGGGTTCTGACGAAGCTCGGCTTTCGCTACACCTGCGAGGTCAAGCGCTTTTCGATGGCGCGCGGCGCCGAAGTGACCTGCCTTGAGATGGAGCTGCCGCGTGCGCGGTGGCTCGAAATAAAGAACGGCGCACGCGTGGCAGAACTCGTCGCGTAACCGGGCTGGCGCGGGCGTCAGGCCTGCGCCTTCACCTCAAACGCGAAATCCGACTCGCGAAATCCACGCGATTGTACTACTTAAGATAGTGCTCAGGCGGGCGCCTCCTCGAAACGGCGGCCGCTGATTGAGCGAGCGCAACCCCGCTCGGTGCCCCAGTAAAGTCATGAAGTTCCTGGACCAGGCCAAGTTGTATTTGAAGGCCGGCAACGGCGGCTCCGGCTGCGTGAGCTTCCGGCGCGAGAAGTTCATCGAGTTCGGTGGGCCCGACGGCGGCAATGGCGGGCGCGGCGGGCACGTGATCCTGCAGGCGACGCACAATCTGAACACGCTGATCGACTACCGCTATCAGCAGCATTTCAAGGCCAAGGCCGGTATCGGCGGCATGGGACAGAACCGCACGGGCGCCGGCGGCGACGACATCATCTTGCGCGTGCCGGTGGGCACGCAGGTCTATGCCGAAGACAATCAGACGCTGCTTTACGACCTGACGCGCGCGGGCGAGGAATGCGTCGTGGCACGCGGCGGCGAAGGCGGCCTCGGCAATGCGCATTTCAAGAGTTCGACAAACCGCGCGCCGCGCAAATCGACGAAGGGTGAGCCGGGCGAAGAGCGCACGATATGGCTCCGCCTCAAACTCATCGCCGATGTCGGCATCATCGGGCAGCCCAACGCAGGGAAATCGACGTTCCTTGCGACGGTGACGAGCGCGCGGCCGAAGATCGGCAACTATCCGTTCACGACGCTGAACCCGCAGCTCGGTGTGACGACGATCGACGGCGCGGAGTTCGTGATCGCGGACCTTCCGGGCTTGATCGAAGGCGCGCACGAAGGCGTGGGCCTCGGCGACCGGTTCCTTGGTCACGCGGAGCGCTGCGGTGTGCTGCTGCATCTGCTCGACGGAAGCCAGTCGCCGCAAGAGCTCGCAAAGGCCTATGTCGCGGTCCGGCGCGAGATCACGGCCTATGGCCACGGGCTTGAGAACAAGTACGAAGTGCTGGTCCTCAACAAGAGCGACTTGATGAGCCCCGGCGATATGGAGCGCAAGCGCCGCGCGGTCGCGGAAGTCGCGGGCGTGAACGCGATGTTGATGTCGGGCGAGCAAGGGGACGGCGTCGACGACGTGCTGCGCGCGCTTTCGGCCGCGCTCACCCAATGGCGGCGGGAGCATCCGCCGACCGTGATCGCCGACACCGAAGCGGTGCGCGCGCAGGAACTGCGCGAAGAGCCCGAGCGGCTTCCGACCGAGCGGGGCTGGGCGCCGTGAGCGGTAAGCTCACCTCCGCTCGCACCATCGTCGTCAAAATCGGTTCTTCAACCCTGGTGGATGCGGCGACAGGTGCGCTTGCGCGCGAGTGGCTGTCGGCGTTCGCGGCCGACGTTGCGCGCGTGAAGGCGCGGGGGCAGGACGTGGTGCTCGTGTCGTCGGGGGCGATTGCGCTTGGGCGGCGGACGATGAAGCTCTCGGCCGGGGCACTGAAACTCGAAGAGGCGCAAGCGGCGGCCGCTGTCGGGCAGATTGCGCTGGCGCGGGCGTGGAGCGAGGCGCTGGCGGCGCATGGGCTGACCGTGGCGCAGGTGCTGCTGACGCTCGGCGATACGGAGGCCCGGCGGCGTTATCTGAATGCGCGTTCGACGTTGAAGACGCTGCTCGCGCTCGGCGCCGTGCCCGTGATCAACGAGAACGACACGGTGGCGACCGCGGAGATTCGCTTCGGCGACAACGACCGGCTGGCCGCGCGGGTGACGGGCATGATCGAGGCGGATTGCCTGGTGCTGCTCTCCGACATCGACGGGCTCTACAGCGCGAACCCGCGGCACGATCCGTCGGCGCGGTTCATTCCCGAAGTCGCCGCGATCTCACCCGAGATCGATGCGATGGCGGGGGCGGCCGGGTCCGACATGGGCTCGGGCGGCATGGCCACGAAGATCATGGCAGCGCGCATCGCGACGGAGGCGGGCGCGAACATGGTGATCGCGAACGGCGCCTTGCGGCCGCCGTTGCAAGCGATCGAGGGCGGCGCGAAGTGCACGTGGTTCCTCGCTGCGGCGACGCCGGCGGCTGCGCGCAAGCGTTGGATATCGGGCGCGCTGAAGCCCTCAGGCCAGATCACGATCGATGCGGGAGCGGCGGCGGCGCTGGCGCAGGGTAAGAGCTTGCTGCCGGCGGGCGTCGTGAGTGTTGAGGGCCTGTTCGAGCGCGGCGACTGTGTCGTCGTTAAGGATTCGACCGGGCGCGAGGTGGCGCGCGGACTGATCGCCTATAGCGCAGAGGACGCGCGGCGCATCGCGCGGGTGAAAAGCGGTGAAATCGAGGCGATCCTCGGCTACCGTGGCCGGACCGAAATGATCCACCGTGACGACATGGCGCTCGTGCGCACATGAATGCTCCGTACACAGAGCACGAAGACCTGGACGAGCTGCTCGACCGCATGGGCGTGGCGGCGCGCGCCGCGTCGCGTATGCTCGCGAAATCGGACAAGAGCCAACGGGCGGCGGCGCTGCACGCGATGGCCGCGTCGCTGCTTGCGCGCGAGAAGGCGATCCTTGCCGCGAATGCGCGCGACGTGGAAGCCGCGGTGAAGTCCGGCGCAGGGCCTGCGTTCGTCGACCGCTTGAAGCTGACATCTGACTCCGTGCGCGGGATGGCGACCGGTATCGAGGCGGTGGCGTGGTCGCCCGATCCGTTGGGCGCGGCAGAGGCCGAATGGACGCGGCCGAACGGGTTGAAGATCGCCCGCGTGCGCGTGCCGATCGGCGTGATCGGAATCATCTATGAGAGCCGGCCGAACGTGACGGCGGACGCGGCGGCGCTCTGCGTGAAGTCGGCAAACGCCGTCATCCTGCGCGGCGGGTCGGAGGCACTCGGCACCTCGCGCGCCATTCAGGCCGCGATCGCGGAAGGACTAAAGCGCGTCGGATTTCCGCCGGACGCCGTGCAGCTTGTGCCGACGGCCGATCGCGGTGCGGTCGGGCGGATGCTCTCAGGCCTTCATGGGGCGATCGATCTCATCATTCCACGCGGCGGAAAGAGCCTGATCGCGCGGGTACAGAAAGACGCGCGCGTGCCGGTGCTGGCGCATCTCGACGGCAATTGCCACGTCTATGTCGATAAGGCCGCGGATCTGCAGAAGGCGATCGACATCGTTTTGAACTCGAAGATGAGGCGCGTGTCGGTGTGCGGGGCGGCGGAGACGCTTTTGGTCGACGCGGCGGGCGCGGGGCGGTTGCTTCGCCCGCTCGTGCTCGGCCTCATCGAGGCGGGCTGCGAGGTGCGCGGCGACCGGATCACCCAGACGGTCGACCCGCGCGTCGAGGGCGCGGACGAGGACGACTGGTACACGGAGTATCTCGACGCGATCATGGCGGTGAAGGTGGTGGAAGGCGTCGAAGGGGCGGTTGCGCATATCGCGAAATACGGCTCTTCGCACACGGACTCGATCGTGACGGAGGACAGGCTCGCCGCCGAGACATTCCTGCGCGAGGTCGACAGCGCGATCGTGCTGCACAACGCCTCGACGCAATTCGCGGACGGCGCGGAGTTCGGCTTTGGGGCTGAGATCGGGATCGCGACCGGTCGGCTGCATGCGCGTGGGCCGGTCGGCGCGCGCGAACTGACCACGTTCAAGTATGTCGTCCGAGGCGATGGCCAGACCCGGGCCTGACGCGCTGCCCGAGCGCGTCGCTTCGTTCGCACGCTGGGGCGCGCGGATCGGGCTTCTCGGCGGATCGTTCAATCCCGCGCACGAAGGGCATCGCCACATCAGCCTGATCGCGTTGCGCCGATTGAAGCTCGATCTCGTGTGGTGGCTCGTCTCGCCGCAGAATCCGTTGAAAAGCACCAGCGAGATGGCGCCGCTCGAACGGCGGTTGCAGTCGGCGCGCGAGATGGCGGCGCATCCCGACATTGCCGTTTCGGCGATCGAGGCCGAACTCAAGACGCAGTACACGGTCGATACGATCGCGGCGCTTCAACGCATGTTCCCGCGGGCGCACTTCGTGTGGCTGATGGGCGGGGACAGCATGGCCTCGTTCCATCTGTGGAAGGACTGGGAAGAGATCGCGCGGCGCGTGCCGATGGCGGTGATCGCACGGCCCGGTTTCACAACGAAGGCGCTGAACAGTCCTGCCGGCATCGCGCTGCAAGCTGCGCGCGTGCGCGACGCGGGGACGCTTGCCGACGCCAAGCCGCCCGCGTGGGCGTTCATTCACGAACGGCTGGATCCCGCGTCCGCGACCGCGCTTCGCAACCGCGGCGTGTGGCGCTGAGGCCGCATCGCTTAAGGATTCCGGGCGCACCATTCTGCGGCCCGTCCGTTCACTTTGAGCGAAAGTCCTTGGGTTTCTTCATCGTTGCGTTATGCGAACTGTGTTAGCCTGCTTCACGTTCGGGTGCTTCGCGCATCCGAACGTATTAGAGGGACTTGGCTCTGATCCACACGGTGCATCGCTTTGCGTATCTCCCGACGGTGGGTTGGCGTCGTCTCAACACCCGCGCAAGCAAAGGAGTGCACCACTGACCGCCAAGCGTACGACCCGCACCGTGCGGGCGAAGTCATCCGTTCCCGCGCTCAAGAAGCGCAAGGCTCCGGCGACAAAGGCCCCTGCGAAGAAAGCAGCGGCGCTCAAGGCCGCGAAGAAGCCGCCTGAAGCATCCCGCAAACTTCTCGATCTCGTGCTCAAGACGCTCGACGCCGACAAGGCGGAGAACATCGTCGCGATCGATCTTGGCGAGAAGACGCCGATGGCCGACTACATGGTGGTCGCCAGCGGGCGCTCGAATCGTCATGTCGCAGCGATCGCAGAGCACCTGACGGACGAGCTGAAGAAGCAAGGCATCCAGGGGCGCGCGGAAGGATTGCCCGCGGGCGATTGGGTGCTGGTCGACGCGATGGACATCATCGTCCACGTGTTCCGGCCGGAAGTGCGCGCGTTCTACAATCTGGAAAAGATGTGGGGCGACGGCGCGGCGATGGCCGAGGCGGTCTGACGCCGCTTGGCTCTCGACATCGACATCCTGGCCGGCGGACGCGCGAAGTCCGCGCCGGAAACCGAACTGGCACTTTCTTATCTGACGAAAGCGCGCGACACGGGGCGTGCGTTGGGCTTCGCATCGTTCGCGCTCAGCGAAGCCGACGAACGCAAACCTGTGAAGATCGTCGAGGCCTGCGGGGCGGCGCAGCTTGTCGTGGCGCTCGACGAGCGCGGCAGGTCACTTTCAAGCGAGGCTTTCGCGAAGCAACTCGCGGCGTGGCGCGATGCGGGCGAAGCGCGTGCGCTGTTCGTCATCGGCGGGCCCGATGGGTTGCCGGAGGAAGCCAAGCGCCGCGCGCGCCTCACACTCGCGTTCGGGACACAGACTTGGCCGCATCTCCTCGTGCGTACGATGCTCGCCGAGCAGCTGTTTCGCGCGATGACGATGTTGGCGGGGCATCCGTATCATCGGGCGTGAGGCCGTCGCATCTTCGGTAGCGCGAAGGCGATGATCGTGTCGCCTCGGGTCGTGCCGATGACGTCGTGGCCGCCGGCGGCGACGACGACGTATTGGCGACCTTTCCAGACGTAGGTCATCGGCGTCGCTTGGCCGCCGGCCGGCAATCTTCCCTTCCAGAGTTCGCGACCCGTGTCTGCGTCGAGCGCTCGGAGGTAGTTGTCCATTGTCGCGGCGACGAAAATCAAACCCGTTGCCGTGCCGATGGGACCGCCCAGATTGCCCGAGCCATGCGGTAACCAGAGGTCGCCGAACGGCACGACGTCTTCCAGCGTTCCGAGCGGCCGTTCCCACTTGACCGCGCCGGTCGTCATATCGATGGCGTGGATTTGGCCCCAGGGCGGCGGGTTGCAGGGCGCCCCAAGGGGGGAGGCAAGCAGCGAACGCTTCAGCACATAAGGGGTGCCGGTCTGGGAGGCGATACCGTCGTTGAAGACATCCATCTCGTTGCGCGGCGGCACGTCGGCGCGCGGAATGAGTTGCACAAAGCCGCTCGCGTTGTTCGTCAAGACGTAGAGAGTCTGGCGGGAGCGATCGAAGGATGCACTTCCCCAGTTCACGCCGCCCGAGATGAAGGGGTAGAGCAGCGATCCCTGGAGGCTCGGCGGCGTGTAGATACCTTGATTGCGAACACCGGCGATCGCCGACTGGCACGCCCATCGATCCAAGAACGTCACGCCCCATGCGTCATCGGCCTTCAGTTTCGCGGGGACGAGCATGCGCGGCGCGACGGGGAAGGGCTGCGTCGGCGAATACCATTCGCCAGGCACATCGCCCTTTGGAACCGGACGTTCCTCCACATCGAACACGGGCGTGCCGGTTGCTCTGTCGAGCGTGAAGATGAGGCCCATCTTTGTCGGCTGCACCACCGCGTGTTGTTCTTTGCCGTCCCGTCGCAAAACGACAAGCGAGGGTTGGGCCGCGACATCATAGTCCCACAGATCGTGATGAACGGTTTGAAAGTGCCAGACCACTTTTCCCGACACGGCGTCGAGCGCGACGACGGAGTTCGCGTATCGGTTTTCACCAGGCCGCGTTCCACCATAGTGATCGACGCTGGGGCTCGACGTCGGAACGAAGAACAAGCCCCTGGCTTCGTCAGCCGACATCAGCGACCAAACGTTGGCGTGGCCGGTTCTATCGTCGCTTCCCGCGCCCCAGCTTGCGCGAGCAGGATCGGCGGGATCGCGCGGCACGGGGTCGAACGTCCAGCGCGGGACGCCCGTGCGCGCATCGAATGCGCGCACCTTGCCGCTGGGTGCGGCGACACGCACGCCGTCGCCGATCGCGGAGCCGACCAGGACGACACCACGCGCGACGACGGGAGGCGATGTGATTTGGAATTCGCCTGCATGAACCAGGGGCACGCCGGGGTCGAGCTTTATCCGACCGGCATCGCCGAAACCGATGCACGGTCGTCCCGTCGCGGCGTCCAGTGCGATCAGCCGGTAGTCGTTTGTTCCGGTGAAGATGCGTGAGGCACACGCGGCTCCGGGCGTCGCCACCGGGTCGCGCCACGCCGTGACCCCGCGGCACGCATAGCCGTTTCCCGCCGGTTCGATGTCGGGAAGATTCGCGTCGAACCTCCACACCGTCCGACCCGACCCCGGGTCAACGGCAACGACATCGTTCAATGTCGTGCAGAACACAAGATTTCCTTCGAAGAGAATGGGCGTCGTTTGGAATTTCCAGCCGCGCCGCGCGCCCCAGTCCTTGAGCTCACCCGTCGAGATCGTCCAGGCAACCTCCAAGCCCGCGACGTTCTCGCGCGTGAGTTCTCGTGCTTCGCTGAACCGCTGGCCGCCCGCGTCGCCGCCCACGTGCTCCCAGTCGTTGGCGGCAAGTGTCCGGGCGCTCGACAGTGCCACGAGAAGGATCGCGATGATCCGGACGCCACTTAGCATTTGCGTTCCCTTTCCTGCCTGTGCGCGAGCGATATGCCCGCGATGTAGATCGGCACGAAGCCCAGCACCGCAGACAAGAAGCCCAACGTGTAGACATTGAGGCCTTCGATCGGACTTCCCGGAAGGACGAAACCGAAACCCACGACGAGTGTCGAAATCACGTGAACCGCGAGCGGTGCGTAAGTCAGCATGCGCGCCGCCGGACGGCTATCTTTGCCGGCCCTCATGGGTTCGCTTTCGCGCGCCGGCGCCAAACCAGCAGCGGCCAAATCAGCGGCGACGCCATCTGCGCGAGAAGGTTGCCCGGAATCGGGTTTGCATCGATGCCGACATTGCGGAGTTGATGGCGAACCGGGTGGCGAAAGGTGCCGAACAAATGATCGGGCAGCATCGTGCCCGGCGACAAATTCGAGCGGCCAAGCGAGGCATCGATTTCGTGGTGCAGGCGATGAACGTCCGGTGTCGCGAAGAAATTGTGCACGAACCCCGGCATCGGCATGTGAACGTTCGAGTGGTTCAGGTTGCCTAAGACATTCAGCAAAGCCGCGTACCAGATGATCACATCGGCGCCCGCACCCAGCACGATCAACGGCGCGCTGACGACGGCGAAGCGGACGGTGGCTTCCAGAAAGTGGAGCCTGCCGGCCTTAAAGACATGCATCTTGTCCGGGCTGTGGTGCAGCGCATGGACCGGCCACAAGAACGGAACGTGGTGGTAGGCCCAGTGCTTCGTCCAGTCGGTGAAGTCCGCGATGACCGTTGCCAGCAGAACTTGGATCCATAGCGGCCAAGACGCCGGCCAAACGCCGCCCTCCACGTGCGTGGACAGATAAGCCGCGCCCGTCGCAATCGATGTGGAGAGCGCGATCTCGCCCAAGCGCGGGCCAATGACGCTGAGCAAAGCGCCGTGGATCAGGTCGTTGATCGACTGTGCGTCGCGCCACCACGCCCAGTCCGGTCTTAAGGGAAACACGAGTTCGAGCAAGGCGATGACGGCCACGTTGGCGACAGTCATCGCCAGGAGAGAGACGCCGGGCTCGATCCCCATCGTCAGCAACGCTTCGAACGCTAGAAGCGAACCGACGAATACCACTGGGAATACAGCGCCCTTGATGAGCGTCAGCATTCTATGCGCGCTCCGCGCTGGGTTGATGTTGAGCGTTCGGGCGCGCGGCGGCGGCGAAGTGCGCATAATATTTGGGATGCTCGGTACCCATCCAGCGATCCCACCAGGTGAAGTAGAGGCCGTAGTTGTAGCCGGCTTGTGCGTGGTGGAGGTCGTGGTGCGTGGTCGTTGTCAGCCAGTCGAACAGTGGGCGGCCGTCGCGGCGCGCGGGCATGATCTCGTAACCCGAGTGACCGAGCGTGTTGCGCACGATCTGATGCAACACGAAGAGACCGACGGCCGGCCACGGGGTCGGGACCGCGATCACCCAAAGCGGAACGAACAAGCCCATGAGCGCCGCTTCGCCGATGTCGAAGCTGTAGGCCGTGAACGGCGAGGGGTTGTGGCTCTTGTGGTGGCGGCGGTGGAATCTACGGAACAGGCGCGGGTCATGGATCGCGCGGTGGACCCAATAGAAGTAGGCGTCGTGCGCGACGATCATCAACACGAGGCTGACCCAGAACCAAAGCGGACCCCAGGACACCGCGATCTGGTGGCCGTGAAACAGGTCGAGGCGGTTCAGCACCAATGGGATGAGCGCGATGGTCGAGAAGATCGCGACGGAACGAAGCGAGATCAGAAACTCGGTCACAAGCTGGCGAGCCGGGGGCGTGTCCGGGCGGATCTTGCGTCCCTTCATGACGCCTGCGAGGGCGACCCAGAGGACGAGCCACACGCCGACGGCGAAGATGGCGTAGCGGGTGACGTCGGTGGCCATGTTGGACAACCACTGGCCGGCGATGGCTTCGAAAAGCTGTTCCATGGGTGGAGCCTCCTTGCTCTGGCGGGCAAGGTGGCGATGACCGGGGCGAGCGTCTCGCCGATGGCGGAAAAGCTTGGCTGTTTTCAGAATCAGCTAGCGATTTCGGGTTTCGGCGAGCCGTTCTCCAGCGCGTCGCGGCGCCATTGGGTGGGGGTTTTGCCCGTCGCCTCCTTGAAGGCACGGTTGAAGGGGCCGAGCGAGCCGAAGCCGAGGTCGAAGGCAATCGCGGCAACCGTTGTGCGGGCTTGGGCGGGGTCGGCCAGCGTGCGCTTGGCGGCTTCGATCCGGCGGGCGTTCACGAAGGCCGCGAAGTTGCGATGGCCGGAATGGTCGTTGATCAGGCGGCGCAGGCGGTGTTCGGGCATGCCGACCTTTTCGGCCAATGCGCCGATGGTCAGCCCCTCGGCCTTCCAGGCTTCGTCTTTGTCCATCACCTGGGCGAGTTTTTCGAAGGCGAGGCGGTCGCCGGCGTCGATGCCCGGTTGGGGCGTGTCCGATGTCGCGGCAGGCACGGCCGCGCCGAAGAGAGCGTCGCGCGTTTGGAGAAAGATGAAGTTGCCCGCGAGGCAGAAGAGCGCCAGCGTTGCGGCGCCGGCGAGGCTGTACCACGACGCCTGGACGCCGACGCTTTCGCCGATTTCAATGCCGGCCAGCGCGATCGTCAAAAGCGTGACGACGCCCAAGAACGGCCCGCGCAGCCGCCTGCGCGCCTCGACCAGATCGCCGCGCCACGAGCGATAGATGATGTAGAGCGCATGCGCGGAGAGCGCGATCTCCATCAGATTGTGGACGATCCACACGCCGTTGCGCACCGGCGACGTGGTGAGAACGCCGACGAGGCCGACGACCGTCAGCGCGGCGGCCGGCGCGAGCGCCAACCATGTGATGCGGCGATCCTCGAACAGAACGTAGATGAATAGCCAGAAATAGCCGCCACCGGCGAGCGACAGCGCCCACGCGGGTGCGATCAGCAAGCCTGCCGTCGAGCGCAATGACGGCGACGAGTTCACGACGTAGCCGATGACGCTGAGGCAAAACAGCAGCCCCGCAACGCGCACCGAGAGACTGGCGCCGCCGCGGAAGAACGCGACGGCGGTCGCGGCCAGCGCGCCGATGGCGGCACCGCGCAACAGGAGTTCGGTCGTTAAGGCGGCGTCGGGCATCGACTCGCTGTCTCCGTCGGGAGGGCAATATCGCCGCGGGCGCGCTCGATCAACGCCGGCGTGACGTTGACTGCCCAAGCGTTGTAACGTGTCCCTTCCTCGCCTGCATCCGCAAAGCGCCAACAATCCATGGACGCCTTCGCCCATCTCTCGGTTCTAATCTCCATCGTCCTCGGCCTCGGCATCACGAATCTGCTGATGGGGTTTGCGCGGATCGTGCAGATGCGCGGGCGCGTTAAGGTCTATTGGCCGGTCGTCGTTTGGGGCTTGGTCTTGCTTCTCATCCACGTGCAGACGTGGTGGAGCATGTTCGGGTTGCGCGCCGTCGAGACGTGGACATTCGTCGCGTTCAGCCTGACCTTGATGCAGCCGATCCTGCTCTTTTTCTTAAGCGCGCTCGTGATGCCGGACTTCGACCGGGACGAGGGCTTGGACCTCAAGGCCAATTACTTCGCGCAGGTGCGGTGGTTCTTCGGGATGATCGTGGCGCTCGTGGTCGTCAGCATGTTGCGCACGTACTCGATCGAAGGGCGGCTGCCGAACGCGCCCGATCTGGCCTTCCATATCGCGTTCATCGTCGGGGCGCTGCCGGCGGCGCTCATCAAACATGAGCGGTTCCACCAGGTTGCGGCGCTTGTTGCGGCGGCGGCGATTTTCGCGTACGTGGCGGCTCTTTTCACGGTGCTGCGGTAGTCCCCCATGCAAGCCTACGATCTCGTCATTATTCGCCACGGGCAGAGCGAGGCGAACAAGCAGAACATCTTCACGGGCTGGCGCGACAGTCCGTTGTCGGAGAAGGGTATCGAAGAGGCGCGCGCGGCCGGGCGGCAAATGCGCAAAGACGGATTTCACTTCGACATTGCGTTCACCTCTCTGCAAAGCCGCGCGATCAAGACGCTGTGGCTCGTTCTCGAAGAGATGGATCTGATGTGGATTCCGGTCGTCAAAGACTGGCGACTGAACGAGCGGCACTACGGCGCATTGCAGGGCAAGGACAAGCGTCAGGCGGTCGAGAAATTCGGCGAGGCGCAAGTGCATCAATGGCGGCGCGGGTACGCGACCCAGCCGCCGCTCGTCGCGCTCGACGATGCCGACTATCCGAAGCATGATCGGCGTTACGCAGGCGTGCCCGACGCCAACGTGCCGCGCGGGGAGAGTTTGAAGGACGTGTCCGCGCGGGTGCTGCCCTATTGGCAGAGCGACATCGTTCCGTTGATCAAGGCAAAGAAGAAGGTGCTGATCGCGGCGCACGGCAATTCTCTGCGCGCGCTGCTGAAACACCTCGAAGGCTTGAGCGAGGCGGAGATCGAGGTGATCAACCTGCCGACCGGCGTGCCGAAGGTTTATGTCTTGAACGAGCGCATGTTGGCGGCGGAAAGCCATTTCCATGGCGATCCCAAGGAAATCGAAGCGCGCATTCAGGCGGTCGCGCACCAGACCAAAAAGGACTGATCGGCCTTAAGGGCGGGGATGCCTTTGTGGCATGCTTGCCGAGAATCAGCCGGCCGGCTTTTGCGTGCCGGCGGAGCGGGCGTTAATGCGGGCAACGGGTCAGCGTAGGAAGGGTCGGCTGGGGCTGAAGGCGGCGGCGTGCGCCGCTCTCATCTTCGCGACCGTGCCGCTGCACGCGCAGAACGAGACGACGGACCCGCTCGAGAAGCTCGATACGATCGAAAAGCAGCTTGGCAACGACCGGCGCAGCATTGAAAGCCTGACCGACGATGCGGCGCAGCTGGCGCGCGAGCAGCAGGCCTTGCGGCAGAAACTGATCCAGGCCGCGGGCTCGGCCCAGGCGCGGGAGCGCGATCTTAACGTCGTCGAGCAGCGGCTGGCGCTGTTCGAGACGCGCGAAGCGGCGGCGATGCGCGCCCTGGACGGGCAGCGCAGTCAGCTCTCGTCCCTGCTCGCGGTGTTGCAGCGGATGGGCAGCGAGCCGCCGCCGGCGCTGATCGTGCGGCCGAACGATGCGACTGCGGCGGCCCGTTCGGCGATGCTTTTGTCGGCGGTCGTTCCGGCCGTTCAAAAAGAAGCCGCAAAGTTGGCGAAGGATCTGGCCGACCTGCGCGACCTTCGCCAAAAGGCGGCGGAGGAGCGCATGAAGGTGGCGGCGGCGGCCGCCTCGCTCGACAAGGACCGCACGATGCTCAGCGAGCTTCTGATCCACCGGCGCAGCCTGGCCGCGCAGACCGATCAGAACCTGAAGGAAACGCAGGCGCGGATCGGCGCGTTGGCCGAGCAGGCCGGCGACCTGCGCGCCCTGATTGCAAGTCTGAACGAGGACGCCAAGCGGCCGGCCTCGCGGGGAAGTCAGGTGATCACGAACCAGATCGCCTCAGCGGGCGCTGCGCGAAACGTGTCACTGGACGGGTTGAAAGGGATGTTGACCTTACCCGCTAACGGTGAACTCAGCGCGCGTTTCGGTTCGTCCGACGAGGCCGGCGGTCATTTGGCGGGAATTCGCGTGGAAACGCGCCCCGGCGCGCCGGTCACTTCTCCGTGTGACGGCAAAATCATGTTCGCCGGAACATTTAGAGGCTACGGTCAAATGTTGATAATCGCGGCGAACGGCGGCTATCATGTTCTGCTTGCCGGGCTTGCGAAGGTCGATGGTGTCGTGGGCCAAACGGTGTTGGCGGGCGAACCGGTCGGGCGAATGCGGATCCGGCCGAAGAACGTGCAGTCGGTCGGGGGCGAGAGGCTTTACATCGAGTTTCGGCGCAACGGCGTCCCGGTCGATCCGGCGCCCTGGTTTGCCGGTCTCAGGGAAAAGGTGAGCGGTTAGTTCCATGAACAAATATCTTCTGGCAGGCGTCGCAGGCAGCATTGGTTTCGGTGCGGCATTGGCGCTTGCGCCAATGGCGACTATCGCGAGCACCGACACGTACCGGCAGCTCAATCTGTTCGGCGACGTGTTCGAGCGCGTCAAGAACGACTATGTGCGCGAGGTGAAAGACGCGGAACTGGTCGAGAACGCGATCAACGGCATGCTGACGTCGCTCGACCCGCACTCGAGCTATTTGAACCCGAAGAACTTCTCGGACATGCAGGTTTCGACCCGCGGCGAGTATGGCGGCCTCGGCCTTGAAGTCACGATGGAAGACGGGCTCGTCAAGGTGATTTCGCCGATGGACGGAACGCCGGCGGCGAAGGCCGGGATCAAGACCGGCGACCTGATCGCGACGATCGACGGCATGGCGATCCAAGGCCTCACGCTGTCGGAAGCGGTCGACAAGATGCGCGGGCCGGTCAACTCGCAGATCAGGATCACGGTGCTGCGCAAGGGCGAGAAGAAGCCGCTCGACATCACGTTGACGCGCGCAGTCATCCGGGTCGAAAGCGTGCGCTTCAAGCAGGAAGGCGACATCGCGTACATCCGCATCACGACATTCAACGAGCAGACGGAAGACGGGCTCGACCGCGCGGTCGATCAGGTGAAGGCCAAGATCGGCAACAAGCTGCGCGGCGTCGTGCTCGACCTGCGCAACAATCCGGGCGGGCTGCTCGATCAGGCGATCTTCGTGTCGGACGCGTTCCTGGACCAGGGCGAGATCGTCTCGACGCGCGGACGTCGTTCGGGCGACACGCAGCGCTATGGTGCACGCTCGGGCCAGATTCTGGCCGGCGTTCCGGTCGTGGTGCTGATCAACGAAGGGTCGGCGTCGGCGTCGGAAATCGTCGCGGGCGCGCTGCAAGATCAAAAGCGTGCGCGCGTCATCGGCACGCGCTCGTTCGGCAAAGGTTCGGTGCAGACCGTCATTCCGCTTGCGGGCGGCGTTGACGGGGCGCTGCGTCTGACCACGGCGAAGTACTACACGCCATCGGGCCGCTCCATCCAGGCGACGGGCATCGACCCCGACATCCTCGTCGAACAGGCTGCGGATGCGGATAGCGAAAAGGAGGCCAACGATCGCCTCTCGGAAGCGAACCTGCCGAAACATCTGGACGGCCAAGAGGGCGGCAAGAAGCCTCATGTCGGTCCGGTCGTAAAGCCGAAGGCCGGCGAGAAATACGACGACTTCCAGCTGACCTATGCGCTGCGCCTTTTGCGCGGACAGGAAATGGTGTCGACCGCGACACCCGCTGCTCCGAAGCCGAATTGAGGCGGACAGCGATCTCAGCAGCAAGAAGGGGCCGTTCGCGGCCCCTTTTTCATTTCAACTGTTAACGTGCGCGGCCCCGCGCGTTTGCGGACACTTGATTAGCCGAGTCGGGACAAGGCACATTCCCTCGTGCCCTGTTTTCCGGAACGACGCCCGAGCGCCTGATTCATGCCGATGTCCAGGTTTTCCGCCGATCGCCTACGCGATTTCGGCGCCTTAGGCGGGCGGAACCTGTTGGGCACGGTTGCGACGATCGTGGCGGTGGCCGCCTTTCTTTTGATCATTTTCGTATCGCTGTTCGGCGACGCCGAAGACGGCGAGCCGAAGCAGGTCATCAAGATCGACCGCGCGCCGGCAACGGGCACCGGCGGGCCGGGAGACGTGGAGGCCATCACTTCGAGCGCGATGTCGCTTGTGGCGGTCAACGGCATCGTGATCAGCGACCCGAACTTGGTCGAGATGAGCGATGAAGGTCCGCTGCCGAAGATCGCCGACGACGGGCGCCGGGCGATGGAGGTTTACGCGCGCGCCTTCGACCGTGCGGACCCGCGCCCGAAGATCGCGATCATCGTCGGCGGACTGGGGCTCGGCGAAGCGGTGACGCAAGCGGCCGTGGACCGCTTGCCGCCGGGCGTGACGCTGGCGGTGACACCTTACGGTTCTTCGTTGCAGGGGCTGGTGTCGACGGCGCGGGCGAAGGGGCACGAGGTGCTGCTCGAACTGCCGCTTGAGCCTTACGACTATCCCGACAACGATCCGGGGCAGGATACGCTTCTCACGGGCACGACGGCGGAGGAGAATCCGGCGCGGCTTCGCCGTGTGCTTGCGAAGGTGACGGGCTATGCGGGATTGATCAACTCGCAAGGGGCGAAGTTCTTGGCGAGCGAGGATGCGTTGCGGGCGCTGCTGAGCGCGACCGCGGGGCGCGGGCTTTACTTCGTCGACAGCGGCGAGGCGGAACAGTCGATTGCGCGCGAAGTTTCGGCGGCGACGGGCGCCGCGTTCGCGCGCGGCGACCGGCTCGTCGACCGCAACCCGACGCGCGAGGCGATCGAGAAGGAATTCGCGGCGATCGAAGACCTCGCCAAGCAGCGCGGGTCTGCCGTCGCGGTCGCGGGTGCTTATCCGGTGACGATCGACCGGTTGACCGCGTGGGCGGCATCGCTCGAAGAAAAGGGGATCGCGCTTGTGCCGGTGTCGGCGCTCGTCGAAGTGCGCGAGCCGCCCCAGCCTTCACCGACGCGCGCCCAGCCGCGCCGGCCTGCGCCGCCGCGTTCTGCGACGCCTGCTGCGCCGGTCGAACTGCCGAGCGATCCGCAGCCGTTCGAAACGGCGCCGCATCCGTGAGGCGCCCCGTCGACCCTGAGACGTTGCCGTACCGGCCGTGTGTCGGCGTGATGGTGTTCGACCGCCAAGGCCGCGTGTTCGTGGGGCGGCGGATCTCCGGCGATCTCGACGAGGCCTGGCAGATGCCGCAAGGCGGGATCGACGCGGGCGAGGATCTGCGGGCGGCGGCTCTTCGGGAACTCGAAGAAGAGACCGGGATTTCGAAGGTCGAGATTTTGGCCGAGGCTTCGGACTGGTTCGCGTATGATTTGCCGCGCGAGGCGGTTGGGATTGCGCTCAAAGGGAAGTTCCGCGGGCAGCGGCAGAAGTGGTTTGCGATGCGGTTTTCGGGCGCTGAAAGCGACATCAATCTGAAGGCCCATCGGCCGCCGGAGTTCGATGCTTATCGCTGGGTTGCGATCGATGAGGTGATGGATTTGATCGTGCCGTTCAAGCGGGAGGTTTACGGGAGGGTCGTGGCCGCGTTCCGGCACTTGGCAAAACCATATGAGTAATACGGTCATTATGATTCATGGTGCGTTCTGCGCCTCATGGGCGTTCGACGGCTACCGCGACCTCTTCGCAGCGCACGGGGCGAAGGTGATCGTGCCGACGCTGCGCCACCACGACACGGCACCGGGCACGCGCGCGGCGAAGGCGCTTGGGCTGACCTCGACGCTCGACTATGCGGACGACATCGAGGCGCTGGTGCGCACGTGCGCCCAGCCGCCCGTGCTCATCGGCCATTCGATGGGCGGGCTCGTCGCGCAGATGGTGGCGGCGCGCGTGCCGGTCGCAGCGCTCGCGCTCATCGCGCCGTCGGCGCCGTGGGGGACGCTGCCGACCTCGCACTGGGAGATCATGTCGGCGCAGGGGCTCTATCTCGCGGGGCAGTTCTGGAACAAGCCGCTGCGCCCCGAGGCCTGGATCGCCGAGACGCACGCGCTCGACCTTTTGCCCGCGGGCGAGCGCGAGCGCACGTTCGCGCGCTTCGTGCCGGAGTCGGGGCTTGCCACGTTCGAGATCCTGCATTGGGCGATGGACGTCCGGCGCGCGACGTTCGTCGATGCGCGGCGCATCGGCTGTCCGGTGCTGTGCGTTGCGGGCGCCTATGACCGCGTGAACCCGCCCAAGACGGTCGCTTCGATCGCGCGGCGCTATCGTGAGCGGGGCGAATATTTCGAGGTCGCGAACGCCAGCCACTGGCTGATCGGCGAGCCGGGCTGGGAGACGACCGCGCGCTTCGTGCGCGAGTGGGTCGCGAATGTGACGAGCCCGGTTGGGGTTTGAACAGGCCGGCTACCGGGCCAGTTTTTCCAGCCAGATTCCCTTCACGCGTGAAGAGGCGGAACGAAGGGGCGACGGATTCGCGCTCTGCTTGTTCGTTTGCTCGCGAAGGGTCTGCGTCGACGCTCTCCCTCTTCGTCATGGCCGGGCTTGACCCGGCCACCCAGTGACGCGTCTCGGCGCCGCAAGAAGAGAGATCGAAACACAAAGAGCTCCAAGAGCTTGGTGTTTCCGCCGTCGCGTTTTACCTCGCGCTGCCGCGCGAGACTGGGTGGCCGGGTCAAGCCCGGCCATGACGAATTGAGAAACGGTCATGACGAGTTGGGAACCGGCCATGACGAATTGGGATGTGCGCGCTAAGGTCTTTCGTGATTTGCGGCGAGGGTCCGATGGCGAAGGCGGTGAAGGCTAAGGCTAAGGCGCGGGGCGTGACGTTGCTTGTCGGCACGCGCAAGGGGGCTTGGTTTTTTCATAGTGATCCTTCGCGCAAGACGTGGCGCGTGGAGGGGCCGCAGTTGCTGGGCAACATCGTCAATCACATCGTCGCCGATCCGCGCGAAGGGCCGCGCACGTTGTTGATGGCGGCGAAGACGGGGCATTTGGGGCCGACGATTTTTCGCTCCGTCGACAAGGGCAAGACGTGGGTCGAAGCGCGCGTGCCGCCGGCGTTTCCGAAGGTCGATGCGCCGAAAGCAAAGAACGGCAACGGCGGCGGCAATGGGCACGGCGCAACCGCTCTGCCCCGTTCGGTCAGTCATACGTTTTGGCTTTCGCCGGGGCATGCGAGCGATCCGGGCGTTTGGTGGGCGGGGACGTCGCCGCCGGGGCTGTTCGTTTCGACCGACGACGGGCTGTCGTGGGAGAGCGTCGCGGGCTTCAACGATCATCCGATGTATTGGAAATGGTGTCCGGCCGACGGCGGCACGCCGGACGGGGCGCTGCTCAATCAGATCGTGATCGATCCGCGCAACCCGAGCCACATCTACATCGCGACCTCGACCGGCGGCGTGTTCGAATCGAAGGACCGCGCGCGCAGCTGGGCGCCGCTGAACAAAAACGTCGAAGCGAATTTCATGCCCGATCCCTTTCCCGAATACGGGCAGGACGCGCATTACATCGCGATCGCGCCCACGAACGCGGACCGGCTGTGGCAGCAGAATCATTGCGGCATCTATCGGCTCGACCGGCCGGGCGACACGTGGGAGCGCATCGGCAAGGCGATGCCGGCCGACGTCGGCGACATCGGCTTTACGATCCTGCCCCATCCGCGCGACGCCGACACCGCGTGGGTGTTTCCGATGGACGGCAGCGACGTGTGGCCGCGCACCTCGCCCGGCGGCAAGCCCGCCGTCTATCGCACGCGCGATGCGGGCGCGCGGTGGGAACGGCAGGACAAAGGCTTTCCGAAGAAGCAGGGCTGGTTCACCGTGAAGCGCCAGGCGTTCTGCCGCGACGACATGAAGGCGGTGGGCCTCTATCTGGGCACCACGGGCGGCGAATTGTGGGCGAGCACGAATGAAGGTGGCCGCTTCACGCAGATCGCGGCGCACCTGCCGGAGATTTATTCCGTCGAAGCGGTGGCGCGGTTGTGACGGCCATGGACCTGCCTGGGACCGCGGGCGTCCCGCCCGCTCTTTTGCCTGGGAGCCCCGGCATCCTGCCGACTCTGTCTGCGTTTGTGCCACGTCGAAGCGGTGAAGTGCGGGCAAGATGCCCGCGGTCCCGGGAAGAAGGGCCGGCTGGAAGCCGGCGCTCCCAGGCATGACGCACACCATCACCGTCTTCATCCCGCAACAGCTGCGCAGCTACACCGACGGCGCCACGCATGTGAGCGCGCAGGCGCGCAGCGTCGACGAGGCGCTCGCCCACATCAACCAGCGCTTCCCCGGCATCCGCTTCCGCGTGGTCGACGAACAGACCCGCATCCGCGAACACATGCGCATCTTCGTCGACGGCGAGCGCGTGCATGAGGTTTCAGCGAAGCTGAAACCGGCGGCGGAGGTGCATATTTTTGGGGCGTTGAGTGGGGGATAGATCTCACGAAATCAAATACGCTGAATGACTGCTACTGTCGTAGTCGATATCTATCAGCTTTGCGCATTGGCGCACCACAAGAAGTAAACTCTCGTTGACCGAGCTAAATGCAAACGCCTCAAGATATAGAGGAATTCTTCGCGCGGATGGCTCCGCCAGAAACGCCCGCAGAGGCTTTTCGGTTGGTGCCTCAATTTCGACCACTGCTGGCGAAACTGGATCCGGCGTTTGCTTTGGCCACGTTGGCCGGCTTGATGACAGACATCAGCTTTCAACCGCACGGAATACGCTTGGACTGGGCGGCAAGGTCTGTGGTCGCGGCAAGTCGCGGCGGGCGAAGACTATTTCGAAAAACGCTCCA
>JAEUML010000228.1 GCA_016792785.1 Alphaproteobacteria bacterium
GTGTTGGGGGCCCCGTGCGATATCCCGCGCATGGGCATGATCCTCGCAATTGCACTCGGCGGCGCCCTCGGCGCGCTGGCCCGCTATTTCTTGTCGTCTCAGGTCACGCACCTGTTCGGCCCGGGTTTCCCATGGGGCATCCTGATCGTGAACGTGCTGGGCTGCTTCATCATGGGCGTAATCGCCGAGATGGCGGCTTTGAGCTGGAACCTCTCGCACGAGATGCGCGCATTCTTGACGACGGGAATCCTGGGCGGGTTCACGACGTTCTCAGCCTTCGCGCTCGACACGGCCGTGTTGACTGAGCGCGGCGATCTGATGGGCGCGATGCTCTACGTCGCCGGCTCCGTCGGCGGCTCGCTGACGGCGCTTTTCTTTGGCCTCTATCTCGCAAGGCAACTCACGTCATGACGGGCGTCGTCCAACGCAAAGTCAAACCCGACGAAGAGGGTCTGCGCCTCGACCGTTGGTTCCAGCGTCACTACCCACAAGTTACGCACGGCCGCCTCGAGCGCCTGCTGCGCACAGGCCAGGTGCGCGTCGACGGCGCCCGCGTCAAAGCAAGTCACCGCGTCGCGGGTGGCGCGACGATCCGCGTCCCCCCGATACCCGTCACAATCCCCGCGCCTGAAGACAAGAATTCAGCGCCCGCGATCACGCCGAAAGACCGCGCGTTCATCGAAGGCTTCGTGGTCCATCGCGACGACGATGTGATCGTGCTGAACAAACCCGCGGGCCTCGCCGTGCAAGGCGGCACGAAGACCGAGCGTCACGTCGATGCGCTGCTTCCGGCACTCGTCGATAAGGGCGCCGAACGCCCGCGCCTGGTCCATCGCCTTGATCGCGACACCTCCGGCGTCTTGGTCATCGCCGCGAACGCGCGCGCCGCGGCGGCGCTGGCGCAGGCGTTCCGCGCCCGCGACACGCGCAAGGTCTACTGGGCGCTAACGACGGGCGTGCCGACCCCGCGCCACGGCAAGATCGACGGCGCACTGATCAAGCGCCCGGCCGCCGATGGCCGCGAACGCGTACGCCTGGCCGAAGAAGGCGAGGAAGAGGACGCCAAGGACGCCGTCACCCTCTTCGACATGCTCGATCACGTCACCACGATGGCGTGGCTCGCGTTGATGCCGCTGACCGGCCGCACCCACCAGCTCCGCGCACACTGCGCTGCGATGGGCACACCCATCGTCGGCGACGCGAAATACGGAAGCGAACCCGCCCGCTCGCATGGCGAAATTCCGAAGAAGCTGATGCTCCACGCCCGCTCGCTGCGCATCCGCCACCCGCGTGGCGGATGGCTCGAAGTCTCCGCGCCCTTGCCCCCGCACATGGCGAAGGTCTGGGACATGTTCGGCTTCGACAAAGAGGACCGGCGTGAAGTCTTCCGTGACGAGGGCGTGCGAAAGCCGCGCACGGAACACCCACGCGAAACAGAGCATCGTCCACGCCGCGGCAAGGAACGCGCGAGATAGACACATGGCGAAGAAGATCGTCCCTGAGCGGCCGCATTTCATCCGCCACTGGTCGGAAATCGAACGTGTCGAGCCGTTCCGCCACCCCCACACCAATGAGCTGATGATCCGCCCGGCGCCGTTTTCGATGGCCTTCGAGCTGCGCCGCTTGGCGATCCGTCACGACACAATCATGCCGGGTTGGCGTTCCTCGCAACCCCACGCCGAGCGCGACGAGGAGGAGATGATCTTCGTCCTCGAAGGCACGCCGGATTTGTGGGTCGATGGCTATACGTACCGCCTCAATCCCGACGACGCCGCCGGCTGGCCCGGCCGCGATGGCCAGGCGCATTGCCTGATCAACAACACCGACAAGCCCGTCCGCATACTGACGATCGGCGAGGCCTCGCGCTACAACTCGCACATCCACTTCCCGTTGACGCGCGAGATGGACGAGTGGCTGGAAGAAGACGGCAAACTCTGGACCGATCCGCCCAAACGCAAGCTAGGTCCGCATGACGGCAAGCCCGACGCCAAGCGCGGCCGCGCCGCGCCGTCCGGCTGGCGCACCAAGACACGCCCCACGTGCGTCGTCGATTGGCGCAAGATCAAGAACGACGGCACGACCTATCCCGGCGATAAAGAACTCATGGCAGTCTGGTCGCATTTGTCGGTCGCGCTCGGACTGACGCGCATCGGCGTCGGCCACGATTTGCTGCCCCCGGGACGGCGCACGTCGTGGCCGCATGCGGAGATGGACGAAGAAGAATTCGTCTACGTCGTCGAAGGCGAACCTGACGTCTGGATCGACGGCCACCTGCATCGCCTGAGGCCCGGCGACGGCGTCGGCTTCCCCGACCGCACCGGTATCGCTCATTGCGTCATCAACAACACTGACAAGCCGGTGCGCCTGATCACCGTCGGCGAAGCAAGCCGCCGCCGCTCGAAGTGCATCTATCCGCTCCACCAGAAACGGAACAAGGAGATCGGCGAAGGCTTCTGGAGGGATGCACCCAAACGCAAACTCGGACCCCACGACGGCATGTCGGATCGGCGACGAGCGGATCTCGCGAAGCGCAAACGGACGTGATGCTGAAGCAGGGTGCAAAACGGTTCTATGACGAGGTCTCCGTGGGAAGCCACGCGAGCGGGTTATCCATCCTCCTCGACACGCGCCCGATCAAGACACCGGCAGGAGCTCTCCTGCTTGCTCCCACGCGCGGACTTGCCGAAGCGATTGCGGCAGAGTGGCGAGGGCAGGGGGAGAAGCTGAACCCTGAGACGATGCCGCTCACGAAAGCGCTGAACACCGCGCTCGACCGCGTATCCGTGAACCGCAACGCCATCGTGACCGACCTCGCGAAGTACGCGGGCGCGGACCTCATATGCTACCGCGCCGACAGTCCCGCCGAATTGACCCGCCGCCAAACGGCCGCGTGGAACCCATGGCTCGACTGGGCCGCCGGACGCTTCGGCGCACGCCTCAGCATCACCACCGGCGTTACACACGTCCCCCAACCCGAAGAGGCTCTTGAGCGCCTTCAGGACGCGATTGCCGCGCACGACGAACACCGTCTCGTCGTGCTGCACGCAGGCATCACGATCACCGGTTCTGCCGTGTTGGGTCTCGCGTTCGCGGCCAAAGCTATCCCCGCCACCGACGCATTCGCCGCCAGCCAGATCGACGAGAGTTATCAAGCAGAACTCTGGGGCCGCGACGCGGAGGCCGAGAAGGCGCGCGCTCAGCGCCTGGCCGATCTGACGGCAGCTGAGGCCTACCTCAACCTGCTGTAGCGTCAAGCCAGGCCGCGCCGAACGCGGGCTTGTTCGCAGATACCTGCGAAAGCGCGCGTTGTGTGCGGTTGCACACCCCCCCAAAACGTGCAGATTTGCGCCCAGACTTGATGGGGCCGGGAGCCGCAATGCACGACATCATAAAGGAACTCGAACGCCGCCGCGCCGCGGCTCATAAGGGCGGCGGCGACAAGCGCATCGAGGCCCAGCATGCGCGCGGCAAGCTCACGGCTCGTGAGCGCGTCGAGATCCTATTGGATGAGGGAAGCTTCGAAGAATTCGACACCTTCGTCGAACACCGCTCCACCGACTTCGGCATGGAAAACACGCGCGTTCCAGGCGACGGCGTCGTCACGGGGTGGGGCACGATCAACGGCCGCCTCGTCTATCTCTTCGTGAAGGATTTCACGGTCTTCGGCGGCTCTCTTTCCGCGGCGCACGCCCAGAAGATCGTCAAGGTCCAAGACATGGCGCTCAGGAACGGCGCCCCCGTGATCGGCGTCTTCGACGCAGGCGGCGCGCGCATCCAGGAAGGCGTCGATGCGCTCGCCGGCTATGGCGAGGTCTTCGCCCGCAACGTGCTCTCCTCCGGGGTTATTCCGCAGATCAGTGTCATCATGGGCCCCTGTGCCGGCGGCGACGTCTATTCGCCGGCGATGACCGACTTCATCTTCATGGTCCGCGACACGAGCTACATGTTCGTGACCGGCCCCGACGTCGTGAAGACGGTCACGAACGAGGTCGTCACCCCCGAAGACTTGGGTGGCGCGAAGGTGCACACGACAAAGTCCTCGATCGCCGACGGCGCCTATGAGAACGACGTCGAATGCCTGACGCAGATGCGCCGCCTGATCGACTTCCTGCCGTCCTCGAACCGCGAGAAGCCGCCCACGTGGCCGAGCTTCCAGGAGATCGAGAAGGACGACATCTCGCTCGACACGCTGATCCCGCCGAATCCAAACAAGCCCTACGACATGAAGGAGCTGATCCTGAAGGTCGCTGATGAGGGCGACTTCTTCGAGATCCAGGAAAACTTCGCAAAGAACATCATCACCGGGTTCGGCCGCATTGAAGGCGCGACCGTCGGCTTCGTGGCGAACCAGCCGATGGTGCTCGCCGGCGTGCTCGACAGCGACGCCAGCCGCAAAGCCGCGCGCTTCGTGCGATTCTGCGACTGCTTCGGCATCCCGCTCGTGACGTTCGTCGACGTGCCCGGCTTCCTTCCCGGCACCGCGCAGGAATACGGCGGCTTGATCAAGCACGGCGCAAAGCTGCTCTTCGCTTTCACCGAAGCGACAGTGCCGAAGATCACCTGCATCACACGCAAGGCCTTCGGCGGCGCTTACGACGTCATGGCGTCCAAGCACATGCGCGCCGACATCAATTACGCTTGGCCGACTGCACAGATTGCGGTGATGGGGGCGAAAGGCGCCGTCGAAATCATCTTCCGCGCCGATATCAACGACCCGGAAAAAATCGCCGAGCGCACGAAGGAATACGAAGAACGGTTCCTAAACCCGTTCGTCGCCGCGCAGCGCGGCTACCTCGACGAAGTCATCATGCCCCACGGCACAAGACGCCGCATCGCCCGCGGCCTACGAAGCTTGCGCAACAAGCGCGTCGAGGTCCCGTGGAAAAAACACGACAACATTCCGCTCTAAGAGGGACATCAATGCGCGCACCGACGAAGACCTCTCTCGTGGCGGCCGCCACGCTCGCACTCGCCGCATGCGCTGGCGTCGACACCGGCGCACCCGCTCAATCGTCCGCCGCCATCACCGCCGCCGACTTCGCTTGGCGCACCAAGACGCTGGCCGACGATCGTTTCGAAGGTCGCGGCCCGGGCACGCCGAAGGGTGAGGCGTCGGCCGATTGGATCGCGGATGAGATGAAGCGTTTGGGCTTGAAGCCAGGCCTCAACGGCAGCTTCTTCCAGGACGTGCCGGCCGCCTCCATCACGCTCGACCCTGCGAAGTCGACGTTCGAGATCGTGGGCAAGGACGGCGCCAAGCAGCTGAAATTCGCCGACGAGGTTGCGTTCTGGACGCCGCGCTTCGACAAGACGGAGCAGAAGGTCGACAACGCCGACATCGTCTTCGTGGGCTACGGCGTCGACGCACCGTCCGAGCGCTGGAACGACTTCAAGGGCGTGGACGTGAAAGGCAAGGCGATCGTCGTGCTCATCAACGATCCGGGCTTCATCACCGGCGACAAAAGGATGTTCAAGGGCCGGGCCATGACCTACTACGGCCGCTGGACCTACAAGTTCGAAGAAGCCGCCCGCCGCGGCGCCGCCGCCGTCATCATCGTGCACGAGACCGAGCCCGCGGCCTATGGCTGGCAGGTCGTGCGCAACTCGAACCAGGGCGCGAAGTACTACCTCGACAAGCCGAACGGCAACGCCGACCTCGCCGTCGTCCACTCGTGGGTCACAACCGACGTTGCAAAGGACCTCTTTGCAAGGGCGGGCCTCAACTACGACAAGCTGCGCCTCGCCGCGAACAAGCGCGGCTTCAAACCCGTGGCCCTCAAAGGTCTTAAGCTGAACGCCGTCACCCGCTCGGCCGTCGCGCGCATGAAGACCCGCAACGTCATCGGCGTCGTGCCGGGCACCGCCAAGCCTGACGAGCACGTGCTCTACACCGCCCATTGGGACCACTTGGGCGTCAAAGAAGGCGTCCCAGGCGCCGACAAGATCCACAACGGCGCGCTCGACAACGCGAGCGGTGTTGCCGCTATCCTCGAAATCGCCGAGGCCTTCGCCGCCGCGCCGCCGCGCCGCTCCGTCATGTTCGCGGCCGTCACGCTGGAAGAGCAGGGGCTCTTGGGCTCAGAGTTCCTGGCCGAATACCCGCCCGTGCCGTTGAACAAGATCGTAGCGGGCCTCAACTTCGACGGCGTCGGCCCGTCGCCGCCCGCGCGCGACATGACGGTCGTGGGCTCCGGCGCCTCCGAACTCGAGGACATCCTCGCCGCCGAATTGAAGAAGCAGGACCGTGTCCCCGCACCCGATCCGGAACCGGAAAAAGGCTCGTTCTACCGCTCCGACCACATCAGCCTCGCTAAAGTCGGCGTACCGATGCTCTACGCCGGCGGCGGCATTGACCTGCGCGAAGGCGGCAAGGCGGCGGGCATGGCGCTGCGCGACGACTACCGCACCAACCGTTATCACCAGCCGTCCGACGAATGGAAGGACGATTGGGATCTACGCGGCGCCGTCGAAACGATGCAGGTGCTCCATGGCGTGGGCGCCGTTGTCGCGAACGGGGATTCCTGGCCCACCTGGTACAAGGACAACGAATTCCGCGCGGTGCGCGAGAAAAGCATGAAGGCGGCGCACTGACCCGAATGTTCAAGAAAATCCTCATCGCCAACCGCGGCGAAATCGCCTGCCGTGTCATCAAGAGCGCCCGCAAAATGGGCATCAAGACGGTCGCGGTCTATTCCGAGGCCGACGCCGCGGCCCTTCACGTCGACATGGCGGACGAGGCGGTGCTGATCGGCCCACCCGCATCCGCGCAGTCCTATCTCTCGATCGAGAAAATCGTCGACGCCTGCAAAAAGACGGGTGCCGAGGCCGTGCATCCCGGCTACGGGTTCCTGTCCGAGCGCACCGCCTTCGCCGAAGCGCTCGCGAAGGCGAACGTCGCCTTCATCGGCCCGAACACGCACGCGATCGCGGCGATGGGCGACAAGATAGAATCCAAGAAGCTCGCTGCCGCCGCGAAAGTGTCGTGCGTGCCCGGCTATATTGGCGAGATCCACGACCTGAAAGAGGCCGCCAAGATCGCCGGCGACATCGGCTATCCTGTAATGGTCAAGGCCTCCGCCGGAGGCGGCGGCAAGGGCTTGCGCATCGTTTGGCGCGAATCCGAACTCTTGCAGGCGATATCGAGTTCGCAGAACGAAGCTCGCGCGGCCTTCGGCGATGATCGCCTGTTCATCGAAAAATACGTTACCGAACCACGCCACATCGAAATCCAGGTCCTGGGCGACAAGCACGGCAATGTCATCCACCTCGGCGAGCGCGAATGCTCGATCCAGCGCCGGCACCAAAAGGTGATCGAAGAGGCGCCGTCGCCGTTCCTCGACGAAAAGACCCGCGCCGCCATGGGCGCCCAGGCCGTAGCGCTCGCCAAAGCCGTCCAATACGAGAGCGCAGGCACCGTCGAGTTCATCGTCGACAAGGATCGCAATTTCTACTTCCTCGAAATGAACACGCGCCTCCAGGTCGAACACCCCGTCACGGAACTTGTCACGGGCTTCGACCTCGTGGAGCAGATGATCCGCGTCGCCGCTGGCGAAAAGCTCGCGATCCGGCAGGAGGACGTGAAGCTCAAAGGCTGGGCGATAGAATCCCGCATCTATGCCGAGGACCCCTATCGCAACTTCTTGCCTTCAACGGGACGCTTGGTGCGCTACCGTCCGCCGGCCGAAGTCACAACCGCAGGCAAGACCATCCGCAACGACACGGGCGTCTTCGAAGGCGGCGAAATCTCGATCTTCTACGACCCGATGATCGCCAAGCTTTGCACGCACGCGCCGACGCGCGAGCAGGCGATCGACCTCATGGGCGACGCACTCGACCATTTCGGCATCGAGGGCATCGCGCACAACATCCCGTTTCTGCAAGCCGTGATGTCCCATCAGCGCTTCCGCGCCGGAAAGCTCAGCACGAACTTCATCGCGGACGAGTTCAAAGATGGTTTCCACGGCGCGACACTGACCGCAGACCTCAAGGACCGTATCGCCTCCGCCGCCGTCTTCATGCAGATGCGCGAGGAAGAGCGCAGGCGCAAGATCTCCGGCCAGCTCGATGGCGTAGGCCAAGTGCCGAAGGAATGGACTGTTACGCTGAACGGCGCCGACGTGATGCCGGTGCGCACCATGACCGAAGGCCGGGACGTCGTCGCCGTGCGCCTGGGCGACGGCAAAACATCCCGCATGGTCGAGGTCGAAAGCACATGGCGTCCGGGCGACGGTGTCTTCACGGGCGAGGTCGCGGGCCAGGCTGTCGCCATGCAGGTCAAGCGCAAGTCGGATACCTACACGATCGTCCACCGCGGCGCCTCCGCCGCGGTCAGCGTCCGGCGCCCGCGCATCGCGGCGCTCGCGACCTACATGCTGTTCAAGCCGCCGCCCGACACGTCGAAACTTCTGCTCTGTCCGATGCCGGGCCTCGTCGTCTCGATCACCGCTCAAGCCGGCCAAGAGGTGAAAGCGGGTGAACCGCTCGCCGTCGTCGAGGCGATGAAGATGGAGAACGTTCTCCGCGCCGAACGAGACGGCAAAATCAAGCGCGTTGCGGCAAAACCGGGCGACAGTCTGCCGGTCGACGCGGTGATCCTGGAGTTCGAGTAGCCCGCCGAATAAGGACCGCACTCGCGCGCCGCATGAAGCCCGGCAGCTCCCACTCGCCTGCAAAGCGAATGCGCCTTCGCGCCTGCTGTGGCACGGACCACACGAACCTTCGTGCTACGGTTGCGCCGTGTGGGGGACACAATGAAGTACGTGGATTTGCAAGCGTGGCAGGTCGGTTGCTTGCTCGGCTTGGCCATCGGCTTGGCGCAAGCCGTCAGCGGAAATCTTGAAATCGCAAGCCTTCCGATTGAGGAAGGACTCATGCGACTCGTCGCGACGATGGCAGGCTGCGCTGTATTTTGCGCGCTCGCTGCCGGCGTCATGGCGGGCGTCACCGCCAACCGAGAAAACTCGCCAAGCCAGGAATAGGCGCGCACCCGCGTCGCGCGAACGGCGCCGGTCCTTCAGCCCACGACACGCGAATATCGATGTGGCGCGCCGGCGACAACCTGCAACCAATGTACAACGCCGGAACTACAGTTAGGGGGACATAGTGACGTTGCCCACGTCATCCGCGACTGCCCTTGTGTACGCGGGAATACCGTTCTCACAGTGTGACCGCCCCGCTCGATAGCGTCTCACGCAGGGGACTTGGGGGACACATGGCAGGGCGGACTTTGCGCCGGTTGGCGCGCGTTGCGTGTTGCGCGCTCGCGGCGAGTCTTGCCTTGTCGGCGCGCCTACCCGCCGAAACGCTGCAAGACACGCTCGCCAAGACCTACCGCACGAATCCCGACCTCGCGGCCGAGCGCGCGCAGGTGCGCGAGGTCGACGAAGGCGTCGCCCAAGCCCACGCGAAGTGGCGCCCCTCCGTCTCGCTGGAAGCCGAGGTCGAGCGTTCCGCATCGAAATACAAGAGCGACGCCGGCAAGTTCGACACTCGCAGCGAAAGCTGGTCGGCCGATCTGGTCGCGCGCCAGCCCTTGTTCACGGCGGGCCGCAATGCGACGCAGCTGCGCCTCGCGATGGCGCGCGTCCGCGGCGCACGCGCACGCCTGCGCCTGAGGGAGAGCCGTGTGCTGCTCGAGGCCGCAATCGCCTATGTCGACGCAGCACGCAACGAAATCGTACTCGACCTCGTGCGTGCCGACGTCGCGCTCCTCCAGCAATTGCTGAAAGAGGTCACGGAACGGCGCGACGCCAAAATTTCGACCGAAAGCGACGTCAGCCAAACCTTGGCCGCGCTGGAAGCGGCGCGCGCCGAATGCCTGTCGCGCCTTGCCACGCTTCAGGACAGCTGGCGCGCCTACGAACAGGTCGTGGGCGAACCGCCGCCCGTGATCACCCCTACGACCGAGACGCCGCTCGTCAATCCGTGCGTCGACGTGCGTGGCGAACGGCTGCGCTCGACGCTGGACCTGCCCGTCGATCTCGTAGCCGCCCCAGGCTCGGTCGGGGAGGTCGAGAAGGCAGCACAAGGCAACGTGCCCGAGCTCGACGAGGCCCGCGCCGACGAAGAGGCGACCGCCTTCAAGGTCCGGGCCGCCTATGCGGAGCTGTTGCCAAGTGCGTCGCTGGCCGCGCGTGTGGGCACGAGCGGAGAAAACTTCGATCCCCAGTCGACGGACCAGGACGCATCGGTTAGTGCGGAGCTCACGATCCCGATCTTCAATACCGGCGCTGAGTGGTCCGAAATTCGGGCCGCGCGCGAGGCCAACAACCGCGCCAAGTTGAACATCGCCTCGCGCCAGCGCCAGGTTATGCGCGAAGCGATGCATGCCTGGTACGACCTCGTGTCGATCCGCGCGGTACGCTCCGTGAACAAGGTCCAAGTCAAGACGCTGCTAGAGGCGTTCCAAGGCTTGCGCGCAGAAATGGCGAACCCGAAACTGCACCGCTCGATCACCGACCTCTTGGGTCTGCGCCAGGCGTATCTTGGCGCTCAGACGCTGCTTGTGAACAGCCAGCGCGACGAGGCGGTTGCGATCTATCGCCTGATGGCGGCGACCGGAAACCTGAACGCCGAATTTCTACAGCTGCCGGTCGAGGTCTACGACCCGGCCGTGAACCTCAGCAAGCAAGCCAAGCGCCTGATCGGTGACAGCATTCACGGAGAGTAGACGCGGCTTACGCCTGCAGCCCCTGCAACGCCTGCCGGCAAGCGAGCAACGACTGTCCAGCGACCATGCCCTTCCAGTCGTCGGCGTCGCCGTAGAAAGCATCGCGCATCTGCTTCTTGATCGCGCGGCCTTCGGGCGAACGCACGTCCCCGTAACCATGCAGCCAAGCATCCGACCGCAGCGCGAACAACACGTCGAGCAGCGCGACCGTGCCGACCTCGAGCGCGATGCCCGTGACCTCCGCACGAGGCAGCACTTTGGAGGCCGCACTCAACCCGTCGCCCGTGATGTCGGCCGAAGTTGACGTCCCGCCCGAAGGCGACGTGACGCTCGCGCCATACCAATGCGCTGCCCGCGCGAACGCAGGGTCGTCGCGCGACACCGGCGCAATCTGCTCGGCAAAACCCCAGGGGCCCAACCCGGTGTGATAGTCGATGATGGCAACCTTCCGCGCCTTGGCGAGGCGTGTGCGAAACAGCTCCGTCTGTGTGCGGCGCGACCATGTCGGCTTTGTACCGCCGAAGAATATCCCCTTCGGATGGGTGTATTGCCCGCCGCTCAACGCTTGCTGAAGCGCCGGCATGCCATGCGTCTGTGCATAGCTCATCAACACGGCGTCGTTTTCTTGCCGCGCGCCCGCATCCCATACCGGCGGGCAGATGTGGGCGCTGAGTTCGGCGTACACCGGGTTCCTCGGCAGAGGCTTGTCGAAGTCGATCCAATTCCGATTCAGATCGACATTGTCCTCGGTCACGCGCCTGTTCCAAGCAAAGCCGCAAGGATTGATCGCATGGATCATCATCACAGCGGTGCCGCTCGGCACGTGCGCGAACTCACCGCGCCGTAGCCAATCGACCTGTGCCCCCGAGCCGCAATACCCCTCGACCCCGTGCGTCCCCGAAATCATCACGAGCACCCGTTCGGCGTCACCGGAACCGAACCAGGCCACGTCCGTTGAAAGATCTTGCCCCTCAGGCCCGCGTTCAGGATGTGCGATCCGCTCGAGCCGCCAACCTGCGTCCTTCGCGGCCGACAAAAACTTGGCGCGCGCCTCGTCGTAGGAGGCAGAAAAGCTCTCGGCAGAATTCATGGGCACCCAACCTCGCGTAGCTGCACCCGCACCTGATCCAGAGCCCGCCGAAAATTGCAAATAGGGTGGTTAGTTCCATCTTTGTTCGAAAAGGGGGCAACACTGTTGACCTGCGTCAAAGCCCAACCCGCCCGCCGTCATGAATCTATCGGCGGGATTCACGCACGCGCCGAGGAGAGTTCGAGTTCATGGTCACCAGTTCGAAGCGCTTCGATCGGGAGGAAGACGACGCCGCAACGCCGCTTGAGACCCTTTCGGTGGTGCAAAACACGGCCCGCAAGCGCGACGCCGAGGTCAGCGCCGCCGCCGCGATCGCCGCCGCGGTGAAGCCGCCGCCGACCGACGGCGAAGCCGCGATCAAGGCGTTGGAGGCAATCCTCGAAGGCGCCTCGCCGGACGACGCGGCGGCCATCAAGTCCGCGCTGATGCGCTGGCGGCATATGGACGCCCGTATGCCGGTCAGTCCCGACGACGAACTCGTCGACGACTGGCGCAACGCTGTCTATCCCTACAAGAACCGTCTTTCGCGCAAGACCTACGAGGCGCAGAAGTACCGCTTGCAGGTCGAACTACTCAAACTGCAAGCGTGGGTGAAGGACACCGGCCAGCGCGTCGTCATCCTGTTCGAGGGGCGCGACGCCGCAGGCAAGGGCGGCACGATCAAGCGCTTCATGGAACACCTGAATCCGCGCGGTGCGCGCGTGGTTGCGCTTGAAAAGCCCAGCGAAACCGAGCGTGGCCAATGGTACTTCCAGCGCTACATCGAACACCTTCCGACGGCCGGCGAAATCGTGCTGTTCGATCGCTCTTGGTACAATCGCGCCGGCGTCGAACACGTCATGGGTTTCTGCAACGACGCCGAGTACCAAGCATTCATGCATCAAGTACCGGAGATCGAGCGCAACCTGGTCCAGAGCGGGATTCACTTGTTCAAATTCTGGTTCTCGGTCAGCCGCAAGGAGCAGCGCCGCCGCTTCCGGGAACGCGAGCTTCATCCGCTGAAGCAGTGGAAGTTGAGCCCGATCGACATGGCCGCACTCGACAAGTGGGAAGAGTACTCGAAGGCGAAGGAGTCGATGTTCTTCCACACCGACACGTCCGAATGCCCCTGGATCATCATCAAGTCGGACTGCAAGAAGCGCGCGCGGCTGAACGCAATGCGCTACGTGCTGAATTCGCTGGACTACAAAGGAAAGGACGCGAAGAACCTTGGACCGACCGATCCGCTGATCGTCGGCCGCGCGAACCTCACCGCGCCGGCATAGGCGGCGGGTCAAGCTTGAGCAGCGACGACGACACCCAGCCTTCACGCGCCCCGGCCTTCGCGCCTGCGCCCTCGATGCGCACAAGCACCCACTCGGCGCGCTCCTCAAGAACGACGACGTTCGTCCCGCGCGCAAGCGCTGCGACGACGCCCGTCGACTTCGACGGTCCGCCGCGCAGCTTCGCGTCTTCCGTCACGCGCCCTGTTTGCGGTCCGGCGGGCGGCGGTGGGGGAGGGGCTTCAACGCGCTTGACCACGGGCGGCGGCGCCGCGGGCGGCGCCTCGAGTAGGGACGAGATGATTGGATAGGCAATCACGACCGCGACGCCGATCGACGCGGCCACGATCGCATCGCGGATATAACGCTGAGCGGTCGGCCGGGCGGCAACCGCGGTCGCTGGGGCATCGTCATCGGCCGAGCGCGCCTCCAACTGCGCGCGCATATGCGCCAGCTCTTCCTCGCGCGCGATCAGCGCCGAGCGCGTCGCCGCAAGCTCCAGTTCGACGCGCACGGTGTCGTCCTTGCCGGACCGGACGCGAATCTGGGCGAGGGCGGCCTCCGCCGCCTCATAGCGAGACGTCGCTTGCGCGAGTGCGTCGGCCGATTCCTTCCGGACCGCCGCCTCAGATGCAAACCGGCGCGCAGTTTCCTTCGCGCGGAATTCCTTCTCGGCCTTCGAAATCGAAGCCTGCGCCTCGCGCTGCCAGCGCATGCGTTCTTCTTCGACGCCCTTGTTCGCTTTGATCAGCTTCGCCTCGAGCGTTGCCGCCTTCTCGCGCAAACTACGCAGCTCCGCATCGCTGGACGCCGGCACGGCAGGAACCGCCGCCGCAGCATGCTCGGCCCGCAACGTCTCTATCGTAGCTTTGAGTCTGGCGATCTCGGCGTCGCGCCCGTCACTGCTGCGCTGCCCTTCGCTGCCCTGTTGAACGTCGGCAGCCGCCTCAGCCTTGGCGATACGATCCCGCCACTCGGCTTCGAAGGCGGTGAAGCGGACGGCTTCGTCGACCTTCCACTGCGCCTCGGCCTTGGCCAGCGCCTCTTTTGACTCGCGTTCGAAGCGCTCCAATGCGGCATGCGCGGCAACAAGTTGCGAGCGAATTTCCGCGACCTGCGCCGCCTCCCCGCCGGAATGTGCTTCCGCGGTCTTGGCAGCTTCTGCACGCCAGCGCGCTTCGGCTGCGGCGAGCCGCTCGGCCTCCGCCGCTTTCCACTGCGCTTCGGCTTGCGCGAAGCTATCCTTCGCATCGCGCTCCAGTCGTTCGAACGCCTGCTGCTTGTCCGCCAGTGCCGCCTGAACCGTCGCAAGCTTGCCCCGAAGCTCGGAGACTTGCGCCGCTTCGCTGCCCGCCAGCGCTTGGCTCGCTTTCGCGATCTCGTCGCGCCACCGCGCTTCAGCGGCGGCAAAGCGGGCGGCCTCATCGCTCTTCCATTGCGCTTCGGCTTTCGCCAGCGCCTCCCGGCCTTCGCGCTCCAACCGTGCCCGCGCTTGCTCACCAAGTGCCAGCGCGGCACCGCGCTCCTCCAGCGCCGCTTGGGCCGCTGTCAACTTGTCCTGCACCGCGCGAAGGTCGGCGGCATTCGCGTTGCGCAGTTCCGTCTCGGTCTTGTCCCGCGCGGCAAGCTCTACCTCAAGCGCGCGCGCTTTCTCCCGCAACGACGCCAACTCGGCCGCGCTCGCATCGCCGCGAGCGGCCTCGGCCGCTGACTGAGCGTCGGCGACCGCCTTCGCCGTCCGCGCCTGCCACTCTGCTTCGAGGGCCGCGATACGCGCAGCCTCCTCAGTCTTCCAAGCGTCCTTCGCCTGCACCAACGTGTCTTGTGCTTCGCGCGTCCAACCCTCGCGCGCGGCCGTCACGCGGTCGCTTTGCTCGGCCTCCCACTCGCGGCGCGATTGATCGAGCTGCGAGGCGGCCTTGGCGACGACCGCCGCAAGCCGTTCATCGCTCTCGGCCATCCATTCCTTGCGCGCTGCAGCGACGGCCGCATCTACGACCTCCCGCGCCGGCGCAGAGCCCTTCGTTTCGACATCCTTGCGTGCCGACGCCAACGCCGCATCGCGCTCGGCCAACGACGCCTTCAACTTCGCGAGTTCATCGCGCAACAGTCCCACTTGCGCGTCGGCTTCATTGGACGACACCGGTGCTGCTGCAGCGGCGGGCTTCTTCGCAGCCGCGACCGGCGCGGCGCCACCCTCGGGCAGGGGATAGTCCACGACCGCGAGCGTGCTGCCGCCGGCGAGACTGATGATACGCACCGAAAGCTTCGTCGCCTCGACACCCTCGGGAACCAGGAACTCGAGATCGTCAAGTTCGTCGCGCGTCAGCGACCATGAGCCATCGCTATTGCGCGTGCCACGCGACAACTTCGTTTGCTGCGGCAGCCGTTCGACCCGCAACGACAGCTTACCATGCTTCTTGTGAGGCAGAAGCAGGGGCGCGAGATCGATCGCAATCGCGCGCGGCTCACCGACGTCCACGTCCTCCGCGACGTGCCCCGGCAGTCCTCGCTTCTCCTGAGTCGCACGCGACATGTGCAACGCCCCAGCGGCGGCGCGAAGGCCCCCGCACTCCCTAACTTACCCGGCGCCCATTTTGCCTCGCGCCGGTTAAGCAATCGTCCGTACGACCGTCACAATTGACGCGCCAAAACCGCAGGCGCGACCCGAATTCCAGGCCATTCCCTAACAAGGCGTTACCGGCCGGACCTTTCAAGCGCCTTCGCTTCGTCCCAGGCCGCATCCATTTCGGCCAACGTCACCTCGCCGAGCTTGCGTCCGCTCTCGGAGATCTTCGCTTCCACGTGGGCAAACCGCCGCACGAACTTCGCGTTCGTCCCCCGCAGCGCCTCCTCCGGGTCGACGCCCAGATGCCGCGCGATGTTCGCGCAAACGAACAACATATCGCCGAGTTCGTCGGCAAGCTTGGCGGCCGGCGCGCCGACAGCCACCGCTTCCTCAAGCTCCCCGATCTCTTCGTGCAGCTTCTTCATGATCGGATCGCGATCGCGCCAATCGAACCCAACCGTCGCCGCCCGCTTCTGAAGCTTCAACGCCCGAACGAGAGCGGGGAGGGCGAGGGGCACGTCATCAAGAACGCCGCCGCCGCGATTGCGCGCGGCGCGCTCTTGCCGCTTATGCTCTTCCCAAGCGACCGTTTGCTCGCCCGCGCTCGCGACCTTTGCGTCGCCGAACACGTGCGGGTGGCGGCGGATCATTTTGGTACAGATGGACTCGACGACATCGGCGAATGTGAACGCACCGCTCTCAGACGCCATCTGACTATGGAACACGACCTGCAACAGCAGATCGCCGAGTTCTTCCTTCAGCCCGGCGAGATCACCGCGCTGGATCGCATCCGCCACCTCGTACGCCTCCTCGAGAGTGTAGGGGGCAACCGTGGCAAATGTCTGCTCCAGGTCCCACGGACAACCGCCGGCCGGATCACGCAGCCGCGCCATGATCGCGAGCAGCGCGTCCACGTGACGAACATCTTTCGGCGCGTCGCTCATCGTTCAAACCCAATCTCAAGCGCAAGAGCCGTCCTGTATCCGCTCAAGACGGTGGACCCAAGGACCGGGAAGGAGGCCGGGCAAAGTTTCCGCAGATTTGAGCCAAACCCCAGTCCAATTATCGCATAATATGTATTATGGGAAATATGCTGTACTCCGGTCAGCGGCAACCAACCTGCTATTTGGCTGGCAGCGCCTCAAGCTCGGCTTGAACCGGAATCTCGTCCCGCCGAGCGATCGTCGCGATCCATTCCTTGCTCCACTTGTTGTGCGTCACGTCGCGCAGCTGCTGCTGTGCCGTCTCCAGTGACGGCGGCTTCACGGAGCCGACTTTGGCGGCAAGCGAGCCGACGCCAACCGACAGACCCTTGAACGCCTGATACTCCCGATGTTCCGACGAACTCCACCCAAGAATGCGCTGCTTGACGATCGACTGGCGAAGCAGCTGCACACCCTGACGAAAGAGCCCCAGCGTCCGGATATCGTCTTTCGAGAGCGTCACCTCCGAGGCTATGCGTAGCAAGATAGCCTCTCCATTCGCCTCGAGCGCGGCGGACCGGCGCATCAGATCCCAAAGCGTCGCGTCGTCCGTCTCATGGTCCGCATCGCGAAACGCATAGTTGCACAGCTTCCAAAGCGCGAAGAACTCGCCATAGAGCCGATAGAACTCCGCGACGCTCGCCAAACTCTGTTCCCGGCGCCGCTGCCTCAGCGCCCATTCCGTACTCAGCCGGTTGCCCACCAACCAAGCGAGGCCGACCGCGACAACCGGACCGATCAACGCCTTGAGGATCTCAAACCCGATGTCGTCGAACATGTGCGCCTCCCAAGGCACCAGCGCGAACTCGAATCGCGCCGACAACCGCCAGAATGCCGCAATCGCGTTCGGTAGGACTTGCCGAAAGCCACCAACGGCGGGATTTGAACCCGCATCTCTCGTACCGCTCGACCGGCTGACCAAGCGTCTTGCCAGCACGCAGCTGTCGAGGCTGCGCTTTCAGACGACGCTGATGACGCCCGAACGTAGCGCGCCGAGCCCGTCCGCTACAACAGATCGCCCCCGCAGGCGCCGGCGGTCGTACCAGTGGCCTTGTAGGCCTTGATCACGTTTCGGCCCGTGGTCCAGCGGTGCACCTCGTCCGGTCCGTCGACCAGGCGTTGGCTGCGGATATGGGTGTACCAGGCCGCCAGCGGCAGATCGCGGCTGTAGCCGAGCGCGCCGTGCAGCTGGATCGCCGTGTCGACGACCTTGTGCACCATGTTCGCCAGGAACACCTTCGCGATGCCGTTCTCCTGGCGCAGGTCGAGCTTGTTCTCCGCCTTGTAGGCGATGTGCATCAGCATGAGGCGCGCGATGTAGAGTTCGCTCGCACAATCGGCGAGCATGAACTGCACCGCTTGGCGCTCGTCCAGTTTCTTGCCGAACGTCGAGCGCGTCGTTACGTGCTTCGTCGCCATGTCGAGCGCGCGCTGCGCCATCGCGACGTTGTGCATTCCGTGCCGCAGGCGTCCGTAGGCCAACCGGTGCTGACCCATCGCAAAGCCCCTGCCTTCACCGCCCAGCAGGTTCTCCGCCGGCACTTCAAGATCCGTGATCTCGATCTCCGCGTGCCCGCCGCCCAGGATGTGCGACAACGGCCCCTCAAGCGCCATCGTCGGGATGTTGCGCTTGATCTTGTAGCCGGGGTTCGGGAGCTCGACGAGGAACGTCGAGTATTGCTGATGACGCGGCGCGTCAGGATCTGTCTTCGCCATGACGAGCGCGATATCGGCGACGCTGGCGGCGCTCGAAAACCACTTCTCGCCGTTCAGCACATAGCGGTCGTTGCCGCGCTTCTCTGCGCGCGTCTGCATGCCGGTCGCGTCCGCGCCCGCGGCCTTCTCCGTCATCGAATAGCAGATGCGCTTCTCGCCGTTGAGCAGCGGCTTCAGGAACTTCTCCTTCTGATGCGGCGTGCCGTGCTCCAGCAGAGTCAGCATCGTCGCGTCGTCCGGCCCTTGCGTGTTCATCGAAAGCGCGCCGAGGTAACTCTCGCCGAGCTCCATCTGTACGAGCGCGTTGGCAAGCGGTCCGAGCCCCATGCCGCCGTGCTCCTTAGGGATAAAGGGACACCACAAGCCTTGCGCCCGCGCTTTCTTGCGCAGTTCGCCAAGAACCGTCTTGTAGTCCGCGCCGTCCAAAAGCCGCTTCTCTGCCGGTACGCACTCGTCTTGCACCCATTTGCGCACGCGCTCGCGCAACGCTTTGGCTTCCGCCGGAATCTCGAAATCGATCGCCATAGGGCCTGTTTCCTTGCTTTCCGATTGCCGCAATGGCGGAGCCTACCACGCTGGTGGCATCGTCAAGCGCCGTTCGCCCGCCACGCGAAAACCAAACGCGTGAGGTCCCTTCCCTACCCCGCCCTTCGCGGTTTACCGACCGTCAACCCCTGGGCTAAACTCTCACCCAATGTCCGAGCGACCCGCACCCCGCCGCAAGCCGATGACCGTCGGCGCCCTGATCGATAGCGATCAGGGGATCAACCTGCACTGCAAGTGCGGCCATCGCACCGCGCTGATGCCGGCGCAGATCGCAGCCGCCGCACATCCGACCGCACGACTGATCGACGTGAAGCGGCGCTTCCGCTGCTCGATGTGCGGGCGCAGCGGCGCGGGCGAGGACATCCGCCTCACGACGTTCACCGTCACGACGCCGTTCGTCGATCACGGCGACGCGCCGCCGCGTCCCGCGCCGCATCGCACCGCCCACTGATCCCGCAACCCCACGAACGGCGGCGCAGGTGATGGAAGCCGTCGCTCCCTTGCTGACCGCGCAAACCGCCGCAGCGGTTGCGCTCGTCGCGTTCGCGGGCGTCCTGCGTGGCTTCTCCGGCTTCGGGTCGGCGATGGTGCTCGCGCCGACACTCGCGGCGCTTTTTCCGATAACCCAAGCCGTGCCGCTGATCATGCTGCTCGAAGTCGCGCTGTCGTTTCAGCTGCTGAAGGACGCCGCCCGCCATGTGGTGTGGCGCGAGATCGCGATCCTGGTTGTGGCTGCGCTCCCAGGGCTCGTGCTTGGCGCTTGGCTGCTCGAAGCCGTGCCGGAGCACACGTTGCGCCTCGCGATATCGGCCGCGATCCTCGTGTTCCTCGGATTGCTCCTGCTCGATGTCCGGCGCAAGGGACCCGCGACGCCCGCGGGCTTGGGCGTCACGGGCGCGCTCTCCGGGGTCGCGAACGGCGCTTCCGGCGTCGGCGGCCCACCCGTCGTATTGTACTATCTTGCGGGCGACGGCGGGTCGGTAGCGCTGCGCGCCACCGTCATCTGGTACTTCTTCATTATCGATGCGGCGTCGGCCGGTATCTACACCGCCCGCGGCCTCGTCGACCAAACCGTGCTGATCCTGACGGCGCTTTGCGTGCCCGCCGCCGTCGCAGGCGTTTGGCTCGGTAGCCGCCTGTTCGACCGGGCCTCGGAACAGACCTACCGCCGCGTGGCGTACGCCATCATCGCGGCGGCGGCGTTGCTCGGACCGCTGGTGTAGCCTTTAGGTGTCGCGCAACTCGAAGTCCATGTGCACGATCACATTTCGCCGGGTGACGCTTGAAGGCCGATACCGCCACCTCTGAACGGCGCGCACTGCAGCCGCCTCGAAATAGCCCTGTGGCTGCGCATTCACCACGCGCACGTCCTGCACGCTGCCGTCGGGAAGGATCGTGATCGACATGACAACACGCCCTTCGACCCCACGCTCCAGTGCCATGCGCGGATAGCTGGGCAGCGCTTGTGTCACCGG
>JAEUML010000231.1 GCA_016792785.1 Alphaproteobacteria bacterium
CATGTTCTTGCGCGCCTCGTCATGTTTGCCGCTCTGGTAGAGTTTCACTTGCTCCTTCTGGATGCGATCGCTCTCGGCAAGTGCGGCTTCAGCGGACGCTTCCTTGTTGCGCGCACGGTCGACGGCTGAGCGGTCGGCGGAAACATCGACCGCGAGACGATGCGTGATCTTCTTGGCTTCTCCGGACTTTGCGGTCTTGTAGTTCAAGTGCATGTCACCGAGTTCGACGCGACCCGATGCCGGCGCGTCGACTTCCAGGCGCAGCAGGACCGACCTCTTCTCACCTTCGAAGACGTCCTCGAGGCCATGGCGGGTGCTGTTCGTCCCGGCGGCGTCATCGTACCCCACGACTTCGACCTTGCGCACGATCGCCTTGCCGCTGAACTCGATCTCGACGTCGCGGGCGCAGGTTTCGAACAGGGAGCCCATTTCTTCCTGGAAGACGCGCGCCATCTGGGTCGGATGCTCGATGTAATAGTAGCGGCCGCCGCCGTTCTCGGCGATCGCCTGCATCAGATCTTCGTCGTAGTCGCGGCCGAGGCCCATCGAGGAGATGCGGATACCGTCGCGCTTTGCACCGCGAACGAGGCGGGAGATTTCGCCGGGGTCGGTGACACCGGTGTTCGCCAAACCGTCCGACATGAGAATGACACGCGTGATCGTGCCTGTTTTGTCGGCAGGGCCGTCGAGGGCGTCCTTCGCTTCTTCGACGCCGCGCATCATGCCGCCTGCCAGATTTGTCGAGCCGCGCGGGTCGAGGCGGTCGATCATGGCCTTGACCTCTGCAAGGTTACCGACACGCCGGGCAGGCCACATCAGCGTGATCTGATCGTCGTATTCGACGATCGAGAGCGTGTCCCTGGTTCCCAAGCGGTCTACGGCGAGTTTGGCGGCGCGCTTGAGGTAATCGATCTTGCCTTCGTCCGCCATCGAGCCCGAGCGGTCGAGAACGAGCGCCACGTTCAGCGGCGGGCGCTCAGCCGCGGGTCCCGGGTCGACATCGATTCCTTCAAATGTCACGACGGCGTAGACGACGGCCTTGCCGCCGGCCAGCACTGTGGGTTGGTCGAGTTGGACTTGGCCGCGGATGGGGTCTGCTGCCAGTGCAGGCAATGGTGCGGCGCCCAGAAGCGCCAAGCTGCACAAAGCGCTAGTGGCCGAGCGTCGCAAGACATGCGCGAAATGGCCGGAACTTGATGAGGGCATCAGTCTCTCCCTGAAGGGTGCGGGGTTTTCGTGCGGGGGCGAGAAGCACGCGCTCGAAAGCGACCTAGCGACCTCGCAACCATGCGAGAATAAATCGCTTGCTGTGGCGCAAAGCAGCCGGGAATGCGGCGGGATTGCGGCCCTGCGTGCGGCGCATCGAACACGCAGGAATCGTAATTGATGCTGCGCTGCGAAGAATGCGCTAGGATACAAACGTTGAAGTTGTACACTTGTTCATACGCAAATCACCTTCGTGCGAAACCCCGTTGCGGATTGCGGATTCGGGGTGGTTTACGATTGCTAAAGGGGATGGGGGCACTAATTAGGAAAATGTAAGTGCTGCCACTTGGACTCATTCGCCTACAAACGCCGCCGCAGACGTTCGATGGCGATGTGACACCCAAGGGCGCGTAACAGCGGGACAGGCGTGACCATGAGCGGCAACCTCGACGTCTTCGACGCATTCTCTCGGGCTTATGCGCGCGAGAAATACGAAACAATGTCACTGCGCGACTATCTCCTCGCAGCGCGCGACAATCCCATGATGTACGCGAGCCCCGCGGAGCGGATGATCGCGGCGATCGGCGAACCCGAGTTGGTGGACACCTCGCGCGACTCACGGCTGTCGCGGATGTTCTTCAACCGCACGATCAAGATGTACCGCGCGTTCGACGGCTTCTTCGGGATGGAAGACACGATCGAGCGCATTGTGGGCTATTTCAAGCACGCGGCGCAGGGCTTGGAAGAGCGGCGGCAAATTCTCTACCTCTTGGGGCCTGTGGGCGGCGGCAAATCTTCGCTCGCCGAGCGGCTGAAGGAGTTGATGGAGGCCAACCCAATCTATGTGCTCAAAGCCGGGGACACGATCAGCCCGGTGTTCGAGTCGCCGCTTGGGCTGTTCCGTACGGCCGAACTCGCGAACCTTCTGGAAGAGCGCTACGGGATCGACAAGCACCGGCTGACCGGGATCATGAGTCCGTGGGCGGTTAAGCGGCTCGACGAATACAGCGGCGACATTTCGCGCTTCGAAGTTGTGAAGCTCATGCCGTCGAAACTGCGTCAGATCGCAATCGCCAAGACGGAACCTGGCGACGAAAACAACCAAGACATCTCGGCGCTGACCGGCAAGGTCGATATCCGCAAGTTGGAGCGTTTCAGCCAGAACGATGCCGACGCTTATTCGTTCTCGGGCGGCCTTTGCCATGCGAACCAGGGCCTGCTCGAGTTCGTCGAAATGTTCAAGGCGCCGATCAAGGTGCTTCACCCGCTGCTGACGGCGACGCAGGAAGGCAACTACATCGGCACCGAAACGCTTGGGCCCATTCCGTTCCAAGGCATCATCCTGGCGCACTCGAACGAGTCCGAGTGGACGCAGTTCAAGTCGAACAAGAACAACGAAGCGTTCCTCGACCGTATCTGCGTCGTGACGGTGCCTTATTGTCTGCGGGCGACGGACGAGGTTGCGATCTACAGGAAGTTGCTCAAGGGCAGCGAACTCGGCAATGCGCCTTGCGCGCCCGAGACGCTCGAAATGCTGGCGCGGTTCTGCGTGCTCACGCGACTCAAGGAGCACGAGAACTCGAATCTCTATTCGAAGCTGCGCGTCTATGACGGCGAGAAGCTGAAGGATACCGATCCGAAGGCCAAGACGCTTCAGGAATACAAGGATGCGGCGGGCGTCGACGAAGGCATGAACGGCATCTCTACGCGCTTTGCCTATAAGGTGCTGTCTGAGACGTTCAACTACGACACGACAGAGGTGACGGCCGATCCGGTGCATCTGATGTATGTGCTGGAGCAGGCGATCAAGCGCGAGCAGCATCCGGACGAGGTCGAGAAGCGGTATCTCGAGTTCATCAAGGCGGAGCTGGCGCCGCGCTATGCCGAGTTCATCGGCAAGGAAATCCAGAAGGCCTATCTCGAATCCTACAGCGAGTACGGGCAGAACCTGTTCGACCGCTACATCGCCTATGCCGATGCGTGGATCGAGGACCAGGACTTCAAGGACCCCGACACTGGACAGATGATGGACCGCGGGCAACTCGACAACGAATTGTCCAAGATCGAAAAGCCGGCCGGCATCGCGAACCCGAAGGACTTCCGCAACGAGGTCGTCAAATTCGCTCTGCGCCACCGCGCGGCGAACGACGGCAAGAATCCGGCGTGGACGTCCTACGAAAAGATCCGCAACGTCATCGAGAAGCGGATGTTCAGCCAGGTTGAAGACCTGCTGCCGGTGATTTCGTTCGAGTCGAAGAAAGACTCCGATACGCAGTCCAAGCACAACGAGTTCGTCAAGCGCATGCTCGCCCGTCACTACACGGGCCGTCAGGTGCGGCGGCTCGTCGAATGGTATATGCGCGTGAACAAAGCGGGGTAGCCGTACGTTGAGCGGCTGTCCCCCGGCGGCTTGAGATGGCGAACTTTATCGACCGGCGACTAAACCCAAAGGGCAAGAGCCTTGCCAATCGGCAACGCTTCATTCGCCGGGCGCGTGCGGAAATCAAAGAGGCGGTCCAAAAGTCCTTGAAGGACAGGACCGTCTCGGATTTCGCAAAGAACCAGAAGATTTCCATTCCGACGAAGAGCACGAAGGAGCCGCGCTTCCGGCTCGATCCGGCCGCGGGCGGCGAACACGACCGCGTGCTTCCCGGCAACAAGGACTTCGTCGAGGGCGACCAGATCAAGAAGCCGCGCCAGGGCGACGGCCAGGGCCGTGGCAAGGACGCGTCCACAGGCGGCGAGTTCGACGACGATTTCTCGTTCACGCTGAGCCAGGATGAAATCCTCGACATCTTCTTCGAGGACCTGGAGCTGCCGAATCTGATCAAGACGGCGCTGAAGGAGATCAAGGTCTATTCCTGGCGGCGTGCGGGGATGACCACATCCGGCTCGCCGAACCAGATCAACCTCGTGCGCACGATGCGCAATTCGTTCGGCCGGCGGCTTGCGATGCGGCGTCCGAAGGAGGAAGAAATCGAGGCGATGCGGCAGCGGGTGACGGAACTGCGCTGCGGCGCGACGCCCGACGCCGACAAGCGGCAGCTGATCGCGGAGCTCGAGGAAGAGATCGCGCGGCTGGAGCACCGGCGCAAATGGGTGCCGTTCCTCGATCCGGTCGACGTGCGGTTCAACGCGTTCGTTCAGGAACCCGTGCCGACGAGCCAGGCCGTCATGTTCTGCCTGATGGACGTGTCGGGTTCGATGGGCGAACGCGAGAAGGACCTGGCCAAGCGCTTTTTCATGCTGCTGCATCTGTTCCTGCGCCGGCGCTACGAGCGGCTGGACATCGTGTTCATCCGCCATACGCACGACGCACAGGAAGTGGACGAGCACACGTTCTTCTACTCGCGCCAGTCGGGCGGCACGATCGTGTCGACCGCGCTTGAGGAAATGAAGAAGATCGTGGCGGAGCGCTATGCGACCGGCGAGTGGAACATCTATGCGGCGCAGGCATCCGACGGTTACACGCAGACGGGCGACGCCTCGCGTTGCGTCGACCTGCTGAACCAAGACCTGATGCCTATGTGCCAATACTACGCCTATATCGAAATCCTCGACGAGCGCGAGATGGAGGTGTTCTCCAGCGAAGAGTCGGGCGCGGAATTGTGGCGCGCCTATCGCACGGTCGCCAAGCAATGGAAGAACTTCGCGACGAAGCGCATCGCCAAGCCGCAGGACATCTTCCCCGTCTTTCGCGAACTCTTCGCCAAGGAGAACGCGGAGGCCAGCGCATGAATTTGGCCGGCGCAAGCGTTTGGGGCCGGGTCCTGACGTGGCTCGACCACGAGGCCGATGCGGACGCGTATGCGCGGCTTCGGCGGTCGCCGCTTGCGACCGATGTGACCGAGCGCTTGTGCACCTTCTTCGAGCGCGAGCGGCTTCAAGCCGACAAGGCGGAGGCTGCGTTTGCGCGCGTTGCGCATCGCATTCGCGCGTCGCGCATTCTGTTCGTGCCGGCGGTGTTGAGCGGCATTGCGCTCAAGGCGAGCCGCGTGCGCCTCGTCGAGTACCTGACCCATCAGGTCCGCCAGCTGAAGGACGAAGGATTCGCGGCGGAGATCGCCGACGTCGACACCGGCGCGTCGGTGGCCGAGAATGGCGAGCGGTTGGCCCGGATCTTGGCCGAGCACCATTGCCCGACCTGGATCGTCTCGCACTCGAAGGGAGGGCTCGACACGTTGGAGGCTCTGGTTGCGCATCCGGAAGTCGCACGCTTTGTCGACGGGTGGATCGCGTTCCAGGCGCCGTTCCAAGGATCGCCGCTTGCCGACGTCGCGTCCGGCAGCGGGCGGGCGCGCAAGATCAGCCGCATGGCGCTCAGGCTGCTCGGCGCGGATCTGCAGGCCATCGTCGATCTGAGGACCGACCGGCGCGGGCACTACATGGACCGGCACGCGGCGCGGATCGCCGAGATCGTGCGCGACGTGCCGATCCTGTGCGTCGGCACGGTCGCGGGCACAAAAGCGATGTGGCCCTCGGCGCGCTGGCCGACGGCACGGTGGATGGAAGGCTTCGGCCTCAAGAGCGACGGGATGGTGCCCGTGAATTCGACGATCCTGCCGGGCGCACGTTTCGTCGGTTTGCGCGGGCTGGGGCACGGCGAGGTCGCCACGCACCATGTGTTCTCGCGTCATCGCTTCGAGCATGTCGACTTGCTGAAAGCCCTGTTTGCATTGATGCTGACGCAGAATCAGAGCGTGGCCGCGGCATGAGCGAACTTCTCTTCGACGGTGCGGAGTGGGATTTTGCGCTGTTGCAGCGCGTCTTCTCGGCGATCGAGGACATCGCGCTCAACGACCTGAAGCTCGACACCTATCCCAATCAGATCGAAATCATCGCCTCCGAACAGATGCTGGACGCCTATTCCGCGCACGGCATGCCGCTGATGTATCACCATTGGTCGTTCGGCAAGATCTTCGCGCGCGAAGAGACGATGTATCAAAAGGGTTGGCAGGCGCTGGCCTATGAGATCGTCATCAACTCGAATCCGTGCATCGCGTATCTGATGGAAGAGAATACGCTGACGATGCAGTCGCTCGTCATGGCGCATGCGTGTTTCGGGCACAACCATTTCTTCAAGAACAACTATCTGTTCCGCCAATGGACGAACGCTGAAGCGATCCTCGACTATCTCGCGTTCTCAAAGAAATACGTCGCGGCGTGTGAGGAGAAGTATGGCACGGAGCAGGTGGAGCTGATCCTCGATTCCGCGCATGCGTTGATGGAGCAGGGCGTGTTCCGCTATCGCCGGCCGCCGCGCCCGTCGCGGGCGCAGCGCGAGGAGCGGCTGCGCAAGCGCCGGCAGTACGAGGAAGAGAGCTTCAACGACATTTGGCGCACGCTGCCGGGTGCGGCGCGCGACATGAGCGCGGATTTGGCGTCGGTCGACGAGGACGAGATCGTCGGATTGCACGCGCAGATGAACTTGCCCGAAGAGAACCTTATCTATTTCCTCGAGAAGCACTCGCCGGTGCTCAAGAATTGGCAGCGCGAAATCCTGCGCATCGTGCGCAACGTCGCGCAGTATTTCTATCCGCAGATGCAGACCAAGGTGATGAACGAGGGCTGCGCCACGTTCGTGCACCACTACATCATGAACGCGCTCTACGACCGCGGGCAGATCGGCGCGGGCTCGATGCTCGAGTTCATGCATTCGCACTCGAGCGTCGTGATGCAGCCGGGGTTCGACGACAGCCGGTATTACGGCATCAATCCTTATGCGCTGGGCTTTGCGATGATGTCCGACATCAAGCGGGTTTCGGAAGCGCCGACGCCTGAGGATCGCGACTGGTTCCCCGAGTTCGCGGGCAAAGGGGATTGGCGCGACGTTCTCAAGCACGCGTGGGCGAATTATCGCGACGAGAGCTTCATTCAGCAGTTCCTCAGCCCGAAGGTGATGCGGGATCTGAAGCTCTTTGCGGTGCGCGACAATGCGGAAGACCCCGTTTACACGGTGGCCGCCATCCATAACGACGCCGGCTATCGCAAGCTGAGAACGTCGCTGGCGCGGCTCTACGATCTTTCATCGCACCAGCCCGACATTCAGGTCGTGGGCGCGAACCTCGCCGGGGACCGGACGCTGACGCTTCGGCACAACCGGCATCGCGGCATCCCGCTTGCGCAGGCCAACAAGGATGCCGTGCTCAAGCACATTCGCCGGCTGTGGGGCTATAGCGTCGAGCTGGAAGAGCCCGAGAATTGAAAAAGGCGCGGGAACGGTGTCCCGCGCCCCTTCGACATCGGCCAGTCTCTATTGACCGACTTTGCTCATCGTCACCGTGGTCGCGTTGATCAGCGCCACGCAGTGCGCGGGCAGCGCGGCGTCTTCGACACCGTGACAGTCGGCGGGCAGCCTTTTGCCTGTGACCGTCATCACGTAGTCGGGTTTGCTCTGCTCGGCCGCATTGGCGACCGTTGCGAAGCTCGGCGTTTGCGCACCAGCGAACGTCAACGCAATCGCCGCCGCCGCCGCAAGCGGCAGGCCCAAGGCCCAGTCTTCCCAATTGTTCGAAGTCATCGGTCTCTCCTCAAATCCCGTCACGCCCAAGTAAGGTTGACGGTGGGAGAGTTCAAACGACTCCACGTCGATTCATGCCACGCATGCGTGCGTTGCATGACTTGGTGAAGCGCACGTCACAACGACGGCGCTGCGGCGCGCCGGAATCGGCCATTCGACGGATGTGACCCTCATCACCTCTTGTCGAAGCGATGACAACCGTCGTGTGGTTCCGTCAGTGCTGCGGCGTGACGACGATTTTGTAAACGTAGGCGGACGTCGACATGCCCGTTTGCCTTTGAACGTAGTATTCGGTGCCTGCGACGACGGCGATTGCCGCGACCAGCGACCAAGCAATCCAATCTCTGTATGAGCGACGCATAGCGGTTTCTCCAAGGGTTCAGAAAAATTGAACGCAACAAACTGGGAACCGGTATTGCTACGAATTGTAGAACTGTCCTGGCGGCGCGCAAGTCACGTTGCGCTGATGCGAGCGCAACCAGGTCGCAACTTCGTTGCGGTGCAGCGAAGACCGTTCAGGCGGTTTCGCGCGGTTTGATCAGAAAGTGTCCGTGGAGCGCCGCAATCGGGCGCGTGTGCTCGTCCTGCCAAGCCTCCGCGCGCACGTTGCAAACGCGGCGTCCTTGCTTCGTCACGATGGCGCGGGCGTAGGTGTCGACCGGACGGCCGGAGCGCAGATAGTCGATGCCGATGTCGACGGGTTTCGGCAGTTCTTCGCTTTCGGCCTCGAGCATCAGCTGGATGACGGCGGTCACTTCCAGGAACGCGCCGACGACGCCGCCATGGAGCGCGGGCAGAACGGGATTGCCGATCAGCTTCTTGTCGAAGCGCAGGATCGTCGTCAGTTCGGTGCCTTTGCGATCGACCTCGATGCCGAGGAACTTGCAGTAAGGGATCGCGTCGACCAGCTGCTGCAGGTCGGGCTTCTTGCCTTCGGCGATGGCACGGCGAATGATTTCCATCACTTAGCCTCCGCCGGGGACGTTCGCGCCGCGCTGGCTCTTCGTGCCCAGCATGAAGGCGGCGGCGCAGGTCGCGATCGGGTCGTTGCGGTCGGTGTGATAGGCGACGCCGCGGACGAAGGCGATGTTCTTCGTCACCTTGTAGCATTCGGCAAAGGCCAAGATGTCTTGGTCCGGCGTCGCGGGCTTCATGTAGTCGATGCGCAGGTCGAGCGTTGCGATTTGGCCTTGCAGCCGCGTCTTGGTGCCGACCGCGATACCGCACGTATTGTCAAGCAACGCCGTGATGACGCCGCCGTGGATCACGCGGGTGTCGGGGTTGCCGATCAGGTGTTCCGCATAAGGGACTTTGCAGACGGCCTCGCCCGCCTTCAGTTCGACGACCGTCAACTTCAATTCGGCGGCGTGGGGAATGCCCGCCAGGATGTAGCCTGCCTTGTGTTCCGGAACCGTCGAGGGCAAATCGCTCATGGCGCAATGGATGCCCGCGTCTTGGGCGCTGTCAACACGTGCGCCGCGCCTTCCCTTAGGTAAACGCTGCACCCGTCTTGACGGATGTTGGGGTGCGTGGGCTCATGCGCCCACCGCCATTCTCATCGAGCCGTCATGTTACCCAAAGTCTGCATCATCGGGGCCGGATGTTCGGGCTTCACCACCGCCAAGGCCTTCGCCGATCGCGGCATTCCGTTCGATTGCTTCGAGATGTCGGATCAGGTGGGCGGCAATTGGGCGTTCAAGAACAAGAACGGACGCTCGGCCTGCTATCAGTCACTGCACATCGATACGTCGAAGTACCGGATGCAGTTCGAGGATCTTCCGATCCCGCCGCAGTATCCGGATTATCCGCATCATTCGCAGGTGCTGGAGTACTTCAACGCTTACGTCGACCGGTTCGGGCTGCGCGGCAAGATATCGTTCAACACGGAGGTCGTGCGGGCGGAGTTGACGCCCGACAAGCTTTGGCGCGTGACACTGTCCACCGGCGAGGTGCGGATGTACGATGCGCTTGCGGTTGCGAACGGGCATCATTGGGACGAACACATTCCTACATTTCCGGGACGGTTCGACGGCCCCTCGTTCCACAGCCACAAATACATCGATCCGTTCGAGCCGTTCGACATGCGGGGCAAGCGCGTGCTTGTCGTCGGCATGGGCAACAGCGCGATGGATATCGCGTCCGAGCTTTCGCAGAAGCCGATCGCCTCCAAGCTCTTCGTTGCGGCGCGGCGCGGGGTTTGGATATTCCCGAAATACATCAACGGGCAAGTGCCGGACAAAGGCGTCATGCCCACCTGGATGCCGCGCTGGATGATCCGCATGATCGTCAAGCGCATGATCGTGAAAGCGGTCGGGCATATGAAGGACTACGGCTTGCCGGAGCCGGAGCATCATCCGGCGGATGCGCATCCCTCCGTCTCGGGCGAGTTCCTGACGCGCGTCGGCTGCGGCGATATCGCGGTGAAGCCGAACATCGCCGAGCTTCAGGGCGACCGCGTGAAGTTTGCCGACGGGTCGGTCGAGTCGATCGACGCGATCGTCTATGCGACGGGCTACAATATTTCGTTTCCGTTCCTCGACAGGTCGGTGATCGAGGTCGTCGACAATCACGTCGCGCTCTACAAGCGCATTTGGAAGCCGGGCGTGCCGAACCTCTTCTTCATGGGGCTCGCGCAGCCGTTGCCGACGCTCGTCAATTTTGCGGAACAGCAGGCGAAATGGGTGTCGGCGTTTCTGGCCGGCGAATGCGCTTTGCCGTCGGAGGCCGAGATGACGGCCACGATCGCGCGCGACGAGATGCGCGACATCGGCAAGTACTACAAGTCGCGCCGCCACACGCAGCAGGTCAATTTCGACATCTATTGCGCGGAGTTGAAGCGTGAGATGGCGCGCGGGCGAAAGCGGGCGTCGGGTTTGCCGGTGCCTGCGCGCGCCGCGAAGGTGGCGCCGGTCAAGGCGGCCGCGGAATGACATTCGTGCGGTTCCCGCTCGACCGGTTGGAGACGATGCCCTTCGAGGAGGGCGCGCCAAAGCCTGAGCGTGTTCTTGCCGGCGCGCCGCGCTTTCGCACCTGGACGTTCGAAGAGAGCGCGGACGGCAAGCTCTTTGCGGGCGTTTGGGAGTCGACGCCGGGCAAGTGGCGCATCGTCTACGACGAGTGGGAATACTGCTCGATCCTGGGCGGCGTCAGCATCGTCACGCCTGACGGCGGGGCGGCGGTCAACTTGCGCGCAGGCGATGCGTTTGTGCTCCAACCTGGGTTCTCCGGCACCTGGGAGGTCGTGGAGACGACCCGCAAGCTTTTCGTGGTTCGTGTTCCCTGAGGGGCGAAACCCTAGCGTCTGATGAAAGTTGACGGGGCGTCACTTTCGGTCCATTGTTCCGCAGGCTGAGTATTCTTCGACTGGGGGACCATGGCCGTCGCTTCGCGCGCGCCCGATCCGCGCCTGCCCAAGACCTGCATCATCGG
>JAEUML010000254.1 GCA_016792785.1 Alphaproteobacteria bacterium
CGATTGCGGGTGTTCGATGCGAAAGCCGATCGAGAACGGCTTTGCTTCGATATAGACGCCTTCGTCGTGGAGCATTTGGAACGTGTCGCGGGCGCTGTGGCCGACGGCGAGCACCACGTGGTCGGCTTCCAGTGTCGTGCCGTCCGAGAGCATCAGGGCTTCGACACGGCGTTCGCCGGTTTTCGTCTTGCCGATGACGATGCGCTCGACGCGGGTTTGGAAGCGGAATTCGCCGCCCAAGCCTTCGATCGTTGCGCGCATGTGTTCGACCATCGTGACCAGGCGGAACGTGCCGATGTGGGGCTTCGACACGTAGAGGATTTCGGGCGGGGCGCCGGCCTTCACGAACTCGGTCAGGACTTTACGGCCGAGATAGCGCGGGTCTTTGACCTGGCTGTAGAGCTTGCCGTCGGAGAACGTGCCCGCCCCGCCCTCACCGAACTGCGCGTTCGATTCCGGATTCAAGATGCGCTTGCGCCAGAAGCCGAACGTGTCTTTCGTCCGTTCACGGACGACCTTGCCGCGTTCGAGGATAATCGGGTTCATGCCCATCTGCGCGAGGATGAGGGCCGCGAAGAGGCCGCACGGGCCCGCGCCGATCACCACCGGGCGGCGTGCGGGCGGTTTTTCCGCGTGGGTGACGAAACGGTAGTCCATGCCGGGGGCTGTGCTGACGTTGCGGTCGCGCGCGAGGCGCTTCAGCGCCGCAGCCTCGTTCTTCAGCGCGACGTCGAGCGTGTAGATGAAGACGATCGCCGCTGGCTTGCGCGCGTCGACGCCGCGGCGGAAGACGGTGAAGTCGATGAGGTCCTCAGCGCGTATGGCGAGACGCTTGATCAGCGCAGCGCGAAGCGCGGCGTCGTCGTGGCCGAGCGGCAGTTTGAGTTCGGTCAGGCGCAGCATGGTGGCGAGCGTTTAGGCAGTAACCTCGGCCGCCGCAAGCGGGAGGAGTGGCGCAACCCGGGAGCGCGGGCATCCTTGCCCGCTCTGGCTGACTCTAAGTCGCACCAAAGAAGAGCGGGCAGGATGCCCGCGCTCCCGGGTGAGCCCCGCTTGTCAAGCCCGTGCGGGTAGCACTTTTGGATATTGCAGCAGCACGGCGGAGAGGAGTGCCATGATCAGGCCGACCGGGAAGATCTCCATGAACGTGATACCCATGCGGTAGGGCATGTTCGTGTTGTACGCGGTCATCATTGCGTTCATCTCGGTGACAAGCTTGTCGAGGGCTGCGCCAGACAATCCCTTGGCCTTCTCGCCTGCGATGTAATGGTCCATGTAGGCCTCCATGTACGCGCCGTCCGTTGCGGCCATGTAGACCTCCCACCCGGCGACGTAGATCACTCCCGCGACCGCGGCGATCGCCAGCCCCATCAGGAATGCGGGCACGAACTTGATCACACCGCCGAGGTCGCGGTCACGGTAGCGCTTCACGCCGAAGAAGACCATCGAGAGCGCCACGATCATGGTCAGGTATCCGGTGATGAGCGAGTTGTCGCTCATTTCCGGCTGCCCGCTTGCGGCGGCGATGAACGCGATCATAACGCCGATGACGATGAGGCCCGCGAACGTGCCGTAGAGAAAGATGATGTTGGTCATTGGTTGCGCTTTCTTGTGCTGGGTTGACGGCTACGCGCGCGCGGGCAGTATCTTTGGGAATTGCAGCAGCGCGGCCGAGATCAGAGCGATCACGAAGCCGACGGGGAATATCTCGGTGAACGTGATTGCGACGCGAAAGAGTTGGCTGGAATTGTATTGTGTCTTCATCGCCTCCATGTCGGCAATCAGTTTGTCGAGGGCCGCACCGGAGAGGCCTTTCGCCTTCTCGCCGTCGATGTAGGCCTGCATGTAGACGTCGAAGAACGCGCCGTCGGTCGCGGCCATGTAGACCTCCCACACAAGGACATAGATCACGCTCGCTACCGCGGCGATCGCGAGGCCCATGAGGAACGCGGGTAGGAATTTGATCACGCCGCCGAGTTCGCGGTCGCGGTAGCGCTTCACGCCGACGAAGATGAGCGAGAGCGCAACGATCATCCCGAGATAACCGAGCCATTCGGATCCCGGCGCAGGCTCTGCGCCGAGGAGCGTAAAGGCCGCAAGCAACGTCGAGGTGACGATGAGGCCGGAGAGCGTGCCGAAGAGAAAGACGATGTTGGTCATGCGTGGCGCCTTCTTGGGTCGCTGGTTTGCGCAGGTTCTCCGTCACTCCGGTTGGGGCCAGGGTGGGAAGAGATGCAATGGATAGACGGCGTGGGTCAGGTCAGTTCGGGTCTTTGCCGCCGGGTTCCCAGAGTTGGATCGGGTTGCCTTCGGGGTCGTTGATCTTGGCGAAGCGGCCGTTCGGGTAGGTTTCGGGGTCGATCTCGACGGCGATGCCGGCGGCCTTGAGTTGGTCAGCCATGCGGTCGAGGCTCCTGACCCGGAAATTGATCATCCACTGCTGCTTCGGGTCGCCGAAATAGGACGTGTCGTGCTGGAACGGCGCGAAGACGGTGGTGCCCGCCTCCGTGCGCCAAGCGGGGTTGTCGTAGTCCGTCGGCACCTGCAGCACGCCGAGGTGGCGCTCGTACCATTGGGCGAGCGCCTTCGGGTCTTTCGCCCGGAAGAAGAAGCCGCCGATCCCGGTTACGCGTTCCATGGTGTTCTCCCTTTGCGGGACCTCGTCCCGAGCGTTCGTCGTGGCTGGGAGTTTGTCCTCATGCCGGGGCTGTTTGCTATCGCCCGAAAGGGTGATTTCGCGGAAATCCGCCGAAAGGAGTCAGGGGATCAGGCGGAGTTCGCGGGCCTTGTGGATGGCTTGGGTGCGGCGCTCGGCGCCCAGCTTCTGGAATAGGTTTGCGATGTGCGTCTTGACCGTGTTCGGCGAGACGTCGAGGGCGCGGGCGATCTCCTTGTTCGCGTGGCCGGCGGCGAGCAGGTGCAGGATTTGGCACTCGCGGTCGGTCAGGCCCAACGACTTCAGCGCCGCTTCGTTACGCTCGAACGTCGAGGGCGCGGGCTTGGGCGTCAGCCGGTAACCGGCCCAGATGCCGAGCCCGGTGAAGCCGAGAGCAATAAGCGTGATGTAAATCTCGGGCGCGAAGACCTTTGCCACATAGTTGTACTGAAGCCACTGCAGAACGAATGCACCCGCGGCAAGGGCGAGCGCGTAGAGGGCGACGGGTTTCGCCATCGGCGCGACGTCGTTCAGCACCTTGGGCAACCGCCAGCCGGCCATCTTCTTAAGCCGCCACCCTTGCCGGGCGGCGCAGGTCTTCGGGAAGGCCTTCGCCCATCAGGTCGATGAAGTTGTCGCAGTAGAAGCGTTCGCGCGCTTGGGGCGAGACCGTCACCAGGCTATCGTCGAAGCGTTTCAGCGGGTTGCGGCCGCCTTCGACGTGAGGGTAGTCGGAGGAGAAGAGGCAAACCTGTTCGCCGGCGTTCTTGATGATCCAGCCGGTGTCTTCGTGGCTGTAGGGCGTGACGCGGACTTGGCGGCGGACGAAGTCGCTGGGTTTCAAGGAGAGTTTTTGCAGGCGCTCCTCGCCCTTGCGGAACGCGTCGGCGCCGGCGTCCATGAAGCGCATCCAGCCCGGCAGCCACGAGGCGCCGAGTTCGATGACACCGACCTTCAGCTTCGGATGACGGTCGAGCACGCCGTCGAAGATCATCGCGGCGAGGCTCAGCATCACCGAATGCGGTATCATCATGTAAGAGACGGAGGTGAAGTTCTCCTCCCCGCCGTGGAAGTCCTTCACCTTCGGCATGCCGTTCGTGAAGTAGTCGGGGTTGATCTTCTCCTCGCCGCCGACGTGGAAGAGGATCGGCAGCCCCGCCTCCTCCGCCATGCGCCAGACGGGGTCGAACGCGATGTGGCTGGGGCTGTGTCCCTTCGGGCAGCGCGATGGGATCATGAGCGCCTTCGCGCCCATCGCGAGCGCGGACTTCGCGGTTGCGGTCGCACGGTCGACGTCGGCGAGCGGCACGTAGGCGGTAGCCAGGAACCGGCGGTCGACGGCGCAGAACGCCGTCATCATGCGGTTGTGCGCTTCGGCGGTCGCGTAGGCGAGGCCGAGGTCGTTGCCCTCATCGAGACCGAAATTGCCGAGGCACCAGGTCGTGAAAACAAGTTGGCTTGCGAAGCCCAATTCGTCGAGCGCGCGCGGGCGATCTTCGCGGATGAACGCGCCGAGCGCTTCGTAGTCTTTGCGCAGAAGGATGTTCGCCGCCGCGCCGTCACGGAACGCGGCATCGGCCTGCTTCGCACGCGCGTCCTTCACCCACTTGCCGTCGCGCGGCCAGGCCTTGATCTTCGGCAGATCGTCGTAGCGCGCGCGAGTCTTTGCATCCATGAAGTCGTCGAGGCAGTCGGCGAGCTCCATCAGATGCGAATCCGCATCGTGGATCACACGGGTTCCGGCGTAGGTCATGATACTGCGCTCCGGTTCTTCGGGCCCAATGATTGCGGACCCGCCAGCCGTGCGCAACAGGCGAAATGGCGTGGCTACTCCCAGGTCTTCAGGCCGATCCATCCGTACTGGTAGAGGTAGATCGCGGCGATGATGCTGAGCAGGGCGGTGAGTGCTGCCAGTCCGCGGACGAACCTGTTTGCGCCTTGGGCGGGCATCAGCGCGCGCAGGGCCGCGAGCGCGGCGAGCACCGGGATCGCGAGCGATAAGGCGTAGGTGTTTTGTGCAGCCAATGAAGGCTTGCCCACGATTTCCAGATCGCCGATCGACATCAACGTCATCGCGAGGCCTGCGAGTGCGACGATGGACAGCAGCGCGAGCGTGGGCAGCAGGCGGATGGTCAAGCCGCCGCGCTCGGCCAACCGGCCGCGGAAGGCGCCGGGAATCCAAACCAGCATGAAAATCACGGACGCTGCGAGTGCGGCCGCGAACGCGCCGATGTAGACGACCTTGGCCCACATCTCCCACGCCGGGACCAGGCGGTTCGCGCCCGTTCCGGTGTACATGACGACGCCCTGCGGCTCGTTGACGAGCACCATGTTTGGTGCAGCGGCATCGGGCTTCTGAAACACGCCGCCGCCCAGGTGCGTTCGCTTCGTGTCGTTGAACGAAAACGTACCGGCGTCGCCGCTTGCGCTCTGCCATTGGACAAGGCTTGTGATCAGCGCCAGGATTTGTTGGCGCGGCGTGATCGTCTGGTATTGACCGCTCCAGCGCGCGAGGTCGGCTGCCGGCACGGGCACATTCGCGACCACCGGCGTTGGCCAATCGCGTTCGAGGTAATCTTTGATCGCCTCGGCCAGAGCGAACGCTTCATCTTTCGGAGCGTTCGCCATGACGACGAAGCCCGCGCCTTTGCCCGGCGCGTATTCGTACTTGGAGACGAAGCCGTCGATGCCGCCGTCGTGGCCGTGAAAAACCGCCTTCTTCCCGGGATAGGCCAGAACGCCGAGGCCGTAGCCGAACTTCAAGCCCGCACGTACGCCGTTCGTGGTTTGCGGGTACTCGATGCGCTCGGCAGTTTCCGGTTTGAAGTAGGTGACGCCGTCGAGTGTGCCGCGGCCGAGCAAGAGCATCGGCAGACGCGCGAGGTCCTTCGACGTGACGTTCAACGAACCTGAGGGGCGCGCCGGAATATCCATGAACGGTTCCGGCGTGACGCCGTCGTCCTTGTAGCTTTTCGCAATGCGGGCGGCGATTTGCGGCTCCTTCGTCCAGTAGGCGCTTTCCATGCCCAGCGGACGCGTGAGACGTTCGGCGATGAAATCCTGGAATCGCTTGCCCGTCACCTTCTCGATGATGCGGCCGGCGACGACCGGACCGGCGTTGCAATACGACATGCGCGTGCCGGGTTTCCACCGGCTTTTGTACGGACCGTAGAGCCCGACCGCGTCGGAGAGCGGGATGTCTTTGCCTTCGATCAGATAGTGGCGAAAGCCGATGTCGTCGAAACCCGTCGTGTGTTCGATGAGATGGACGAGCCGGATCGGATCCGTCGTTTCCCACGGATTGTCGAACTTCATCTCGGGCATCAGATCGGCGAGCTTGGCGTCGAGGTTCAGCTTGCCCTCTTCGACGAGGAGCATCACCGCGATCGCGGTCCACGACTTGCTGATCGAACCGGCGCGGAAGACGGTGTCCGGCGTTACCGGCGCCTTCGTCTCGATGTCCGAAACGCCGTAGCCTTTCGTGAGCACGATTTTGTTGTTTTCGATGACGGTGACGCTGACGCCGGGGATGCCCGACTTCTTGAATTCGTCCGCCAAGCGGCGGTCGAGTTCCTCAAGCGACTTGGCGGGTTCGGGGCGCTTTTCCTCTTCCGCGTGGGCGAAGGATGCAAACAAGAAGATGGCCGCCATTGCAGCCTGCAACGCCCGCGTCATGCCGTCCCCCTAAGTCGTGTGGGGATTAGGTAACTACACCGGGGCGCTTTCACAAGCAGCCCGCGCGATAGTACGGCGGGAACGTATGCGCTCGAGTTCGCCCTTCAAGTGCTTCTCGAAGAA
>JAEUML010000273.1 GCA_016792785.1 Alphaproteobacteria bacterium
ATTCCCTTGTTTATGTCCCCGAGAAAGCAAGGAAGCCGGTGCGAAACCTCTTCTCCCCCACCCGCGCGAAAATCCACGCCTACACTTGACAAGTCAATATTCAACCAAAACTAACCATAATCGCGATCATATTGTATCAAACCAATACATGGCCTTCTATTTCCACTCCTCCAGTTGATTAATTTCCTATCGTTCGCCTTTTCTGCCGGGTCGATTGCGCGCTCCAACGCGTCGCGTGTCGGGATTTCTGGGGACAGTGTGACAGGCGTTACGCGCGCCGCGACGGGTGCCGGCCACGCCGGCGACTGGCTGAGGACGGTTGCCCCTGGACCAGACGGTGAAGTTTTGGAGAGCGCCGTCCCGTTTCGCGATGCCGAACGCTGCTGAATGCGCCCCCTTCGGGGGAGCACCCGGCACGGGGCGTGGTGCTGTCGGATGGCTGGTTGGGGGACTAGGATTCGAACCTAGACAGGCAGAGTCAGAGTCTGCAGTCCTACCATTAGACGATCCCCCAATGGCGGGGCGTCTTATTAACCCCGTGGCTTTCCGGGGGCAAGGTCTTCGCGCGGGGGCGTTTTGAGGCTTAGATGGGCGCCCACAGCCGTTGCAAGGATTTCGGGCTCCACATGCCGGTTCGCGCCGAGACGTTCGACTTCATCTCCAATTTGGACACATTGTGGGCCGTTGTCGCGGGCGCTGTTCTGGCTACCGCCGGCGGATTCGTGGCGACACAGATCGAGCACCGCGTCGACTCGCGGCGGCGGGAGCGGCAGGCGGCGCTCTTCTTCGGCGAAGTCATGGCGCTGCTCGGCGTGACGGTCGAAGCGGCGGGGCGCGCGCGCGGGATTGGCAATCCCTACGGCCCTGTGACGATGCGCCTGTTGCGCATGATCCGGCGCGAGCTCGACGTCTATGATCGCAATCGCGAGCGGCTGTTCGAACTCAGGGACCCGGCGCTTCGGGCGCGCATACACACGACGCTGCTGCGCACGATGATGGGTGTCGAAGGCGCGATGGAAGCCGCTGCCGAGTGCAACGACGTCGAGGCGGAATTGAAGATGAATCCGGAGATGGGTGCGGCACGGCGCGAACACTTGCAGGCGCGGCTTGCCGACCAATGCCGTCTCCGGGACGGCGGCTTCGACTTCCTGGTCGACGCATCCCAACAGGGAGCGCGCGTGATCAAGGAATTGGAACCGATCGCGAAGGTCGATTTCGCGAAGCTGGTGCGAGCGACGCGGGACGCCTGAGCGCGGTTAATTCTGTGCCCATTCGTACCGCCACGTCTTCAGGCCACTCACCGGGTTTGCGGAGGCGGCGCGGCGGGTGAAGCCTTCGCGTTCGTAGAAGCGGGCCGCGCGCGGGTTGTCTTGGTTCACTTCCAACTTAAGAAGGCGCGGCGAACGGCGTTTCGCTTCGTCGATCAGTGAGAGCGCCGCGCCCTTTGCCCAATAAGTGGGCGCGACGGCAAGCTGGTCGATGTGGCCGCTCTTGCTGTCGAGCGTGACAAAGCCTGCCATCGTGCCGTTTGCAGCGTCGAAGGCGCAGATCACGTCGACGCCGCGGTCGCGCATTGCGATCAAGTGATCGACGAACCATGTGCGGCGCGATTCGAAATCGATCGCCGGCATCGCCTTCGTCCATGCGGTGATCCAGAGGTCGGTCAGTTCCGGCAGATGCGCAGTGTCGAACGCAATCAGGCGATAGCGAAGCGTCACTGCGCGGCGTGTCTGCGCTTGCCGATGACGATGTGGTCGCCGTCGAAGCCGCTGCGGCGGACTTCGGGTTGCTCGGGAACGGCGCCGCGGTGCGGCTCGGCGTACTCCGCGTGACGCGGCGTTTCGGCCAATTCTGCCGGGCGCACAGGTTCCTCTTCCAGCGGCGGCGCGGATGCCTCGGCGGCAGCTTGATCGACGGCCGCCTGCTCCGCCGCGGCGATGTCTTCGCGATGGTGGCGCAGGAACGGCGCCGAGTCCTTCAGTTCGTCGTAGAGGCCGAACGTCAAACGCTTCGCGCGGGCGATCAGTTGATTGTAATCGTACGAGGTAATGCGAACGTTTCGGAAGCGGCCTTCGACGCGCGGGTTGGCCTCCAGTTCGTCGACAGCGCCGCCGACCACAAACACCTCAACGGGATCGCGTTCGCGCACATTTCCGCCGCGCATCAGTTCGCGAACGTTGTTCCACGCTTGCAGTTGCTCGTCGGCGCCGACGGTGACGCGCGCGTTCTTCAGTTCGACCACGAGCGTCGGGTCGCCGTCCTTGGCTTGGCCAGGCGAGAGCGAGGCGCCCACAGCCGGCCGCGACACGGCACCGATGCGCGGATCGACGGCAAAGCGCCCCTCGCCCACCACGTACTCAGGCTCGAAGACCCACATCGTGCGTTCAAGCATCGAGGTCGCGTCGCGCTCGGCATGCGAATGCGGGTCGGCCCAGATCATTTCCATTTCGGCGACAGCGGCGAGGCGGCCTTTGAGCCGATCGAGCGCCGCGACGACGCCGTGCGGTCCCCACTCTGCGATCGCCTGTTGAAGCGTCTCCGCGTCCTGTTCGCGCACGCCCATCAGGCGCGCGCTTGCCTCGGCCGGCGACTTCACACCGAGCTTTAGCCACTCGACCAGAATTCCGTTCCCTGCCAGTTCGTCGAGCAAGCGGTTGACTTCCCGGGCATCGACATTGGCCGGTACACGGACGGCATTCGTCGAGTTGGCGTCCTTCGAGCTAAGCGCAAGCTTCAACCCGCGGTTGTCTTGGGTGACCCGCTCGAAGCGCATTTTGAGGTAGGACCGGCGACGATCCTCAAGCCACATGACCGCCAAAGCCGCAGCCAGCGGTGCTGCGACACCCAAAACGAACAAGATTAGAGATGCCATCGGCAGTGCCCCCCGGCGCCGTACGCGACTACCCGATCCCCTAGGGTTGTACTCTATAGCAGGTTAACCACGGGGGGTAGCAACCTGTAATTGATTCAGGCCTAACGGCCCTCACCCGGTCGTGAACCAACTCTCCCGGTTTTAACGAGAGTGTGTCCCCGTAATCGTGTTCCCTCGAACCTCGAGAGTACGCGGGGGGATACGTGCACGCTCACATCGGGAGCAAGCTCGCGCAGGCGTGCGCGGGCACAGGACTCTTATTGCTGACGACAATCGCAGCCGCGGCCCAAGGGCAGCCGGCGCGCGACTTCGCGACTTATCAGCCGACTGCGGCGGCCGTGCGCATCGCGCCGGCGGAGGCGCCGAAGATCGACGCCGACCTTTCCGATGCGGCGTGGGCGAAGGCTCGCGTCATCGACGAATTCTATCAGCTGGAGCCGAACGAGGCGCAGCCCGCGAGCGAGCGCATGGAAGTGCGCGTGCTCTACGACGAGAACAGTCTCTATTTCGCGTTTCGGGTCTTCGATCGCGAGCCGGGGGCGATCAACGCGAGCGTGAAGTCGCGCGACGGCAATCTTAGCCAAGACGATCTCGTCCGCATTTATCTCGATCCCTACAAAACGCGGCGCGACGGCTACATTTTCGAGGTCAACCCTCTCGGCGCGCGCTTTGAGGGATTGCTTCAGAACAACAGCGACATTCTGGCCGAGTGGAACACGATCTGGCACGCGCACGGCCGTGTGACAGAGGACGGCTGGGTTGCGGAAGTCGCGATCCCGTTTCGCAGCATTTCGTATGATGTCGCGAACGGCGATTGGGGCTTTGATCTGTTCCGCCTGATCCGGCGCAAGGGCGAACGCATCCGTTGGGCGCAGATCGACAATCAGCGTTCGTCGCGGGACATATCGCGCTCGGGCACGCTGACCGGCATCACGAACACCGCGCAAGGGCTTGGGCTCGACGTTCAGCCGTTTCTCGCACTGCGCTACAAACGCGAGTGGGAGCGGCCGCGAGAAAACGACGTGACACTCGAACCGTCGGGCAACATTTTCTACAAGATCACGCCGGCGCTGACGGGCACGCTGACGTTTAATACCGACTTCTCCGACGCGCCATTGGACACGCGCCAGGTGAACACCGGTCGGTTCGGGCTCTTCTTCCCCGAGACGCGTGATTTCTTCCTGCAAGACGCGGCCGTGTTCGAGTTCGGCGGCAACAATCTCAACAACGACGTCAACGGGCGGCCGTTCTTTTCGCGCAATATCGGCCTCGTCAATGGAACACCGGTCGACATCGTCGCGGGCGGCAAACTCTCCGGACAGATCGGTGACCTTGGCGTCGGCGCGCTTGTCGTCGACACCGCGGGCACCGAGATCAGCGACAATCAGATTCTCTCCGCGGCGCGCTTCACTCTTCCGGTGTTCGATCAGTCGAAGGTCGGTATCGTGTTCACGAACGGCGATCCGACGGGCGAAACCGAGAACACCGTCGCCGGTGCCGACTTCCAATACCGCAACTCCACATGGTTCGATGGCGATACGTTCCAGGCCGACTTCTTCTACGAGCGCAGTTTTTCGAGCGCGTTCGGCGACGACGACGCATTCGGGGTGCAGCTTTCCTATCCGAACGAGCCGTTCAGTACGCGCTTCCAGTTCAAAGAGGTCGGCGCGAACTATGCGCCGGCGCTGGGCTTCGTGAACCGGCCCGCGATCCGTTACTACGACGGCAATTTCGTTTGGCGCGGACGGCCGGAGGATTCCTGGGTCCGGTGGTTCGAAGTCGGCACTTGGTACAACTTCGTCACCGACCTCGAAGACCGGCTTGAGTCGCGCGAGAACGGCGCCTGGTTCGGCGGCCAAACGCAAGACACGGATCTCGCGTTCATCAACGTCTTCAACGACTACGAGAGTGTGCCGTTCACATTCTTCCTGCCGAGGAACGTGCCGGTGACGGCGGGCGAGTACGAGTGGACGGCCGTCTCGCTCAACGTCGAAACGTCGATCGGCCGGCCGATTTCGGGCGTCTTCGAGATTCGCTGCTGCGATTGGTACGGCGGCACCATGTTCCGAACCTCGGCGAGCGTGAACTGGCGGCCTGACACGACGTGGGAGATCGGCGCGAACCACCAGTTCTTCAACATTTCGCTGCCGACCGGTGATGTCGAGATTCAAATCTACGCGCTCAACCTGACGCTAAACTTCACGCCGGACATGCAGCTCCGGACGCAGGCGCAGTACGACAACATCTCGGGCGCCGTGACGTTGTCCTCGCGCTATCGTTGGGAGTTTTCGCCGGGATCGGAGCTCTTCGTTTCGCTCGGCGAAAGCGGCGACCTCATCGACGGCAATCACTACCGTTCGGCGACGACGCAAGCCTCCGTGCGTATAGGCCATTTGATGCGGTTCTAAAGAAAAGGGGCTCCACGAGGAGCCCCTTTGGTATTCGCGCCGGCGATGCGTCCGACTACCAGCGCGTGCGGAAGCCCGCTGAAACCGTGTGCGTCGTGATGTCGGCGTTCAGACCGGCATCGTAGTCGATGAAGATCGTGGTCTGATCGGTGAGCGGAGCCGAGATGCCCGTGCCCACGATGATGCTGTCGCGCGAGTATTCTTCGCCTTGGACGAGGAACGTCGCACCCGGCGCGAAGACCGGTGCAGCGACGAAATTCGACTGATCGTCCAAGAACTCGTGCGCCCAAACGACACGCGCTTCCGGCACGAGCTTGCGGCCGCTGTCGAGTTGGATCGGATAAGCGAAGCGAGCGCCGATCATGCTCTTGAGCGAGTCGAAGTCCGAGCCGTTGACGATCAGCAATGTCGCCGGTACGGGGCCGGTCTCGGTGTACCCGTCGGTTTCGAGGTGCGCATAGCTGAACGCCACCAACGGCTGGATGCGCCAGCGGCCGGCCTCGAAGATTTTGCCGGCCTCGGCGTAGGCCGAGACCGTTGTGCCGTTGTAGTCGCCGTTGACGGCCGAGCCCAACACGACTCGGTTCACGTCGAAGTCGTGCCAGATGAAGCTCGCGTTCGCGTTCAAGTAGAGGCGCGTGTCGCCCCAGGAGACGTAGGCGCCGAGTTCGAGACTGTCTACATCCGCGTTGTCGGGGCGGCCGTCGAAGTCGATGTCGTTCGTCGTCCACTGCGCCGCGACGCCCGCCAACAAGATCGGCGTGAACACGTGATCGACACCGACGATGCCGCCGGTGATCTGGAAGTCGCTGCCGCCAACACCTGCCGAACCGTCCGTGTCGCCCCATACGCCGACCAAGCGGCCCCAGGCTGCCGTCTCACCGACCCGGCGCACACCCGTGCGCAGCCACGCGAACGGATCGTCGCCGGGCGTCGCGTCGGTCATGACCTGGCCCGCGCCGGTTTCGTTTGCCGCAAAGCGGTTGAAACACCAGCCCGGGCCTGCCAGTCCGCACGATCCGGAGCCGATGCCGTTCAGACGGTCGTTGACCATCGCCTTCCAGGGGCCTGCGACCTCGACGATGATCGAGCCCAGATCGGCGATCACCGTACCGCCGAGTTCGTCGTAGGCGTCGCAGACTTCGCTTCCGCTATCGAGCTGGCTGAGGAACGTGAAGAGCGAGCCCGCGTCGCTGTTCAAGTTGCCGCCCTGGAACAGCTGCTCCAAAGCGTTGCCATAGCTCGAGTTGTTGGCCGAGCACGACACGCTGTCGAACCTGGCGCGCGTGAGGCGCAAATCGACAGTGTTGCCGTCGATGAGGTGGCTCAGCGAGTAGAAGTACGAATTGCCGAATATCGCGTCGGCGTCGAAGTCGCCGGAAAGCGACGTACCGACGATGACGTCCTCGTAGTCGATCTGCGTCAGGCTCGTGCCCGCGAACGACAGCGGGTCAAGCACCGCTGCGATCGTGCCGTCGAGCGTCACCGGACCGGACGCATTAATCTGGCCGTGATGAACGCCGAGCGTGCCGACGCCGGTCGAGGCTGCGGAGACGGCAGCCGCAAACGAACTTGTCTCGCCGCCATCGGGGGCGGACAGGAAGAACGTCGTCGTGCCGCCCGCGGCCTGGGTGAATTCGTCAACGTTCAGGATCGCCTCATGATCCAGATAAAGCTGGCCGCCGGCGTTGACGTTGAGTTCGTCGACATTGCTGAAGCCGAACGGGCTGCCGTTCGGATCGCCGACGAAGCGTGAGCCCATGACGGCGGTGCCGCCGGCTTCGACGTTGAATGCCGCGAAGTTGATCACGCCCGCGCCTTCACCGCCCTGAACAAAGTAGTGGGTGCCGTTTTGAACGGTCACGACGTCGTCGTTGAAACCACTCTCGCCGCCCGTGCCGCGCAGTTGACCTTCGATCCCGCCGTCCTCGGCCACGAAGTCGTAGACCGC